>CAYTPC010000036.1:0-29458 GCA_964439605.1 uncultured Burkholderiaceae bacterium
GCGCCCGCCAGCGGGTGGCCGACGTAGGTGGCGGCGATGCCCGCCTCGGCCAGCAGATCCGGCTCGAAGGGGAACAGGCACAGCACATGGTCGGCGGCGCGGCGCAGCTTGGCCAGCTTTTCGGGCCGCCAGGCCCAGAACGACGGGCTGACGAAGTGCAGCGTCTTGACGCCGCCCGCCCGCAAACGCGCTTGCAGATCGAAGTTGAAGTCCGGCGCATCCACGCCGATGAACAGGTCAGGCCGCTCGGCCAGCAGCCGCTCGCCCAACTGCCGCCGAATGCGCAGCAATTCGGGCAGGCGCGGCAGCACTTCAAGGTAGCCGCGCACGGAAAGTTTTTCGACCGGCCACCAGGCGTCAAATCCTTGCGCTGCCATCTGCGCGCCGCCGATACCCGCCGCGCGCAGGCCGGGCCAGCGGCTTTTGAGCGCCTGCAGCAAATGCCCCGCAAGCAAGTCGCCGGAGGTTTCGGCGGCGACGAGAGCAAAAAACGGATTCATGCCGATGCGCTGTCTTTTTCCCTCTCCCACTTGCGGGAGAGGGAAACCTGGATGTGTCTCATCGCACGATGCCGCGCGTGGCCGTGGCGAGGAACTCCTGCATCAGCGCGATATCCGCGTCGGCTTCGGCCAGTTCGCCGCGCAGGGCGTCGATCTGCTGGCGCGCGGCTTCCAGCGTCAGGCCCTTGCGGTAGAGCAGACGGTACATCTGCTTGACGAGCGTGATGCGCTCGGCGCTGTAGCCGCGGCGCTTGAGGCCCTCGGCGTTGATGCTTTGCGCTTCCGCCGAGTTGCCGCCGGCGGTGACAAAGGGCGGCAAGTCCTGCGCCAGCCGGGTCTGGAACGCGGTCATGGCGTGCGCGCCCACGCGCACGAACTGGTGTACGCCCGTGAGCCCGCCCAGAAACACCCAGTCGCCCAGATGCACGTGCCCGGCCAGTTGCACCGCGTTGGCCAGGATGAGGTGGCTGCCCAGCTGGCAATCGTGCGCGATGTGCACGTAGGCCATGATCCAGTTGTCGTCGCCCAGGCGCGTGGCGCCCGCGTCTTGCACGGTGCCGGTGTTGATGGTGACGAACTCGCGCAGGGTGTTGCCGCTGCCGATGACCAGCGCCGTTTCTTCGCCTGCGTATTTCTTGTCCTGCGGCACGGCGCCGAGGCTGACGAACTGGAAGACGCGGTTGCCCGCACCCAGGGTGGTGCACCCTTCGATCACGCAATGCGCGCCGATGCGCGTGTCCGCGCCGATTTGCACATGCGGGCCGATGACGGTGTAGGGGCCGACGCTCACGCCGTCGGCCAGTTCGGCCTTGGGATCGACCAGCGCCGTAGGGTGAATATCGCGCGCCATGCGTGATCTTTGAAAACGGGTCAGGCCACGCGGCGCATGGTGCACATGATCTGGGCTTCGGCGGCGATGTCGCCGTCGACCTCGGCGCGGGCGTTGAACTTGTAGATGCCCGCGCGCGCGCGGTCCAGCGCGCCGTGCAGCATGAGCTGGTCGCCCGGCACCACCGGGCGCTTGAAGCGCGCGGCGTCGATGCCGACGAAGTAGAACACCGAATCGTCGGCCAGCCGGTCGATGCCTTCCACTTCAAACGACAGCAGCGCGCAGCTTTGCGCCAGTGCTTCCAGAATCAACACGCCGGGAAAGATGGGACGGCCCGGAAAGTGGCCGGTAAAGCACGGTTCGTTCACGGTGATGTTCTTGACGGCGCGCACGGTCTTGGCCGTCAGGTCGATATCGAGCACGCGATCGACCAGCAGGAACGGATAGCGGTGCGGCAGTTTGTTCAGGATCTTGTAGATGTCCATGATGGGTATTCATTCCTGGGAGGAAATGTTCAAGCGCTGCTCCAGCCGCTTGACGCGGGCGCGCAACTCAAACAGGCGCCTGAGCGCAGCGGCGTTTTTCTTCCACGCGGCATCGTCGGCGATGGGGTAGATGGCCGTGTAATGGCCACCCGGCGTTTTGATCGAATCGGGCACCAGCGTGCCGCCCGAAATGGTGACGTTGTCGGCAATGGTCAGGTGGCCCGAGATCATGCCCGCGCCGCCCACCATGCAATGCGCGCCGATGTGCGCGCTGCCGGCCACGCCCACGCAGCCGGCCATGATGGTGTGCCGGCCCACGCGGCAGTTGTGACCGATCTGGATCAGGTTGTCGAGCTTGACGCCATCTTCGATCACGGTATCTTCAAGCGCACCGCGATCGATACAGGTATTGGCGCCGATCTCCACGTCATCACCGATGCGCACCGCACCGAGCTGCTCGATCTTGATCCAGGCGCCTTCGTGTGCAGCCAGTCCAAAACCATCCGCGCCGATCACCACGCCGGGATGCAACAGGCAGCGCGCACCGATGACGCAATTCTCACTCACCGTGACACGCGATTTGAGCACCGTGCCAGGCCCAATGCGCGCGCCCCGTTCGATCACGCACAACGCACCGATACGTGCCGTTTCATCGACGTGCGCCTGAGGATCGATGACCGCGCTCGGGTGAATCCGCTCACCCTCTGGCGGCGCATGATGCGCCTTCCACAATTGCGTGAGCCGGGCAAAGTAAAGATAAGGATCCGGCGTGACGATATAGGCGCCGCGCGCTGCCGCCACCGCCTCCATCGCCGGCGAAACGATGACGCAGCCCGCCCGTGAAGCACTCAGCTCCTTCTGGTACTTCGGGTGGCTCAGGAAGCTCAGTGCATCGGGCGCCGCGCTGGCCAACGGCGCCAGCCGCTCAATCATCAGTGCGGAATCGCCGTACAGATCGCCACCGAGGGCCTGAACAATTGCGCCGAGTTGCAGGGCCACATCAATCCCATCCGCGCCAAGGCGCAGAGTTTATTTACCGTTCCCAGCGCCCGCGTTGAGTGCCTTGATCACTTTATCCGTGATGTCATATTTCGGATTGAGGTAGACCGCCTCTTGAAGGACAGCATCGTACTTCTCGGACTCAGCCACCTGCTTGACCGCGCGATTGGCACGGTCATATACCTGCTGAAGTTCCTCGTTCTTGCGTATGCTGAGGTCTTCCTGGAACTCCCGGCGCCTGCGCTGAAATTCACGATCCTGGTCGACCAGCGCACGTTGACGCTGGTCACGTTGCGAATCGGTCAACGTTGGCGCTTCGCGCTCAAACTTTTCAGAAGCGTTCTTGAGCGCCTCGCCCTGCGCCTGCAAGTCATTCTCGCGCTTCTTGAACTCGGCTTCGATTTTCGCCTGAGCGTTCTTGGCCGGCTGCGCTTCACGCAGCAGGCGATCAAGATTCAGGAAGCCGATGCGAAAGGCTTCCTGCGCTGGCGCTGCGGAGGCCTGCGCATGCGCCGGCCCCGACACAAGGATACAAGCCGCAACCAATAACGATGGGGAAACGATACGGGGAAAAAAGTTCATCATTAAAACGAGGTCCCAATCTGGAATTGCACGCGCTGGATTCTATCGGCCGGAATGGTGTTAGTGGGGTTAGCGGGGTCTGCCTTCTCCTTTTGAGACTTGACCGGAACCGCATAAGCCAACCGCAGCGGCCCGATCGGTGAAATCCAGCTGATACCCAGACCGGCCGACGCACGCCACATCTTCTGTGCGCTCCACTGCGCATCCGATACGTCGCGAGGACGGTCGGAGAACACGTTGCCGACATCGAAAAATGTGTACCAGCGCAGCGTCCGGTCGTTGCCCGCGCCTGGGAATGGAGAGGTGAACTCCATGTTGAGGACGGCCTTCTTGGTTCCGCCCAGCGCGCCCTGCGTGACGGCATCACGCGGACCCAGCGAGTTCTGTTCAAACCCGCGCACCGAACCCAAACCGCCGGCATAGTAGTTCTTGAAGATCGGGTAGGTTTTATTGCCGATTGGCTTACCGTAACCGACTTCGGCATTCAAGGCCAGTGTGTATTTCTTGGTCAGCGGAACGTACTGCTGGTATTGGTAGCCGCCACGGTAATAGCGCATGTCGCCGCCGGCGCCGACCTCGAGGTTGGCGCGTTGCAGCCGTCCGCTCGTCGGAACCAGCGCGCTGTCGCGGCTATCACGCATCCAGCCAACCGTCAGCGGGATGCCCCAGACATTGTCATTGGCACAGGGGCCCACCACTTGATTGCTGTCCTTCGGGCAGTGGAAGTAGTCGAGATAAGCCTGCGGCGTCGTCGCGCTATTGCTGCCTGGATTGAACTGGTATCGCTCGGCGCCCACACCGAAATACACCGTATCGACTTCGCTGAAGGGTACGCCGAAGCGGACCGAACCGCCTTGGCTGACCAGCCTGTAGTCACCATCCTGCGCATAGTACGGCCGCATCGTTCGATGGTAGATATCGAAAGTCCGCGAGATCCCGTCCTTCGTGAAGTAAGGATCCATGCTGGTCAGTGAAATCGTCCGGTTGTACTTGCTGGTATCGACTTGCAGCCCCAGGTAGTTGCCGGAACCAAGGAAATTCTCGTTCGTGATGCCGAAGCTCAGCGAAAGCTTCTCCACCGTCGAAAAGCCGGCGCCCAATTGAAGCATGCCAGCGGGCTTCTCGACCACGCTGACGGTCAGATCGACTTGGTCGGGCGAGCCCGGAACTTCGGCTGCCTCGACGTTGACTTCGGTGAAAAACCCGAGCCGGTCCACGCGATCGCGCGAGAGTTTGATGCGGTCGCCGTCGTACCACGAGGCCTCGTACTGCCGGAATTCACGCCGGATGACTTCATCGCGCGTGCGATCGTTGCCGCTGACGTTGATGCGCCGCACATACACACGGCGAGACGGATCCGCCTCCAATACGAGCGCCACCCGGCCATTGGTCCGATCCACCGAGGTACGCGCCTGCACGCGCCCAAACGCATAACCGAAAGTAGCGAAATAGTCGGTAAAGGCCTTGACCGTTTCCGAAACCTTTTCACCGTTGTACGGCTGGCCTGGCTGGATCGTGACCAGCGATTTGAACTCGTTGTCGCGGCCCAGGTAGTTGCCGTCGAGCTTGATCGACGACACGATGTACTTCTGCCCCTCGGTCACGTTCACCGTTACCGTCAGATCCTGGCGATCGGGCGAAATGGCCACCTGGGTCGAATCGATCTTGAACTCCAGATAGCCGCGCTGCAGATAGTACGAACGCAGGGTTTCAAGATCCGCATTGAGCTTGGCCCGCGAATACTGGTTCGACTTGGTGTACCAGCTCAACCAGCCGCCGGCGTCCTGATCGAACAGCCCGAGCAGCGTCGATTGACTGAAGGCACGATTGCCGACGATGCGGATCTCGCGGATGCGGGCCGGGCCGCCCTCGGTCACCGTGAAGGTCAGGTTGACCCGGTTGCGCTCGATCGGCGTGACCGTGGTCACGACATCGGCGTTGTAGAGGCTGCGGCTGATGTACTGACGCTTGAGCTCCTGCTCCGCGCGGTCGGCCAGCGCCTTGTCAAACGGCCGCCCTTCCGCCAAGCCGACATCGCGCAACGACTTCTTGAGGGCATCCTTGTCGAATTCCTTGGTACCGACGAAATCGACGTCGGCGACCGTTGGCCGCTCCTCGACGATCACGACCAGCACATCACCGGTGACATCGATGCGCACGTCCTTGAACAACCCCAGATTGAACAACGCGCGAATGGCAGCCGAGCCCCGTTCATCCGTGTAGGTGTCGCCCACGCGGATCGGCATCGAGGCGAAGATCGTTCCAGGCTCGACGCGCTGGAGACCTTCGACGCGAATATCGCGGACGGTGAAAGGATTGATTGCCCAAACCGCGGCGGACGCAAGAGCACCCGCCACGAGCGCGACAACACTGCGCAAGCGCAAGCAACTGAATGCTGTATTCATCTGTGACTTCAGGCCGGCACGCAACGCCGGTAAGCATTTAACCAAAGAGGTGGGAAACCATGCGAAACACATAGCGTTGCGCATCGTTGAAAAGTGCAATCGACATTATCAGCAGTAACAATGCCAGACCGCCACGTTGAAACCGTTCCATCCATGCGTCAGAGACACTCCGCCCCGTCAGACCTTCCCACAGATAATACAGCAGGTGTCCCCCATCCAGAACGGGAATTGGCAACAGATTGAATACGCCCAGGCTCACGCTGATGAACGCCAGGAACACGAGATACTGCGTCAAGCCCAGGCTGGCCGATTTGCCGGCATAGTCGGCAATCGTCAATGGGCCGCTGAGATTGTGGAGTGACGCCTGTCCGATGACCATGTTGCCGATCATTCGCAGCGTGAGCGCGGAAACCTCCCAGGTGCGCGTGACGGCTCGCGACACACCTTCTATCAAACCGTAACGCACCAGCGTCATCTCCGGCGGCGCGCCCACGTAAGCGCCGATACGGCCGACCTTGCGGCCGTCTTCGTCACGCAGCTCGGGCGTTACGTCAAAGTCGAGCATGCGCCCTGCACGTTCGACATGCCAACGCTGTGTGCGGGCGCTGCCGCCATCGACCGAGGTACGGATCAGTTCGCGCAATTGCTGTCCGTCGACGATAGCGGTCGTCCCGACTGCGTGAACCAGGTCGCCCTGCCGCAAGCCATCGCGTTCAGCCGCACCACCGGCCATGACCTGGCCGATCTCCGGGCGCACGAGCGGTGAAACGAGGCCGATATGGCGAAAGAGCTTGTCATCGGCGTCCTGTGCCATCAACCCGCCCAGCGGCAAGGTGAGGAGGCGGCTGGCACTACTGGTTTCTACTGTAACTTCAAGTTGCAAATCTTCATGTCCGAGTGCAGCGCGCGCCACGCGCCAGCTCAGGTCATCGAAAGAATGCACGGGCTTGAGATCGTCGGCCACGCCGGCACGCAGAACCCGCTCGCCCCCTTTCAGTCCCGCCTGCTGCGCCACCGAGCCCGGCGGCGGCGGCGCAATGCGCGCCACCGGCTCCTGCACTCCGATCCACCCAACCAAGACATAGAGCAGCACAGCCAGCAACAGATTGGCGATTGGCCCTGCGGCCACGATCGCCGCACGCACCCGCAGCGGCTGCGTATTGAATGCATACGGCCGCTCCTGCGGCGTCACCGGCCCCTCGCGCTCGTCGAGCATGCGCACGTAGCCGCCCAGCGGAAACACGCCTATCACGAATTCGGTAGGCTGCCCCGAACGCGGGCGCGGCTGCCAGCGATAGAGCACCTTTCCGAACCCGATCGAAAACCGCAACACCTTGACCCCGCAAGCAACGGCAACGCGATAGTGGCCATACTCATGCACCGTGATCAACAGTCCGAGTGCGACGATGAAGGCGATGAGGGTCAACATAGGCGCTTTCTTCGCAGGAATCAACCCAGGTTCAATCGCCCAGCCGCAGCACGGTGGCGGCGGCGGCGGCCCGGGCCTGGGCATCCAATGCCAGAAGGTCCGTCAGCGACCGCGGATGCGCGGGCGTGACGCTCTCCAGCGTTTCAAGATTCACGGCATGAATACGGTCAAAGCGCAGCCTTCCACCGAGAAAAGCGTCGACAGCCACTTCGTTGGCGGCATTGAGCACCGCGGTCGTCCCTGCCGCGGCGCGCAACGCCTGCCATGCCAGGCTCAGGCCAGGGAAACGGGCCTCGTCCGGCTCTTCGAAGCTGAGTGTTGCAAGCCGTCCGAAATCCAGCCGTGTCGCGCCACTGTCGATGCGTTCAGGCCATGCGAGCCCGCAGGCGATCGGCACACGCATGTCAGGCGTGCCAAGCTGAGCAATGACCGAGGCATCGCAAAACTGCACCATCGAATGAATCACGCTTTGCGGGTGAATCACCACCTCGATCTGCTCGGGCGCCACTCCGAACAGGTAGCACGCTTCGATAACTTCGAGCGCCTTGTTCATCATCGTGGCCGAATCCACCGATATCTTGCGGCCCATCACCCAGTTCGGATGGGCGCAGGCCTGCTCGGGGGTGACGCTGGCCAAGGTCTGCGGCGCGCGCGTTCGAAACGGCCCGCCGGAAGCCGTCAGAATGATCTTTTCGATGCGCCGCGGCCAACTTGCCGCATCCTCGGGCAGCGCCTGGAAGATCGCCGAATGCTCACTGTCTATCGGCAGCAGCGTTGCACCGCCTTCGCGCACGGCCTGCATGAACAATCCGCCGCCGACCACAAGCGCCTCCTTATTGGCCAGCAGCAGGCGCTTACCGGCGCGGGCAGCCGCCAGACAGGGCGCCAGACCGGCCGCGCCGACGATGGCGGCCATGACGACATCGACCTCTTCATGCGCAGCGATCGTCCTGAGCGCCTCAGGCCCCGGCAACACCCGCGTTGCCGACCCATGTGCCGCAAGCTTTTCGGCCAATAACGCCGCATGCGGCTCGCTCGTCATCACCGCGAAACGCGGTGAAAAGCGCATGCACTGCGCCAGCAGCTCATCGACGCGGGTCGCCGCCGTGAGCGCGAACACCTCGAAGCGCCCCGGGTGGCGCGCCACCACGTCCAGCGTGCTGGTGCCGATCGATCCTGTCGATCCCAGCACCGCCACGCGCTGCAGTTCAGACATGTTTACCATGAGACCAGCATCATCGCCAACGGAAGAACCGGCAACAGCGCGTCGATCCGGTCGAGCACGCCACCATGTCCAGGCAGCAGTGCGCTACTGTCCTTGGCGCCTGCGCTGCGCTTGACCAGCGATTCGATCAAATCACCGACCACACTCATCGCCGCCAGGAAAACGACGGCGATACCCAGGAACCAGCCGCCCTTGGCGAGCAGCCGCGAATAAAGGCTGGGCACCTGCGCGTGCATCGCCGTATCGGCCCCGATCCATGCCAGCGCCAGCAGCGCGACGCCGACAACGCCACCCCACACACCTTCCCAGCTTTTGCCTGGACTGATCGCCGGCGCCAGCTTGCGGCGCGTGAATTTCAGCCCGAAGGTCCGGCCCGCGAAATAGGCGAATATGTCGGCCACCCAGACCAGCACCAGCACCGAGAGCAGAAAGTTGATGCCGACAATGCGCGCCTGCACCGCCGCCAGCCACGCGACCCACAGCATCAGCAAGCCCCCGGCCAGACGCAGCGGCTGCGCCAGCTTGGGCCACCCGGGCACTGCAACGCGCAGCAACAGTGCGCCGCCCAGCACCCAAACGGCCCCTGCCAGGATCCAGAGGACCGGCATCTCGCGCATCGGCAGGCCCGACGCCCAGCCCAACGCACATGCCAGGACGGTGGCCGCTCCCATACACAGCGCCATGCGCGGCCCGCAGCCGTTCAGACGCGCCCACTCCCAGCCCGCGGCCCCCACGGCGACCAGCATGAAGGCGGCAAAAGGCAAATAGGACGGATAGAACAGTGCCGGCAGCAAGATAACCAGCAGCACGACCGCCGTGATGACACGTTGTTTGAGCATGCGTGAAGAAGAGTCCCGCCTTGATAGTTTTTAGTTTTGCGGTCTATCGAGCGGCGCGTCAACCGCGCGCCGGGGATGACGTCACTTGCGCCGAAGTCAGCCCGAAGCGGCGTTCACGCTGACCGAACGCCGCGATCGCCTCGTCAAGCGCGGCCTCGTCGAAATCCGGCCAGAGCTGATCGCTGAAATAGAGTTCGGCGTAAGCACTCTGCCAGAGCAGAAAATTCGACAGCCGCAGCTCCCCGCCCGTGCGGACGAACAAATCGGGGTCGGGTACATGCGACAGCGCCATTGCGCGATCGAGATTGATCTCGGTCGGCGCTTCCCCGCGCGCAGCCAACTGGGCTGCTGCCTGCGCAATATCCCAACGCCCGCCGTAATTGAAACAGATGTTGAAGACGAGCCGCGTATTGTGTGCCGTTGCCGCTTCCGCCTGCACGAGCGAGGCCACCATCTTCTCCGATAGGCCGCCGCGCTCGCCGATGAAATGCAATCGGACGCCATCGGCACTCAGGCGCGGCACCTCGCGCTCGAGCCCGCGGACCATGAGGTCCATCAAACTGGACACCTCTTCAACCGGACGATTCCAGTTTTCAGACGAAAAGGCGAACACCGTCAGCACGCGCACGCCGCGATTGACGCAGCCCTTGACGCAGCGGCGCAGCGCCTCGATGCCTTGCTTATGCCCGACCGCACGCGGCAAAAAGCGCCGTGCCGCCCACCGGCCATTGCCGTCCATCACAATGGCGATGTGGTGAGGAACAGGCCCTGGCAAAGTGCTCATGCAAAGACTTATAACGCAGCACTAGCCTCAAACGGCCATGATTTCCGCTTCCTTGGCTGCCACCAGCTTGTCGATCTCGACGATGTGCCGGTCGGTCATCTTCTGGATTTCGGCCTCGGCGCGTTTTTGCTCGTCTTCGGAGGCGAGCTTTTCCTTGACCAGCTTCTTGATCGCTTCGTTGGCGTCGCGGCGCAGGTTGCGCGTGGCGATCTTGGCGTTCTCGCCCTCGTTGCGCACCAGCTTGGTCATTTCCTTGCGGCGCTCTTCGCTCATGGGCGGCATCGGCACGCGGATCAGGTCACCCATCGAAGCCGGATTGAGACCCAGATCACTTTCACGGATGGCCTTCTCGATCTTCGCGCCCATGCCCTTTTCCCAAGGCTGGACGCTGATGGTGCGCGCATCGAGCAGCGCCACGTTGGCAACCTGGCTCAGCGGCAGCATCGAGCCGTAATACTCGACATGAATCTGATCGAGCAAGGCCGGATTGGCGCGGCCCGTACGGATCTTGGTCAAATTGTTCTGGAATGCGGCCAACGACTGGTTCATTTTGCTGTCGGCCGCGCTACGGATATCGGCGATCGTCATTTTTTCCACTCCATCCACTCCATCCAGGTTCAGGCATGCACCAGCGTGCCTTCGTCTTCACCCATCACCACGCGCTTGAGCGCGCCATGCTTGAAAATCGAGAACACTTTGATCGGCAACTTCTGGTCTCGGCACAGCGCGAAGGCCGTGGCATCCATGATGCCGAGATTGCGCACAATCGCCTCATCGAAGCTAAGCGTTGCATACCGGGTAGCACTTGCATCTTTCTTGGGATCGGCACTATAAACCCCGTCGACCTTGGTCGCCTTGAGCACCAGTTGCGCGCCGATCTCGGCGCCACGCAACGCGGCCGCCGTATCGGTGGTAAAGAAAGGATTGCCGGTGCCGGCCGCGAACACGACAACCTTGCCTTCTTCCAGGTATTGCAATGCTTTCGGCCGCACGTAGGGTTCGACGACCTGTTCGATCCCGATGGCCGACATCACGCGCGCCGTCAGGCCCTGCTTGTTCATCGTGTCAGCCAGCGCCAGGGCATTCATGACGGTGGCCAGCATGCCCATATAGTCGGCCGTCGCGCGATCCATGCCGACCGATCCGCCCGCGACACCGCGGAAGATGTTGCCTCCGCCGATGACCACCGCGACTTCTACGCCCAACCCGACAACTTCGGCCACTTCCTCGACCATGCGCACGATGGTGGCACGGTTGATGCCGAAGGCATCGTCGCCCATCAGCGCCTCACCCGACAGCTTCAACAAGATGCGCTTGTAAGCAGTTCGCGGCTTAGGCATGGTGTTTCCTTGGGCGATGAATAGATGAAACGGAATGTTGAAAGATATGGGGGTATGCAGTAACCCCGCCCGTGGCGCGAGACTTCAGGTTGTTGCCTTCGCAGCGGCCATCTGCGCTGCCACTTCGGCGGCGAAATCATCGGCTTTCTTCTCGATTCCTTCGCCCACGATGTACATCGTAAAGCCCTTGACCGTCGTGTTGACGGCCTTGAGCATCTGCTCGACCGTCTGCTTGTCGTTTTTCACGAAAGGCTGATTGAACAGCGAAACTTCCTTGAGGAATTTCTGCACCGCGCCTTCGACCATCTTGCCGATAATCTCGGCTGGCTTGCCTGATTCGGCCGCCTTCTGCTGGGCGATGCTGCGCTCTTTGGCGACCAGCTCGGCCGACACGTCGCTCGTAGCCAGCGCCACCGGCTTCATCGCGGCGACGTGCATCGCAACATCTTTGGCCGCCACGTCGTCGCCTTCGAACTCGACCACCACGCCGATGCGCGTGCCATGCAGGTAAGAGGCGAGCTTGGCGCCCGAGGCAAAGCGCTTGAAACGGCGCACGCTCATGTTCTCGCCGATTTTGCCGACCAGGCCCTTGCGCACGTCTTCGAGCGTCGGACCGAAGCCGTCCTGCTCATAGGGCAGTGCGCCCAGCGCGGCCAGGTCAGCCGGATTGTTCTTAGCCACCAGTTCAGCCGCGGCACGGGCCAGCGCGATGAAGCTGTCGTTCTTGCTGACGAAATCAGTTTCGCAATTGATCTCGACCATGCCGCCGACAGTGCCGTCGACATAGGCGGCCACCACACCTTCGGCGGTAATGCGCGTGGCGGCCTTGTTGGCCTTGTTGCCGAGCTTCACGCGCAGAATTTCCTCGGCCTTATCCATATTGCCGTCGGCCTCGGTCAGCGCCTTTTTGCACTCCATCATCGGCGCATCGGTCTTGGCGCGCAGTTCGGCGACCATACTTGCGGTGATTGCTGCCATGTCTTTCTCCGTCAATTCAGTATTCAAGTTAAAAAAAAGGGGCAGCACGCCCCTTCTTCAGGCTCGCAGGCATCCAGCGCTCAGGCCGACGCGCCTTCTTCGTCTTCAACCTCGACGAACTCGTCGCTATCCTCGCCTTCGGCCACGGCCTTGACCACCTCGGTCATCGCATTGGCTCGGCCTTCGATAACCGCGTCGGCAATGCCGCGCGCATACAGCGCGACGGCCTTGGACGAGTCGTCGTTACCGGGGATGACGTAGTCAATGCCCTCGGGGGAGTGATTGGAGTCGACCACGCCGATCAGCGAGATGCCCAGCTTCTTGGCCTCGGCCACCGCGATCTTGTGATAACCCACGTCAATCACGAAGATCGCATCGGGCAGGCTGCCCATATCCTGGATGCCGCCGATGTCTTTTTCGAGCTTGGCGATCTCGCGGGTGAAATTCAGTTGCTCTTTCTTGCTCAGGTTGTCCAAGCCGGCCTCTTGCTGCGCCTTCATCTCTTTGAGGCGCTTGATTGAGGTTTTGACCGTCTTGAAATTAGTCAGCATGCCGCCGAGCCAGCGGTTGTCGACGTAAGGCATGCCGGCGCGGCGCGCTTCGGCAGCGATGATGTCGCGCGCTTGGCGCTTGGTTCCAACCATCAGGATGGTGCCGCCGTTGGCCGTGAGCTGGCGAGCGTATTTCATCGCTTCCTGGAACATCGGAAGCGTTTTTTCCAGGTTGATGATGTGGATCTTGTTGCGGTGCCCGAAGATGTAGGGAGCCATCTTGGGGTTCCAGAAGCGGGTTTGGTGACCGAAGTGGACACCAGCTTCCAGCATCTCGCGCATAGTCGTCGACATTGAAATTTTCTCCAAAGGTTGGGTCTGAAATCCGGGCCGTTTTGCCCATGACACCGGGAAGATCCCAGGCCATGCGCAACACCTTCATGGACCGGTTTGCGAATGAACGTTTCGCGTCCAGAAGACACGCGCCATGCGGCGCCTACCCATCTGCAGCGAAACCGGTGGAGTATAGCAGCATGCGCCTTTGCAGCCGTGTCTGCGCGTGTTTACGCGTGTTTACGCGTGCCTGCCGCCCCTCGAGCCTTCAAACAAGACCTTGCCCCGCAACCATTCTCATGCGCGGCAACGCAGCTGAAACGTCGAACAACGACAGCGCACGATTTTGATTTCAGTAGATATAATTTCAAACGAAATTAACAATCTGTTTCCAATGCCTTCCCCTTCCCGCCTCCACCGACGGCTGGCCAACCAACCAACCGAACTGGCAAACGCCATTGCCGCCTCGCGGATGCTGTTCCGGGTGGGGCGCCTGCTGCGGGCGTGCATCGATGAGGCGCTCGCGCCCTTCGGAATCGACATGCACGAATACCTCGCACTGGTCCTGATTGCCGACCATGCCATCGAGCCGCTGCGCCCCTCGGACCTGAGCACCACACTCGACGCCACCCGCACTCAAATTACACGCCTGCTCGATGACCTGGAACGCAAGAAGCTGGCGCAGCGCCTGCCGGGACGCGAAGACCGGCGCAGCTTCGAAATCGCGCTCACGCCCACAGGCCGATCACGGCTGCGTGAAGCCACCCCGAAAGTACACGCTGCCTATTCCGCCGTCTGGGCGCCACTGGGCGCCGATGGCACACGAGAACTGCTCGCCCAATTCGAAGCGGTGCACGGCATGCTGCAGGCCAGAAACACGCCATGAGCGCCGCACAGTCAGGCAGTCTGACGGCATCGGGCCTGCCCACGACGAAACGCGCCGCGGCCGCCCATCGCGCGTACCGGCATTCGATCCGCAAAACCTTGCTGATGCTGCTGGTGGGCTTTATCGTCGGGATCGAGTTTCTCGAGAATGGCATGTTCGTCTTTGCCGCCAGCCACATCATGGGGGGCATCGACGCTGCGCCACGCGAGTTCGCGCAAGTGCTCGCAGCCTATGCCATCGGCAATATGATGATGATCGGGATGCAGCAGTGGCTGTCGCGGTATTTCGGCTACCGGTATTACCTGTGCCTGTCGCTGATGCTGTTTCTGGTCGGCGCACTGGCCAGTGCGGCCGCCACCGGGCTGTACAGCATGATGTTCGCGCGCGTCATTCAGGGTTTTGGCGGCGGCGCGCTGTTCACGAGTTGCCGCATTTTGGTGCCGGTCCTGTTTACACGAACCGACCGGCCGCGTGCGCTCAAGTATTTCATGCTCATGCTGTTTGGCCTCAGTTCCTTTGCGCCGGTGCTATCGGCCTGCCTGGTGGACGGCTGGGGCTGGCGCTGGATTTTTCTGTCGGTCACGCCTTTCGTGCTCCTCGCCTTGATCGGCATCTGGGTGCTGATGCCGCCCACCGTGGGCCGCGACACCGAACCCGTACGCTGGGCTGCCGGACCGCTGCTGCTGTTCGCGGCGGCAATCACGCTGGTACAGCTCAGCCTGTCGGAGGCGCGCTATGACGTATTCGGCCATCCGGTTCACCTGCTGATCATGATGGCGCTCGGCGCCGTGCTCCTGGCCTGGTTCCTGTGGCACCAATGGCACCACCACGAGCCGCTGCTGCGGCTGCGCGAACTGGCGCACCCGGCTTATCTGCTCGGTCTTGGGCTGTACTTCCTGCATTACTGCCTGTCCAACACGAGCAGCTATCTGTTTCCGATCATGGCCGAAACGGGACTGGGCATTCCCATCACGTATGCCGGCTGGCTCAATACCTACGCGGCAGGCGTCAGCCTCGTCGTGGCCTACGGCTACCTCAAGCTGAGCTCGCGCACGCCGAAAAAGAAGCCCTTCATGGTGATCGGCGCCGCTTCGATGGCGCTGGCAGCTTGGTCTTTCTCCCTGGTACCGGCCGATGTGCCAGCTACCGCCTTGCTGTTGGCACTGGCGGCCAAGGGCGTGTTCGGCGTGCTGCTGGTCCTGCCGGTAGCGAACATGACCTTTCGCGAGCTCGGCGATGAACGTTTCGCGCATGCCTATCAGAGCAAAAACTTGATGCGTCAGCTTGCCTCGTCGTTTTCCACGGCCGTCGCCGCGATCGTGCTGCAAAATCGGGAGTTTGTGAATCGCACAGAATTAATCGGCTCGCTCACGAGCACCAACGCACAGGCGTCAAACTGGCTCGACAGCGTACAGGCCGGTTTCTCGGCCCATAGTCTGGCGCCCAGTCAGGCCACCGGTGCGGCGCTTGCCGAACTCGAACGCATGGTCAGCCAGCAAACACTGCTGCTGGCCTGTCAGGACCTCTACCGGTTCCTTGCCGTCCTTGCCCTGGCGACAATGGTGTTGGTACTGGTGCAACGACGCTTCAAATGAAGTACGGCAGTTCCGTCGGCTACGCTTATTGGTTTTCTTCTTTTTCCCGGCCATTCTCATGAAGATCGCAATCATCGGCGCAGGCGTCATCGGCACCACGACAGCCTGGGAACTCGCGAACGACGGACATGAGGTGGCCGTCTTCGAGCGCCACAGCGCCGCGGCCGAGGAAGCCAGCTTCGCCACCGCCGGCGTGATTGCACCGGGCCACGTCAGCCCCTGGAACGGGCCAGGCATCCGCGCGCAATTGCTGCGCGTGCTGACCGGCGCAAAAGGCGAGATCGACGTGCCCTGGCCGCCGACGCCGAAACAACTCGACTGGATGGCTCGCTGGCGGCACGCCTGCGCGCTTGAGAACTATCTGGCCAACCATTCGAAGCTGCGGCATCTGGCCGCGGCCAGCCAGGCGCGCCTGCACGACATCACACAGGCAACCGAACTGGTCTACGAGCGCAGCGAAGGTTTCCTGATCCTGCTGCGCGGCAAACGCGAGCGCAAGCGGATCGAACCGATGCTCGAGGTACTGCGCAGCACGGACACCAAATTTGACGAACTCGACGCCGAAGCAGCCCGCAAAATCGAGCCCGCGCTGAACATCGAAATGGAATTCGCCGGGGCGATCCATCTGCCCAATGCCGAAGCCGTCAACAGCCGCCAGTTCACGCTGCTGCTCAAGCGCGATGCCGAACAACGGTTCGGCGCGCAGTTTCATTTCGGCTGCGAGATCGCGCCGCTGTCACGCTCCCGCCCCACGACGCTGATGCTCGCGCAAGGCGCATCCGGATCCACCTTCGATGCGGTGGTGATCTGCGCCGGGATGGGCACCTCGGCACTGCTGCACCAGTTCGAAAAATCCCTGCCGCTGATGTCAATCATGCCGGTCCATGGATATACCGTCAGCGCCCCGATTCGTGATTCGATTGATGCCCCGAACAGCGCGGTTTTCGATCAGCGCCACGGCGTCACCATCGCGCGGCTCGGCCAGCGCGTGCGGGTGGCTGGCGGCGCCAAATTGGGCGGCCGCGCGGACACGCTCGATTCCAATACCTTGCGGCTGCTCTACAGAACGCTGGCGCAATGGTTTCCCGGCGCCGCCCAGATGGGCACTACTGGCATACAGCAATGGAAAGGCGCACGACCGATGACGCCCAGCGGATTGCCGCTGATCGGCCCCAGCAACGTCCCCGGAGTCTGGCTCAACACGGCCCATGGCGGCATCGGCTGGGCACTGGCCTGTGGCAGCGCCCGCCTGCTGGCCGACCGGATGAGCGGCCACGACGGCGGCATCGACCCCGCGGAATTCAGCTGTATCGACTTATCCGGCTAGCATTGCCGTCGTCATGCAACGCATCACCGAACTGAGCGCAGCCCCCCTGTTCGACATCGCCGCCTCGCGGCGCATCGAAACCGCCGCCGCGCAAACGCTGGCGCCGCACACCCTGATGCGCCGGGCGGGGTTGGCGGTCGCGCGGCTTGCGATGGCGGTGGCACCGCATGCGCGCTGCATCTGGATCGCCTGCGGCCCAGGCAACAACGGCGGCGATGGATTCGAAGCAGCGGCGCAATTACGCCAACGCGGCTTCACGCCAGTCGTCAGCTTCGCGGGCAACGAAGCGCGCCTGCCCGGCGATGCACGCGATGCGCTCGCCCGCGCGCGCGCCGCCGGCGTGTCTTTTCTCGAAGAGGCGCCGGCCAACTTCGACCTCGCGATTGACGCGCTGCTCGGCATTGGCGCCGCCCGTACACCCGAAGGCCAGATGGCGCAATGGCTCGCCCGCATGTACGCCGGCCCAGCGCCGGTGCTCAGCGTGGATTTGCCCACCGGCCTGCATGCGGATACTGGCGCGCTTGCGCATCCCCTGGTCAACCCGATCGGGGGCATGGCAAAACGCTATTGCCTGAACCTCCTGACGCTCAAACCCGGCGTATTCACTGCCCACGGGCGCGATGCGGCTGGCGAAATCTGGTTCGACGATCTGGGCAGTTCACACGCCTGGGCCGGTGAATCGCCAATCGCGCGGCTGGCGGGTGCGCCAGCGCATTCGCCGCGACCGCATGCTTCGCACAAGGGCCACTGGGGCGATGTGGCGGTGGTCGGCGGCGCGCCCGGCATGGGGGGCGCCGCACTACTGGCCGCCACCGCGGCATTGCACAGCGGCGCCGGACGGGTGTTCGCCGCCCTGCTCGATCCGGCCGCGCCGACGGTGGACCCGCAAAAACCGGCGCTGATGCTGCGCAGCGCCGAATCGCTCGCTTTCGACGCCATGACCGTGGTGTGCGGCTGCGGCGGCGGCACGGCCGTGCGCGCGCAGCTGCCGCGCGTACTGGCGAGCGCGCCGCGCGCCGTACTCGACGCCGACGCGCTCAACGTGATCGCCACTGACGAGGCGCTCCAGCAGCAATTGCGCGCCCGCGCGGCGCGCGGGCGGCCCACTGTGCTCACGCCGCATCCGCTCGAAGCGGCGCGCCTGCTGGGAATCAACGCCGCCGAGGTACAAGCCGACCGGCTTGCCGCCGCCGGCGCGCTTGTGCGGCGTTACGCGGCGACGGTGGTGCTCAAGGGATCGGGCAGCGTGACCGCCGCCGAGGGGCAGGCGCCCGTCATCAACCTGACCGGCAACGCGCGCCTGGCGAGCGCGGGTACCGGCGACGTGCTTGCCGGCATGATCGGCGCGGCGCTTGCCACCCACGGGAACGCCTTCGAGGCGGCATGGCAAGCCGTCTGGCGCCACGGCGCAGCGGCCGACCGCTGGCCGACCGCGGAATCTTTGACCGCCGATGCCCTCGCGCAACGGCCCTGCTCCCCGTGAGCAGGCTCTGAAGATCGCGCTCTCGCGGCTGTGACGGCCGCACCGCCCGCCGGTTGCAGAAACATCAGCCGCGCAGACGCCGGTTCAAGAACTCCATCAACGGCGCGCACCGCGCTTGGCCTTGGGCTTGGTCTTGCTGGCCGCTTTCTTGACGGCTGCGCGCAATGCCTGGATCGGTGTCGCCGTGCGCGTATCGTCGGGTTTCTTGCGTTCGGAACGTTTCGCGGCGCGTTTTTGTGCCCGCCCATTGGCCGCCTTGCCTGGCACATCGGCCGGCACCGCCGCGCCCTTCGCTTTGGCAGCGCGAACCCCGAGCTCCTCGCCGTCGCGGATCAACCTGAAGTCAATCTTGCGGCCATCGAGATCGACGCGGCTGACCTGCACCCGTACCCGCATGCCGATCGCATAACGGATGCCGGTGCGCTCGCCGCGCAGTTCCTGGCGAGCCTCGTCGAACTTGAAATACTCGCCGCCCAGCTCGGTGATGTGCACCAGCCCCTCGACGTAAAGCGCGTCGAGCGTGACGAAGATGCCGAAAGTGGTCACGGCGGTGACCACGCCGGCGTATTCCTCTCCAAGGCGCTCGCGCATGTATTTGCATTTGAGCCAGGCTTCGACGTCGCGACTGGCCTCGTCGGCGCGCCGCTCGTTGGCGCTGCAATGCAAACCTGCCGCTTCCCAGGACTGCACTTCCTTGCTCGGGGCGATGGTGGTCTTGTGTGGCCGCTGCGCAGGCGCTTTCGCGCGCGACGCAAGCCGCTTGGCCAACTTGCGCTGCGCCTCGCCCGGGGTTGGCAGCATCGGCAACTGGTACTTGGTCTTTCCGAGAATGGCCTTGATCACGCGATGCACCAGCAAGTCCGGATAGCGCCTGATCGGGCTGGTGAAATGCGTGTACGCCTCATAGGCAAGACCGAAGTGGCCGCTGTTGATCGGCGTATAAATCGCCTGCTGCATCGAGCGCAGCAGCATGGTGTGGATTTGCTGCGCGTCGGGCCGCTCCTTGGTCGCCTCGGCCACGGCCTGGAATTCGCCTGGATGCGGATCGTCGCTGACCAGCATGCCCACGCCCATCGCCTTGAGATAGTTGCGCAGAACTTCCTTCTTCTCAGGCGTTGGGCCTTCGTGTACACGGTACAGGCCCGTGTGCTTGCCCACGGCAATGAAATCGGCACTGCAGACGTTGGCCGCGAGCATCGCCTCCTCAATCAAGCGATGCGCCTCGGTGCGCACCCGCGGCACGATCTTCTCGATACGGCCCGCATCGTCGCAGACTATTTGCGTTTCGGTCGTTTCTAGATCGACGGCGCCGCGCCGCGTGCGCGCCGTAAGCAGCGCGCGATACACATCGTGCAGATCGAGCAGGTGCGGCACGAGTTCCTTGCGCCGTTCCGCTTCAGGGCCACGGGTGTTCGACAGAATCGCAGCCACCTCGGCATAAGTCAGGCGCGCATGGCTCCACATCACCGCCGGGTAGAACTGGTAAGCGTGAATTTCGCCGGTGCCCGTCACCATCATGTCGCAGACCATGCACAGCCGATCCACTTCGGGGTTGAGCGAGCACAGACCGTTACTGAGCTTCTCGGGCAGCATCGGGATCACCCGGCGCGGGAAGTAAACACTGGTGGCGCGCTCGTAAGCGTCGATGTCGATCGGGGAGCCGGTCTTCACGTAATGGCTCACGTCGGCGATTGCCACCAACAGGCGCCAGCCCTTGCCTCGCCCGACACGCGCGGGCTGGCAATACACCGCGTCGTCGAAATCACGCGCATCCTCGCCATCGATGGTCACCAGCGCAATGTCGGTCAGGTCCACGCGGGCGCGCTTGTCGGCGGCACGGACTTTGTCGGGCAATGCCTTCGCCTCGGCAAGACAAGCTTCGGAAAATTCGTGCGGTACGCCGTACTTGCGTACCGCGATTTCGACCTCCATGCCCGGATCGTCGATCTCGCCGAGCACCTCGGTCACGCGGCCCACCGGCTGACCGAACAGCGCCGGCGGCTCGATCAGTTGCACCACCACCACCTGCCCCACCTTTGCGGAGCCGGTGGCGCCCTTGGGAATCAAAACGTCACGACCGTACCGCTTGTCCTCGGGAGCGACCAGCCATAGCCCCCCTTCATGCAGCAGCCGGCCGATGATCGGCTGCTCGGGCCGCTCGATGATTTCGACCACGCGCCCTTCAGGACGGCCGCGCCGATCGAGCCGCACGATGCGCGCCTTGACTCGATCGTTGTGCAGCACTGCGCGCATCTCATTGGGCGGCAGGTAGATATCGGCTTCGCCGTCATCGCGCAAAACGAAACCATGCCCATCACGGTGCCCTTGCACCGTGCCTTCAATTTCTTCCGGCATCATGCCGACAGGGTCATTGCTTTTGATATAATTTCTCTCTTTCTGAAATTCAGAACAAGTCGCAGAGCGTACTCTACGCTCACGGCTTGCAAGCCCAGGTGGCGGAATTGGTAGACGCACTAGTTTCAGGTACTAGCGAGTAACATCGTGGAGGTTCGAGTCCTCTTCTGGGCACCATACCTGACCCATAAAAACCCCGGTAAATCATTGATTTACCGGGGTTTTTGTTTCTGCTGACAACAAAACCGGGAACAGACAAACTGGAAAATCTCCCAACGAGACAGGGTTGACCTGGCCCCAGCCCCATTGTGCTCCCAAGAATGCCCCTATCGCAGGAGCAGGAGCCTGGGCCGAACGCATGAGGCAGAAGAAGGAACTTGGCACGATGCCGCCCAGTAAAGCCGGTGGCGTTCCTCGTCATGTCGACATGCGCGGTTTCACGGCCCGCCAAGCGCAACGGGCTTGAGCTTCAACCGGCGCGCGTTCTTTTCCATCACCGCATCGAGCGTAACAAGGCCGCTCGCGCCTGCGCGCTCGGCGCAGGCCAAGTGCAGGGCGTCGCCTGCCCGGATGCCGCTTGTGGCGTCCAAGGTCAACATCGCCGCACGATGGAAATCGTCCGCCTCGACAGGCAACAATAAAAGATCATTCGCTGCGAAACGCTCGAAGCGCTTCCACGCAGCCTGAGCCTGTGCAAGGTCTAGCTGGGACGTGCGCTGCTTCATGCCCAAGGCGCTACCAAACTCGGTGACGCACCAGGCGGCTGACACGATCTCGTCTCTGGAGCCTGAATACCAAGCAGTCACGGCGGCACTGCCAGGCTCGTTGACGATGAGCGCAACGATGGCGCTGGTGTCAACGTAGATCATCAATACCGCGCTTCGCGGCGCAATTCTTCAACCACCGGCTGCCCCATCGGGAGCGCCTTTCGCGCCTGGACCAACTCTGCGGCAAAGCCGCGCCTGCTCCAGGCTGCCCTCGCGGGCCGGAGGGTCAAGGCTCCAGACGGCGTGAACTGCGCTTTCACGCTGGCACCGTCACGCAACCCGAAACGGCGCACGAGTTCCGCAGGTAGGCGCATGGCGAGGCTGTTGCCCCATTTGGAGACTTGCAATTCGATCGGCATGGCGTGAACGTATAAACGTTTACGTAGATACTTTAAAGCCACTCGGCCGAGCCTGTCAAGGCGCACCTGGTGGAGATCGAAATGATGTGCTTGCTGTTCATGCAAGCATGCCTATAATGCTTGCATGAACAGCAAGCACCGTAAAACCTTGCGAGCTATCTTTACGAGGCCCACGCCGGCTACCGTGGTATTTGCGGACGTGGAGGCGCTACTGCTGGCCGTAGGTTGCACGCTCACCGAAGGCGCTGGCTCGCGTGTACGCTTTGACCGCGGCGCTCATGCTTTCTTGTGCCACCGGCCGCACCCCGGCAAGGAGGCCAAGCGTTACCAAATCGAGCAGGCGCGGGAGTTTCTTGAAAAACTGGGAATGACACCATGAATACCATGACGCACAAGGGCTATTCGGCCCGCATCGATTACGACGACCGCGATGGCATCTTTGTTGGCCGCGTACTGGGCATCGACGACATCATCGGTTTCCACGCCGAAAGTGTTGGCGAGTTGCGCCTTGCCCTTGAAGAAGCAGTGGATGACTACCTTGCCAGCTGCGCCAAATTGGGCAAAGCGCCGCAACGCGTCGCCAGCGGAAGGCTGATGCTCAGGGTTGATCCAGAAGTGCACCGCGCAGCCCTGATTGCCGCTCAAGCTCACGGCAAAAGCCTGAACCAGTGGGCTGAGAGTGTGCTAGGCGCCGCGGCGCGCGCTGCTTGAAGTCCAGGAACCTGATCAGGCGTCCTTTCCGAACTCGGCCGCCAGTTCACCGGCACGCCGCTGGGCGGCGCGAATCGCGGCTTTGAACCTTGTTTTGACCTCGTCCGCCTCCAAGGCGCTGAGCGCCGCATGCGTCGTTCCGCCCTTGGATGTAACGCGCTCGCGCAGCACGGCCGGCGACTCGCTTGAACCTGCCGCAAGCGCCGCACCGCCGCCGAAGGTGCCGATCGCGAGCTGCTGCGCCTGCGCAGGCGTGAGGCCCATCTCGATACCGGCTTCGGTCATCGCCTCAATGAAATAAAACACATAAGCCGGCCCCGAACCGGACAAGGCTGTCACGGCATCCAGTGCCGCCTCCGTATCGAACCAGAGCTGCTGCCCAGTCGGCGCAAGCACCTGTTCGACCAGGGTGCGATCGGCGGTACCAACAGCCGGGCGCGCGAACAGGCCGGTCATGCCTTGGCCGATCAGGGCTGGCGTATTGGGCATTGCGCGCACCACGCGCTCCGTCCCCAGCCAGCGTGCGATGCTCGCCGAGGGAATGCCCGCGGCCACGCTCAGTTGCAGCGCCTGGCTGGCGAAGGGGCGCACCGGCTGTGCCGCCTCAGAAAAGTTTTGCGGCTTGACGGCCCACACCACGACCGCGCAGCGAGAAAGCGCCTCACCGGCGGCCGGCCGTGCCTGTACGCCATACTCGCGCGCCAGCCGTGCGCGGGCTTCGCCGAAAGGCTCGACAACCTCGAAGGCATCAGGCGGCAGGCCCTGCTGGCGCAGGCCGCCGATAATCGCGCTGGCCATGTTGCCGCCTCCGATGAAGGCCAAGGCTGGAAGAGAAGAAAGCGTGCTCATGGGAAAAATCGGGTTGTCATTGCAGGTGAACGCGGCGAGCCGGAATGACCGCCCACGCATTGTCATCATTTTCACGTTATGTACCGGCGGGTGTCCTGGTGGGCCACGGCATTTGCAATGCTGCGTGGGCAAAGCCAGAATGAGACACTCGCGTCGGAATCGTTCAACGCTGTTTTGATCTGAACGCGTTTCTCCGTTGGAAAGGACCCTTCATGAGCGCCCCCATTACCTTCTACACCCACCCCTGGTCACGCGGCCGCGTCGTACGCTGGATGTTGGAGGAGTGTGAGGCCAACTACACGGTGCAGATGCTGCATTACGGCAGCAGCATGAAAACCGCGGCCTACACGGCCCTCAACCCCATGGGCAAGGTGCCGACCATTTGCCACGGCGACACGGTGGTCACCGAAATGGCGGCCATCTGCGCCTATCTGGCCGATCAATTTCCCGCGCGCAAACTGGCCCCTCCGGTCGACAGCCCCGAGCGCGGCACCTATTACCGCTGGCTGTTCTTTGCCGCTGGCCCGGTCGATGCGGCGACCACGGCCCGGCAGCTCGGTCTGCTCGCGCCCGAGGAAAAACGCGCGGCCGTCGGCTACGGCTCCTACGACGACACGATGAACACGCTGGAATTCGCCGTCCGCCACGCCTTGGCGCGCGGCGGTTTCCTGTGCGGGCATTTCAGTGCCGCCGACCTGTGCCTGACCGGGTGTCTGAACTGGGGCATGGAGTTCAACATCATCGAAAAGCGCCCCTTGTTCACCCAGTACATCCAGCCCATCATCGAGCGCCCTGCCTACGTCAAGGCCCATATGCTGGACGATCAACTGGGACAGCAATTCCAGGCCGCCGGCATGCAAGGCTGATCGGCGATCGCATGCACGGCGCCGGCAAAGCGGCTTGCAAGACCCCTGTTTTGCATCAGTCGTGATCGATTACTATCATCCTTTGCGATAGCTTTCGTTCTTTCTGTCCGCACAGGGCTGAAGAACAAGCAAAATCGGCTTTGTTGACCTGTCCGACTTGATTGGACGCGAATGGCCCTTATCTTGGGTTTTCAGTTTCGACTCAGGGAGATTCCAATTTGAAGCGCATTGTTTTGTTTGTTTTGACCAACGTGCTGGTCGTCGCGGTGCTTGGCATCGTCGCAAACCTGCTTGGGGTGAACCGCTACCTCACCGCGAACGGGCTCAATCTTTCCGCGCTGCTGGGGTTTGCGCTGATCATGGGCTTTGGCGGTGCGACCATCTCGCTGCTGATCAGCAAGCCGATGGCCAAGTGGACGACCCGCATGCGCATGATCAACGACCCCCAGACGCCCGATGAAGCGTGGATCGTCGCCACCGTGCGCAAGTTCGCCGACAAGGCCGGCATTGGCATGCCCGATGTCGGCATTTTCGAGGGCGACCCGAACGCGTTCGCCACCGGTGCGTTCAAGAACTCGGCGCTGGTCGCGGTATCTACCGGCCTGCTGCGCAACATGACGCGCGAAGAGGTCGAGGCGGTGATCGGCCACGAGATCGCGCACGTCGCCAATGGCGACATGGTCACGATGACGTTGATCCAGGGCGTCATGAACACCTTCGTCGTGTTCCTCTCGCGCGTGATCGGCTACGCGGTAGATAGCTTCCTGCGCCGCAGTGACGACCGCTCCGGCCCAGGCGTCGGCTACATGGTGACGACCCTGGTTCTGGACATCGTGCTCGGCTTTGCCGCGGCGATCGTGGTGGCCTGGTTTTCGCGCCAACGTGAATTCCGCGCCGATGCCGGCTCAACCGAACTCATGGGCGGCCAGCGCCAGCCGATGATCAACGCGCTCGCGCGACTGGGCGGCTTGTCCACAGGCCAGTTGCCCAAGGCCGTGGAGGCCATGGGCATCGCAGGCGTGAAGGGCAAGCTGTTCGCCACCCATCCGCCGATCGAGGAACGCATCGCGGCGCTGCAAAAGAACCAGCGCGGCTGATCGGCTTGCGCACCACGACAAAAAGGGGCTGATCAGCCCCTTTTTTTACGGCCGCTCTAGAGTGCCTGCCTACGAAAACGCCTTCGCGCGCCGTGCGCGTTCCAATGTTGCGTGCACCTCGGCGGCAGGCCGGCCGTACATTTCGGCGAATTCTTCCTCACGCTTGCCGCTGGCCTCAAAGGCGCGCAGCAGGGCTTCGCCTTGGGCGGCGCGGCGGCCGGTTTCGAGAAGGGCTTCCTCAACCAGCACGGCGCAGGCCGTGTCGCGCGTGGGCGTGCGCGCCAGGTATTCGGCGTGGCTCAGACCCGAGGCTTCGATGGTTTCGACGAGCCGGCGCAATGCCCGCTCGCGCGGATCCATGCGGTTGCGCAAGGCGTTCGGTGCGCCCTGACGGCGGCGAAAGACCTCAAGAATCGCGTGATGCCGATGCTCGGGCGCAACCGGCTCGACCGGCTGGCCGTCCAGATCGTGGCGCGCCAGGCCCGAGGCAATGCAGTCGAGATAGCGCGTCGAACGCGCGTGCTGGCCGAGTGCAATTTTGAGTTCATCGGGCGCCAGCGCGTCGCCGTGGCGCGCGAGCAGGTCCTCGTAGATGCCGAGCTTGAGCGGCAGACAGCGCGCGCCGAACAGTTGCGGATGCAGCGCGGCGAGTTGTTCAAGCATCGGATGCCGATGCCGCACGGGAACGCTTGCCTCGCTGCCGCGCTTGCGGTGCTCGCGACGGCGGCGGGCAGGAGGATCGGAGATTGGCGCGCTCGCGCCTTGCGAAGCTTCGGTCATCGGTGATGAGGGAACAAGTCCTTGCGAATGAAAAGAAAAAGAAGAATTCAGGCCGGGGTGCGCATGCGCTCGGCCTCGCGCAGGATCGACTGCGCCACCGCTTCGGCAACTTTGATGCCGTCCACGCCAGCCGACAGAATGCCGCCCGCGTAGGCCGCGCCTTCTCCGGCTGGGTACAGACCGCGCAGGTTCAGGCTCTGGAAATCCTCCCCGCGCGGGATGCGCACCGGCGACGAGGTACGAGTTTCCACGCCGGTGAGCACCGCGTCGTGGCGGTCGAAGCCGCGAATCTTACGCGCGAAGGCGCTCAGTGCCTCGCGCATCGCTTCGATCGCATAGCTTGGCAGCAGTGCGTGCAAGTCGCCCGGTGTCACGCCCGGCCGGTACGAGGGCAGCTCTTCGCCCAACGCCGTCGAGGGCCTTCCGGCGATGAAATCGCCCACCAGTTGCGCCGGAGCGCGGTAGCCGCCGCCGCCCAGTTCGTAGGCGCGCCCTTCGAGCGCGCGCTGCAGCGCAATGCCGGCCAGCGCATCGCCGCCGGGAAAGTCGTCCGGGGTGATGCCGACCACGATCGCCGCGTTGGCGTTGCGCTCGTTGCGCGAGTATTGGCTCATGCCGTTGGTGACCACGCGCATCGGCTCGCTCGTGGCGGCCACCACCGTGCCGCCTGGGCACATGCAAAAGCTGTACACCGGGCGCCCATTGCCTGCGTGGTGCACAAGCCGATAATCGGCCGCGCCCAATAGCGGGTGGCCTGCATGGCGGCCCCAGCGCGCGCGGTCGATCAGGCTTTGCGGATGTTCGATGCGAAGGCCGATCGAAAACGGCTTGGCCTCGATGCGCACCCCACGCGCATGCAGCATTTCGAAGGTATCGCGCGCGCTGTGACCGAGCGCCAGTACCACGTGGTCGGTGCGCAATTCGCTGACCGCGCCGCTGCGCACATCCTGCATCATCACGCCGCGTAACTGGCGCATCGCGCCCTCGCCTTCGACGAGCAGGTCGCTCACGCGCTGGCCGAAACGGATCTCACCGCCCAGCGCCAGGATCTGGGCGCGCAAGTTCTCGACCACCTTGACCAGCCTGAAGGTGCCGATGTGCGGGTGCGCGGCGTACAGGATTTCCTCCGGCGCGCCAGCGTCCACGAAGGTTTCCATCACCTTGCGCCCGAGAAAACGCGGATCGCGGATCTGACTGTAGAGCTTGCCGTCGGAAAACGTGCCCGCACCGCCCTCGCCGAACTGCACGTTCGACTCGGGGTGAAGCTGGCCCCTGCGCCACAGATCCCATGTGTCCTGGGTGCGCTCGCGCACCTCCATGCCGCGTTCGAGCACGATCGGCCGCAAGCCCATCTGCGCCAGCAGCAGCGCCGCAAAAATGCCGCAAGGCCCAAAACCGACCACCACCGGGCGCGGCAACGGCTGCGCGCCATGAACCTGCACCGGCAGCCGGTAGCGCATGTCGGGCGCGGGCTGGATATGAATGTTGTCCGCGTGCCGTGCGAGCAGCGTGGATTCGCGCGCCGGGTCGGTCAGTTGCACGTCAACGATGTAGACGGTGCGCAAATCGGCCTTGCGCGCATCGAAACTGCGTTTGTAGACGCGGTGCGATGCGATGTCGCCCAATTCAACGCCGAGCGTTTGCGCGATCAGCGCAGGCAGCGCCTCGGGTGGGTGGTCGAGCGGGAGTTTGAGTTCGGAAAGACGGATCATTTGCTGGCTCGTATTCATCAAGCAGGGCGTGAATATAGGCCAGTGAGCGATCACCCAGTGAAAAGCGGCCGCTCCGGCCTGGCCGAAGCGTCACCGCCGTCTTCGCCGGTACAGCCTGAATCAGGCCGGCAAAAAGCCTTCCACCGACAGATAGCGCTCGCCCGTGTCGTAGTTGAAGCCCAGCACCGTCGCCCCGGGCGCGAGTTCCGGCAGCTTCTGGCCGATGGCGGCGAGCGTGGCGCCCGAAGAGATGCCGACCAGGATGCCTTCTTCACGCGCGCAACGCCGCGCCATTTCTCGCGCCGGCTCGGCATCGACCTGAACCACGCCGTCGAGCAGTTTCGTGTCGAGGTTGCCCGGAATGAAACCGGCGCCCAGGCCCTGGATCGGGTGCGGTGCGGGCGCGCCGCCTGAAATCACCGGCGAGGCCGACGGCTCTACCGCAAACACCTTCAGCCGGGGCCACTTGGCCTTGAGCACGCGGGCACAACCGCTGAGGTGACCGCCCGTTCCCACGCCGGTGATCAGCGCGTCGATACCGTCCGGAAAATCGGCGGCGATTTCCTGCGCGGTGGTCTGCGCATGCACCTCGACGTTGGCCGGATTGTCGAACTGCTGCGGCATCCACGCGCCGGGCATGCTGGCGACGATTTCCTGCGCGCGCGCGATCGAGCCCTTCATCCCCTTCTCGCGCGGCGTCAGATCGAAGCTCGCCCCATAGGCCAGCATCAGGCGGCGCCGCTCGATGGACATGCTCTCGGGCATCACCAGGATCAGCTTGTAGCCCTTGACGGCCGCGACCATCGCCAGGCCGATGCCGGTGTTGCCCGAGGTCGGCTCGACGATGGTGCCGCCAGGCTTGAGCTGGCCGGCGCGCTCGGCCGCTTCGACCATCGACAAGGCGATGCGGTCCTTGATCGAACCGCCCGGGTTGGCCCGCTCGGCCTTGATCCACACCTGCTGGCTCGCGCCGGCGAAGAGGCGCTGAATGCGGATGTGCGGCGTGCCGCCGATGGTTTGAAGGATGTTCTGTGCCTTCATGCGTTCTCCTGTTCGTGTGTTGGCATATTCCCGAAAGCGCCATTGTCGCGATAATCGGTGCGTGGAGCACGCTGGACCGCCGCTGGTGCAAGTCCCGAAAGGGCGCACTGGAGGAAAGTCCGGACTGCACAGGACAGCGCAGGAGCTAACGGCTCTCCACCGCGAGGTGAGGATCAGAGCAACAGAGACGAGTCCCGTGCCGTGGGCCGGAGCGCGAGCTCCGGTCTCGGCACGGGGGTGAAACGGGCAATCTCTGCGCGCAGCAATACCAAGTAGGCCAGCGTCGATGCGGTCCGCGGAGCTGGCGGGTAGGTAGCATCGAGCCGTCCGGGCGACCGGCGGCCCAGAGGAATGGCGGTCACGCCGGGGGCGACTCCGGCGCACAAAATCCGGCTTATAGGCGTGCTCCAC
>CAYTPC010000037.1:0-58262 GCA_964439605.1 uncultured Burkholderiaceae bacterium
GGGCACGAAGCGCACCTGGCCTGAATGCACCGCGTCAATCGCCTTTTGCGCGATCGAGGCGCCGTCGGAGCCGGGCTTGCGCAGGGCGACGAACCATTGATCGGTGAGCATCGGCTCGACGATCTGGCCGGTGCGCGCGCAGCGCGGCACCATCAGCTTGTGCTTTTTGGTTTCGACCAGCAGGCCCTGCGCGTCGAGATCGGCCACCACCTGCTTGCGCGCCGCGAAGCGGTCCAGGCCGCGATATTTTTCGGGCGCGTTGTCGTTGATCGCGGCTTCGGGCGTCAATATGCCGATCATCGGCAGTTGGTGGCGCTGGCCCACCGCGTAGTCGTTGGCGTCGTGCGCGGGCGTGACTTTGACGACGCCGGTGCCGAATGCGCGGTCCACGTAGTCGTCGGCGATGATCGGAATTTCACGGTCGGCAAGCGGCAGTTTGACGTGCCGTCCGATCAGCGCCTGGTAGCGTTCGTCCTCGGGGTGGACCATCACCGCGACGTCGCCGAGCATGGTTTCGGGCCGCGTGGTCGCAACCGTGAGCGCGCCGCTGCCGTCGGCCAGCGGATAAGCGATGTGCCAGAGGAAACCGTCTTCCTCCTCGCTTTCGACTTCGAGATCGCTGACGGCGGTTTTGAGCGTCGGGTCCCAGTTCACGAGGCGCTTGCCGCGGTAAATCAGCCCTTCTTCATACAAACGCACGAAAGTTTCGGTGACGACCGTGCTCAGCCGCGCGTCCATCGTGAAGTATTCGCGGCTCCAGTCAACGCTGTCGCCCATGCGGCGCATCTGCCGGGTGATGGTGTGGCCCGATTGTTCTTTCCACTCCCATACCCGCGCGACGAAATTCTTGCGGCCCAGGTCGTGGCGGCTGATTTTTTGTTCTTCCAACTGGCGCTCGACCACGATCTGCGTGGCGATGCCCGCGTGGTCGGTGCCCGGTAGCCACAGCGTATTGGCGCCCATCATGCGGTGGTAGCGCGTCAGGCTGTCCATGATGGTCTGGTTGAATGCGTGGCCCATGTGCAGCGTGCCGGTCACGTTCGGCGGCGGCAACTGGATTGCGAAGGCGGGCGCGTTTTCCTTTGGCGCCTGTGTGCCGCGGTAGCCGGCTTGGCCGTAGCCGCGCTGCTCCCATTCTCCGCTCCAGTGCGCTTCGATCGCGGCGGGTTCGAAGGATTTGGACAGGCTTTGGAGGCCCGGTTGATGCAGGGTGTCGCTCATGACGGAGGGCGGTACGAAAAGCAGCGGCATCCCGCAGGATGCCGCTGGATTGATTGAGGTTCGGAAAGAATAAATTTTAGGCGACGCTGAGTAAGAGCCAGGGAAGTCCGGACCTGCGTGATTGAGAGGTCCCATAATTCCTGGGTACTTTTCCTGCTCTCTCCAGCCGGGTTGCTTGAGCGTTTCGATCTCGAAGGAAACCATGAAGATTCAGACCAACGGCATCACCATCGAATACGAAGATACCGGCGCCAGCGGCGGCCAGGCCGATCGGCCCGCGGTGCTGCTGATCATGGGACTGGGCATGCAGCTCATCGCCTGGCCCGATGCGTTCGTCGACGCGCTCGTGGATGCCGGTTTTCGTGTTCTGCGCCACGACAACCGCGACTGCGGCATGAGTGACGGTTTCGGGCATGCGCCGCAGCGTCATCTGCTGTGGGAAACCTTGCGTGCGCGCCTGGGCCTGCGGATACGCTCGCCTTATACGGTGCAGGACATGGCCGAGGACGCGCTCGGCCTGCTCAGTGCGTTGGGCATCGCGCGGGCGCACGTCATTGGCGCTTCGATGGGCGGCATGATCGCGCAGCGCATGGCGGCTACGGCGCCGCAGGCCGTCATCAGCCTGACCAGCATCATGAGTTCGAGCGGCGCCCGTGGCCTGCCGGGCCCGCGCCGCGAAGTGCTGCAGGGCCTGTGGCGGCTGTCGGGACAGCACGGCGAAGCGGGGCTGCTCGCACAGAGCCTGGGCGTCAACCGGCTGGTGGCGAGCCCGGCCTTCCCGCAGGATGAGGCGACGCTGCGCGAGCGCATTCTGCTGGGCCTGCGGCGCGGTTACCGGCCCGATGGCCTGGTGCGGCAGATCCTTGCCGTTGGCGCCGACACGGAGCGCGCCGCGCTGCTGTCGCGCATCGCCTGCCCGACGCTGGTGCTGCACGGCGAGGCCGATCCGCTGCTGCCGATCGAATGCGGGCGCGATACCGCACGGCGGATTCCTGGCGCGCGTTTCGTGGCCTTTCCCGGCATGGGGCACGACCTGCCGCCGGGCGTGGTCACGCTGCTGCTCGGTGAAATCATCCCTTTTCTTCAGCGTAAAAACGGAAATTGAGCGCTTACTATCATTACTGGATGGATACTGACATTGGCAGCTTAGCCACCATTCACATTCCGGGCGTGAGCCCGCTTCGTCCTTGCGCCTTGCGAAACCCACGATGAGCCTGGACAACACCCCTGAACAATCGCGGCTCGGCCAGGCGTCGGGCTATGCCGAGCATTACGACCCCGGCCTGCTGTTTCCGATTCCGCGCGCGGCACAGCGCGAAGCGATGGGCATTGCCGGCGAGCGCTTGCCGTTTTTCGGCGCCGACTTGTGGACCGCTTTCGAGTTGAGCTGGCTGAACCGGCGCGGCAAGCCGCAGGTGGCGATCGCGCATTTCATCGTGCCTTGCGAGACACCCAACATCATCGAGAGCAAATCTCTCAAGCTCTACCTCAACAGCTTCAACATGAGCGTATTCGCCGATCAGGCCGCGGTGCGCGAGCGCCTGTGCGCAGACTTGGCCGAGGCGCTGTGGCGCGGCAGTGGGCGCAGTGCGGGCCTGGGCGTGACGCTGTTTGCGCCCGAGGCCTTTGATCGCGAGGCGGTACACGAACTCGACGGGCTCGACCTGGACCGGCTCGACCTCGAATGCACCCATTACCAGCCGGCGCCTGAACTGCTGGGCGCCAATTTCACCGATGCGCCGGTCACCGAAACACTCGTCAGCCGCTTGCTCAAGAGCAACTGCCTGGTCACCGGCCAGCCTGACTGGGCCAGCGTGCAGATCAGCTACAGCGGCCCCCAGATCGACCAGGCGGGCTTGCTGCGCTACATCGTGAGTTATCGCCAGCACAACGAATTTCACGAACCCTGCGTCGAGCGCATCTTCACCGACATCTGGCGCCGCTGCCGCCCCACCAGGCTCGCGGTTTACGCGCGCTACACGCGGCGCGGCGGACTTGACATCAATCCTTTCCGCACGAACTGGCCCCAGGCCTTGCCGGCGAATGTACGGATGGCCAGGCAGTAGCTTGAGAGCTGCATTTCTACAATCTTCATTTTTCACCATTGACCCCCATGCCCTGTATCGACGACCCTCTGCACGATCGCGAAACCGGTTCGCGCGACAGCACACAGGACACCACCCGCATTGACGACGTGCGTATTTCGGCGGTGCGTCCGCTGATCTCGCCGGCGCTGCTGTTGGACGAATTGCCGGTATCGCCGGCGGTGCAGGCGCTGGTTGAAAACAGCCGGCGGCAGATTTCCGGCGTGCTGCATGGGCGCGACGACCGGCTGATCGTCGTGACCGGGCCCTGTTCGATCCACGATCACGGCCAGGCCATCGATTACGCGCAACGGCTCAAAGCGCTGCAGCCGCAACTCGAGGATGCGCTGCTGCTCGTGATGCGCGTGTATTTCGAGAAGCCGCGCACCACGGTAGGCTGGAAGGGCTACATCAACGATCCGTGGCTGGACGGGAGCTTTCGCATCAACGAGGGCCTGCGCCGCGCGCGCGAATTGCTGCTGGAAATCGGCGAAATTGGCCTGCCGGCGGGCAGCGAATTTCTGGATCTGCTCAGTCCGCAGTACATCGCCGATCTGATTGCCTGGGGCGCGATCGGCGCGCGCACCACCGAAAGCCAAAGCCATCGTCAGCTTGCTTCGGGATTGAGCTGCCCGATCGGCTTCAAGAACGGCACCGACGGTGGCGTGCAGGTAGCCGCTGACGCGCTGGTGGCCGCACGCGCTTCGCATGCCTTCATGGGGATGACGAAGATGGGGCAGGCCGCGATTTTCCAGACGCGCGGCAACGAGGATGCGCACATCATCCTGCGCGGAGGCAGCAGCGGGCCCAATTACGATGCGGCGCACGTCGATGCCGCCTGCGCGGTGCTCAGGAAGGCCGGCTTGCGCGAGCAGGCGATGATCGACTGCTCGCACGCCAATTCGTCCAAGCAGCATCAGCGGCAGATCGAGGTTGCCGCCGATGTTGCGCGGCGCATCGCGGCGGGGGAGCGGCGCATGACCGGCGTGATGATCGAAAGCCACATCGAGCCAGGGCGGCAGGATCTTGCGCCTGGCGTTCCGCTCAGGCCGGGGGTGTCGATCACCGATGCCTGCATCGGCTGGGAGCAGACCGAGCCGGTACTGCGCAACCTGGCCGAAGCGGTACGCGCGCGCCGCGCGCGGGGGTAAAACTTGTTTTCCTGGAAACGGTACTGGCGAGGCAGGTTCAACTGCCGTTTCCAGGTTCAGCATGGCCATAATCAACGTTCTTCGTAGATATTGCTGCGCGTAGCAGCGCCGTAGCGGACAATGCGGGGCGGGCCGGAAGCCTTGTCCGCGGGGTGGACGCCAACGTGGTTTCCGTGCCGATGCCCTGAATTAGAACGAAGGAGCATTCTTTTGGACTTTCTTTATCCCGAAGACACGCAGCAGATGCAGCGGACGCTGCGCCAGTTCATGGACCGGCATGTGCTGCCCAAGCTGAGCGAGTACGAGCGCATTGCCGCCAGCGGCGCCTATCCGACGCAGGTGGTGGAGCCGCTGAAAACGCTTGCTCGCGAAGCCGGCTTGTGGAACTTGTTCCTGCCCGGTCTGCGCGAGGACGAACCCGGCACGCGGCTGACCAACATGCAATACGCCCCGTTGGCCGAGATCATGGGCCGGGTGCCGTGGGCGTCGGAAGTGTTCAATTGCAACGCACCCGACACGGGCAATATGGAATTGCTGCACCTGTTCGCCACGCCTGAGCAGCGCGAGCGTTGGCTCGCACCCTTGCTCGAAGGGCAGATCCGATCGTCCTTCTCCATGACCGAACCGGATGTCGCTTCCTCGGATGCCTCCAATATCCAGACCGTGATCCGGCGCGAGGGCGATCAGTACGTGATCAACGGCCGCAAATGGTTCACCTCCGGCGCGATCCATCCGAACTGCAAGTTCGCGATCGTCATGGGTATCACCGACGAAAACCCCGATGCGCCGCGCCACAAGCGGCATTCGATGGTGATCGTGCCCTTGGATACGCCGGGTTTTCGCGTGGTGCGCAATATCCCGATCATGCACCACTACGCGCCCGATGGGCACTGCGAGGTGACCTACAACAATGTGCGGGTACCGGTCAGCCATTTGCTCGGGAAAGAAAACGAAGGCTTCGCGTTGGCCCAGGCGCGTCTGGGCCCCGGGCGCGTGCACCATTGCATGCGAACCATCGGCCAGTGCGAACTGGCGCTGGAATTGATGTGCGAACGTGCGCTGTCGCGCCGCGCCTTCGGCAAGTATTTGTCCGATTTTGCGAACGTGCAGGACTGGATCGCCCATTCACGCGTTGAGATCGATCAGGCCCGGCTGCTGGTGCTGCAAGCGGCCTGGAAGATGGATACCTATGGCAACAAGGCAACCCACGTTGACGTCTCGGCGATCAAGCTGGTGGCCGCGCAACTGCAAACGCGCGTGGTGGATCGCGCGATACAAGTCTTTGGATCGATGGGCATCACCCCCGACACGCCACTGTCCTATTTGTGGACTTGGGGGCGTGCGATGCGCTTCTTCGATGGCCCGGACGAAGTGCATCTGCGCACGGTAGCACGCCACGAGATCGCCCGCGCCCGCGAAAGCCTGGGGTCCACGGCGCCCTATTACTACACGGCCTGACACGACACGGCCTGGTGAATTGGGCCTAGGAGCCTGTCGGCTGCGGCTGAACGCAGATAATTACCCACTGGCGCCAAGCGCAGTTGCGCGGCCGCGCCTTTGGTTCGCAACGCTCTCCACACCATGACCACGATCCAGCAAAACGACCTGATCGAATCGATCGCCGCTGCCCTGCAGTACATCAGCTACTACCATCCGTCCGACTACATCGCGCACCTGGCGCGCGCCTACGAGCGCGAGCAAAGCCCGGCGGCCAAGGACGCAATGGCGCAAATCCTGACCAACAGCAAGATGAGCGCGACCGGCCACCGGCCGATTTGCCAGGATACCGGCATCGTCAACGTTTTTCTCAAAGTCGGCATGGATGTGCGCTGGGGCGGCTTCACGGGCAGCCTCGACGATGCGATCAACGAAGGCGTGCGGCGCGCCTACAACCACCCGGACAACACACTGCGCGCCTCGGTCGTGGCGGACCCGCAGTTCGCGCGCAAGAACACCCGCGACAACACGCCCGCCGTGATCTTCACCGAGATCGTCCCGGGCAGCACGGTTGAAATCACGGTTGCAGCCAAGGGCGGCGGCAGCGAGAACAAGAGCAAGGTGGTCATGCTCAACCCCGGCGACAGCGTCGTCGACTGGGTGCTCAAGACGGTGCCGGCCATGGGCGCCGGCTGGTGCCCGCCGGGCATGCTCGGCATCGGCATCGGCGGCACCGCCGAAAAGGCCGTGCTGATGGCCAAGCAGAGCCTGATGGATCCGCTGGACATGTATGAATTACAGGTCAAGGCATCGAAGCGCGAAAAGCTCTCGCAGGTCGAGGAATTGCGTTTGGAGCTGTACGAAAAAGTCAACGCGCTGGGCATCGGCGCGCAGGGCCTGGGCGGCCTGACCACCGTGCTGGACGTGAAGATCCAGATGTACCCCACGCATGCGGCCAGCAAGCCGGTGGCGATGATTCCCAACTGCGCCGCCACGCGCCACGCGCATTTCGTACTCGATGGTTCGGGCCCGGTTTACCTCGACGCGCCTTCGCTGGACCTGTGGCCCAAGATCGACTGGGCGCCCGATGCGGACCAGAGCCGGCGCGTCGATCTGGACAAACTCACCAAAGAAGAAGTCGCAAGCTGGAAACCCGGCGACCGGCTGCTGCTCAACGGCAAGATGCTCACCGGCCGCGATGCCGCGCACAAACGCATTTGCGACATGCTCGCCAAGGGTGAAAAGCTGCCCGTAGATTTCACCAACCGCGTGATTTACTACGTCGGCCCGGTCGATCCGATTGCCGGTGAAGCGGTAGGCCCCGCAGGCCCGACCACCGCGACGCGCATGGACGGCTTCACCGAGACGATGCTTGCGCAGACCGGCCTGATCGCGATGATCGGCAAGGCCGAGCGCGGCCCGGTTGCGATCGAGGCGATCAAGAAACACAAAAGCGCGTATCTGATGGCCGTCGGCGGCGCTGCCTACCTCGTGAGCAAGGCCATCAGGAGCGCGAAAGTGGTCGGCTTCGAAGATCTCGGCATGGAGGCGATCTACGAATTCGATGTGCTCGACATGCCGGTGACGGTGGCCGTGGATGCCGGCGGCACCAGCGCGCACATCACCGGGCCGGCTCAATGGCACAAGCGCATCGCCAGCGGTGAGTTCAAGAACATTGCTTTGATATCGACTTGAACTTGAATCTCGCGCCCGTCGTACACGACCCCGATCGCCCAATCGGCGTTTTCGACAGCGGCATCGGGGGCCTGAGTGTGCTCAACGCGCTGCGTGCCGAGCTGCCGCATGAGCGCTTCATTTACTTCGCCGATACCGGCTACGCGCCCTACGGCGAACGCGACGATGCCTACGTGATCGAGCGTGCCCGCCTGGCCGCGCAAAGCGTGATCGGCAAGCATCACAGCAAGGCGCTCGTGGTGGCGTGCAATACCGCCACGGCGGCCGCGATCGATGTGCTGCGCGCCGAGTATCCGGGGCTTCCGCTGGTGGGAATCGAGCCGGCGCTCAAGCCGGCGTCGGCAATCAGCCGCACCGGCCACATTGCCGTGATCGCCACGCGCGGCACATTGGGGAGCCGCAAGTTCGAAGCCTTGCGCGCATCGCTGGCGTTGCAGGCGCAATTCAAACTCGTGGCCTGCGACGGTCTGGCCAGCGCCATTGAGCGCGGCGACCAGGACAGCATCGCCGAACTCTGCAGCCGCTACATGGCCGCGGCCGGCCCCTTCGGCGCCGGCCCTGAACAGAGCGATACCCTGGTGCTCGGTTGTACGCATTACCCCTTGGTAAGTGATGAACTGCGGCGCCACACCGGGCCACAGGTCCATTTCATCGACACCGGCGCGCCGGTCGCGCAACAGACGCGCCGGCTTCTTGCGGCCGGCGGTCAACTGGCGTCCAGCGGCACGGGCGCCGTTGCGCTCATGACCAGCGGATCCGTCGAGGCGCTGCGCGTGGCGGCCGAACGCTGGCTTGCATCTCCGGCAAAAATTCTGCCAACGCAATGAGTACCCTGCTTTTGCGCGCGTTCGCACTTTGCGCCTTCGCATCCATCGCCGGCATGGCGCAGGCAACCTGCGACACCGGCCTTGCCGAACGGCTGCACGCCAAGCTGCATCCGGAAAAACCTTTGAATCACGCGCTGACGGTCTGCGAACCTTGGCGCGGCAAACTCAATTTCAGCATCGTGGTGCTGCCACTGTCCCTGGGCGACAACAACCAGTGGCGCGATCCGGACCTCGAAATCCTTGTCGTACAACAGCCCGACAACGGAAACAGCGAACGCAGCACCGTCGTCAGCCGCATTCTGGAACCCGGCGGCCCGCTCGATGAGGAGACGGGACCGATCACCGAAATCCGCGTCGATCCGGCCCATTACCGGCTCGGACCGAACGAGGTCGCTTTTGGCCTGCGCGTGATGCGCCGGGTCGATTCGACAGCCAACCCTTCTTCGAGCGAAACCCTGGCGCTTTACATGCCGAAGAAAGCCGAATTGGTCAAATTGCTCGATGAGCTCGAAATAGCCTTTGAGTACGGCAAGAACGGTAGTGAATGCGACGCTCAAACCCTGACGCGGCGCGGCCAGTTGTCGGTCGCGCCCAGCAAGAGTCACGGTCTGGCTGATCTCACATTGCAGTACACGCAGTGGAGTAGCCGTGGCATCGCGCAGGACGACCAATGCCTCGCGCAACCGCCGCGCGCCACCTACAAAACCGTTACGCTGCGCTTCGACGGCGAACGCTACCGGTCCCCTAAACGCCGCGAGAACTGATGGATATCGCCTGCGCTGGCGCTTTTTGCTGGCTTACGCAGGGTCTTCAGGGTTCAGGCATTCCCTGATTGAGCTGTGCCTCAATGCAGATGGCGCGGCCGCCGTCCACCGCCGTGACCGCTGGCGCCACCCGTGCCGCCGCGCGGCGGCTTGCCGATCTCAAGCGAGTTGACCAGCGCATCGAAGCGCTCGGTGAAAAGCTTGTCGATTTCGGCCACGACCCCGCCGAGTTCCGCGCCCTCGAAGTGGCGCTCCATGAGATGCACCACGTCCTCGACCAGCAGGTCGCGCTGCACCTGCATGATCGCGGCCGGGTTCGGGCCGACGAAGAGCATCAGGAAATCATCGCGCGAATCCTCTTCGGAGTCGCCTTCTTCCTCATCGAACTCCGTATCGTAGAAGGTGATTTCGATGGCCGCGCCTTCCTGTGCGATCTCGTTCAGACCCATGCACATCTCGTCGAGCGCATGGCGGAAATCCTCGTCGCCAGCCAGGGTCCAGCATATCTGGAGCATTTGCTTCTTTTGTTCGAAAAGAATGCCTGGCTCTTCTTCGTACGCGCTCGCGGCCGCGTCAGCCAAGGACTTGGCGCCCGCGTATTTCCAGATCGGCTTGAGCGCCTCCTGGATCTGCGCATAACTCACGCCAGGGCGCAGCGACACGTCGCCGTGCACATGAATTTCGAATGGAGCGTTATAGTGGGACATGAGATGCTCCCCGGTCGTGGCGGAGCCGGGCCAAAAATATCCTGCGACCCGGATGGATGCTTCTGTCATCCATGTCGAATTCGAAAGATACGAACAAAAATACCAACGAATTCCAGAGTGTTCCTGACTCCCGCCAGTCCCGCAAGCGTAATGTGGCAGGAACGGCTGGGTTTCGAACACAACTCAGGTTGCAACTGATCGGTAGCCTTTGCGTTAGTCTGCGCATTGTATCCCGCGAGTACGTATTGCACTGATCCTGAGCGGCCAGGAACTGCGTGAGCGAGAGCAGGCCGCAAGGCGTAGCGGGGCCCTGACTCGTGAAACCAGATCAGCCAGTCCGGCAGCTTGTGTGAGCGGGACATCCCGGCGAGACACAAGCATCGCTTCAAAGTGACGCTGGCTGCAGCGCTCGCCGCGCCATGCGGCGGTGCTGGTCCTTGCCTGGCACGCCGATCGTGGCGCAAGGGTAGGGCGCTTTGAAAAGTACAAGGCAATTCCACAATCGTCCATTCACTAATATATTAGTGTTTACTGTAATAGCGTTGTGCTGGAAAATAAGGAGACGCAGTGTTTGAAGGCCGCTTCGATGTGACCAAGCGTTTTGTCCGGGTGACCGAAAAACGCGAGGATGGATTCGTAGAGTTCGAGTTCGCTGTGGGCGAACCCGACATGGCGGTGGAACTGGTGATGCCGCAGGCCGCGTTCGAATCATTTTGCACGACTAACCAAGCAGTTTTTCTGGAGCCCAGGTTCAACGTCGGTCCGAACGATTGGGCTTGGACGCTCCATGACGCTACTCACCAGCGCTTTCGCTGATCTCACAACCAGGAGGAAGGACAAAACGATGAGCATGGATCTTCGCACCATCACCATTGAGCCGCTACGGCAGACTTTCGGGCATCTGGCCCGGCGCATGGGGGCCGACAAACCGGCCTCGCGCTACATGGAAGGTACGATGGACCTTCAGCCTGTGGAGAATTTCCACTACCGTCCAACTTGGGACCCGGCGCACGATATCTTCGACCCGGCGCTCACGCGCATCGTGATGAAGGATTGGGATGCGCTCAAGGATCCGAGGCAGCTGTATTACGGCACCTGGACGCTGGCGCGTGGCCGCATGCAGGAAACCGCCACGGCCGATTTCGAGCTGGCCGAGGAGCAGGGGCTGGCGGCTGCCTATCCGAGCGAGGGCAAAGACCTGATCGCCCAGGTGCTGCTGCCGCTGCGTCACTTGGCGTGGGGCGCGAACATCAACAATTCCTACATCGCCGCCTACGGCTACGGTATTTCGATCTCGCAGGCTGCCGCTTACGCGTGCATGGACCAGCTCGGCATTGCCCAGTTCATTACGCGGCTGGGTATCGTCCTCAATGACCTGGACGCGCTGGCCGATGCCAAGCAGGCCTGGTTGAACGGCGAAGTCTGGCAGGGATTGCGCCGCTTCGTGGAAGACATGATGGTGATGCGGGACTGGTTCGAGCTTCTGGTGACCCAGAACTTCGTGCTCGACGGCGTGCTGTATCCCTTGATCTATGACCGTTTCAACCAACGGATCAACGCTGCGCATGGCCCGTTGCCGACGCTGCTGACGCGCTTTCAGCGCGAGTGGTTCGCCGAGAACGTCAAGTGGGTCGATGGGGTCATCAAGACAGCCGCTGCGGAGTCGCCGGCCAACAAGGCGCAGCTGGCCGAATGGTTCGCCGCTGCGCGCACGCGCACGGTCGAGGCGCTTGCGCCGTTGGCCCAATTGGCTTTGGGCGCACAAGAAGGCGCCGCCGCGCTGGAAAGCGCCGTTCAACAACTCAACGCCCGTGCCGTCAAAGTGGGCATCGTCGCGAAGGATGCCGCATGACCGCCAACACTTTCATCGCCTTCCAGAAATGCGAAGAGGCGCGCTGCATCGTTGAAGCCATCCTGGAGGACAACCCCGGCGCCATCGTCGCGGATCAACCCGCGATGGTGAAAGTGGACGTGCCTCAGCGCCTGGTGATCCGGCGCGAGACGGTCAGCGAAAAGATAGGGCGTGAGTTCGATTTGCAGGAATTGCAGCTTTATCTGATTACGATCTCGGGCCATCTGGACGAGACGGACGATGAGTTCACATTGAGCTGGCGGGGCTGAAAAGCCGAATCCGAATCACAAGGAGATAAACATCATGGACATGAAAGTTGCGAGCAGGAAACTCGGCCTCAAGGAGCGCTACACGCTGATGACCCGGGACTTGGCCTGGGATACCACGTACCAGCCGATGGACAAGGTCTTTCCGCAAGTCAGCTACGAGGGCATCAAGATCCACGACTGGGATCAGTGGGAAGATCCTTTCCGCCTGACGATGGATGCCTATTGGAAGTACCAGGCGGAAAAGGAGCGCAAGCTCTACGCGATCCTGGATGCCTTCAACCAGAACAACGGGCACCTTTCCGTCACCGACGCGCGCTACATGAACGTGCTCAAGCTCTTCTTGGGCTCGACGCCGCCGCTGGAGCTGATGGCCGCGCGCGGCTTTTCGATGGTGGGGCGCCAGATGGTCGGTGCGGGTCCGCGCGTGGCCTGCATGATGCAGTCGGTCGATGAGTACCGCCACTTCCAGACGCAGATCCATTCGATCTCGAACTACAACAAGTTCTACAGCGGCATGAGCGAGTTCGCGCACCAGCAGTCGCGCATGTGGTACTTGGCCGACGGCAAGTCGTTCTTCGACGACGCGATTACCGCCGGCCCGTTCGAATTCATGGTGGCGATCGGTTTCGCGTTCGAATACGTGCTGACCAACATCCTGTTCGTGCCCTTTATTTCGGGCGCGGCCTACAACGGCGACATGGCGGCGATGACGGTCGGCTTCTCGGCCCAGTCCGACGAGGCGCGCCACATGACGCTGGGCCTGGAGTGCATCAAATTCATGCTCGAGCAGGATCCGGACAATCTCCCCATCGTCCAGCGCTGGATTGATAAGTGGACCTGGCGCGGCACCCGCAAGCTTGCCTCGGTCGGCATGATGATGGACTACATGCTGCCCAAGCGCATCATGAGCTTCAAGGAGGCGTGGGAAATCTATTTTGAGCAGAACGGCGCGGCTCTGTTCAACGACCTCGCACGCTACGGCGTGAAGGTGCCCAAGTGCTTCCAGCAAACGATCGACGAGAAGGAGCACATCACGCACCAGACGTGGATTGGCTTCTACATGAAACCCGACGCGATGAGCTTCCACACCTGGGCGCCGAGCGAGGAAGACATGGAGTGGCTGTCGGCCAAATACCCGAACACCTTCGACAAGTACTACCGCCCGTTCTACGAGTACTGCGCGAAGATGGAAAAAGAGGGCAAGCGCTACAACAACCAGACGCAGCCGATGAACTGCCAGGTCTGCGTCACCACGATCAAATACAACGAGCCGGACGACCCAATGACCACCTGCTTCCGCGAGACGGTCTACAAGGGCGAGAAGTATCACTTCTGCTCGGATCATTGCAAAGAAATCTTCGCGCACGAGCCCGAGAAGTACATCCAGACCTTCATCACTTCGCATCAGGTGCTGCAGGGCAATTGCGAGCCCGAGGGCGTCGATACCAGCGCGCCGGACTTCAAGCCTGGCCAGCACATGATCGACTACTGGCGCCTCGATCGGGACGTGCAGGGCGACTACAACGGCTCGGTCGACCAGAAGAATTTCGCCGCCTGGCGTGACCTGGCGACCCGTAACTGAGCAAGGAGAGCACCGCCATGTCCGTTGCCGCCATTGGTTCCTACGAATTCAAACCGCGCGATGCCCACGAGAACTACAAGGGCAAGCAGCTTCTGTTCATCAACTGGGAGAAGCACCGCATGTTCTCACGCCCGTTCGTGATTGCGGTGGACCCGTCGATGAAATTCTCCGAGCTGATCGAGAAGTACGTCGTTCCAGCTTTCAGCTTCCATCCCGACTTCGAGAAGATCGACTGGAGCAAAGTCACCTGGCAGAACTCGAACACGCAGTTCACGCCTGATTCGGCCAAAAGCCTGTCCGACAACGGCATTGGCCATAAGGATCTGATCCGCTTCACCACGCCGGGCCTGAACGGCTTGGCCGGTTCGGGCTACTGAGGGAGAGATGTGGGTTACGAACTGACCGTTGAGCCGCTGGGTCGGGTCATCGAAGTCGAGGATGGGCAGACCATTCTGGATGCCAGCCTGCGCGCTGGCATTTTCCTGCCGCATGCCTGCGGACAGGGGTACTGCGGCACCTGCAAGATTTCGATCACCGGCGGCGAAATCGACCATGGCAACGCCTCCAACTTTGCCCTGATGGACTACGAGCGCGAGGAGGGCAAGGCACTGGCCTGCTGTGCCCGGCTCGAAAGCGATGTGTCGATCGAAGCCGAAATCGAGATCGACGAGGACGCACGCGATCTGCCGGTGCGCGATTATCACGGCGCGGTCAGCCGCATCGAGGAGCTGACGCCTACCATCAAGGGCATCTGGATCCGGCTGGACGCAGGGCAGGTGCTGGATTTCCAGGCGGGCCAGTACATCAACCTGAACCTGCCGGGTGAACTGGGCGTACGCGCTTTTTCGCTGGCCAATCCGCCGTCCCCGGACTGCAGTGAGATCGAGCTCAACATCCGCCTCGTGCCCGGCGGCGCGGGCACGGGCTGGATTCACGGCAACCTTAAAGTGGGCGACCGGGTGAGTTTTTCCGGGCCCTATGGCCGCTTCTTCGTGCACCGTTCGGCGCGGATGCCCTCCCTGTTCCTGGCGGGCGGGTCGGGCCTGTCAAGCCCGCGCGCGATGATTTTGGATCTGCTGCAGGACGCTCAGCCGCTGCCGATCACCTTGGTCTATGGCGCACGCAACCAGGCCGAGCTGTATTACCACGACGAGTTTCTCGCATTGGCCGGCCAGCACCCGCAATTCACTTATGTGCCGGTGCTCTCGGACGAGCCTGCCGGCAGCGACTGGACAGGCCAGCGCGGCTACGTGCACGAAGCCGCCAAGGCCCATTTCGCCAATGATTTTCGTGGCCGCAAAGCCTATTTGTGCGGGCCGCCCGCCATGATCGAAGCCTGCATCTCGACGCTGATGCAAGGGCGCTTGTTTGAGCGCGACATCTACACCGAGAAGTTCTTCAGCGCGGCCGATACACAGCAGATCAGAAGTCCCTTGTTCAAACGAGTATGAGTGTTGCACCGCATGCGGTGCGGCGCTGATGGATCAGCGTGAGTGTTGACAGACTTTTATCGCCATGCTTAAATTACTAACATGTTAGTAATATGTTTACGGGAGACACGTATGCCCAGATTTTTCAAGCCATCTATTACCACCACGCTCGCGCTCGCGCTGTGTGCTCTGACTGCTCCGGCATCCGCGCAGCAGATCGCGCTCAAGGTCGCGCACTTTCTGCCTGCGGGCGCACCGACACAGCAGCGTGTGCTGCAACCGTGGTGTGACACATTGAACAAAGAATCGCAGGGCCGCATCACTTGCCAGTTCTATCCGGCAATGCAGCTCGGCGGTACGCCCGCTCAATTGGTTGACCAGGTCAAGAATGGCGTGGCCGATGTGGTGTGGACCGCTCCGGGCTATTCCACTGGGCGTTTCCCGCGTATGGAAGCCTTCGAGCTGCCCTTCGTGGTGGCCGATGCCGTTTCGGGCAGCCGCGCGGCGTGGCGCTTCTACCAACAATACGCGCAGCAGGAGTTTGCAGCCTACAAGGTACTGGCCTTTCAGGTCGATGGCGGACAGGCCGCGCACACCAGCACCAAGGAAGTCAAGGGGCTGGCTGATTGGAAGGGGCTGAAGCTGCGCACGTCCACGCGTCTGGGCACGCGCCTCGTTTCGGAGCTGGGCGGAACGCCCGTGGGCATGCCGCCCTCGCAGCTGACTGAGTCCATTTCCAAGGGTATCGTTGACGGCGCGATGGGCGCCTGGGAGCTGGTCGGTACGCTCAAGCTCGATGAGGTCACCAAATTCCATTCGCAGCCGCCCAAGGGCCAGCCCTATCCGTCGGCAACCGTGCTGATGGTGCTGATGAGCAAGCAGAAGTACGAGAAGCTCCCGGCGGACCTGAAGGCGCTGATCGACAAGCACAGCGGCGCAGTGATGTCCGAGAGGCTTGGCCAAGTGTTCGATGAAACGAACGTCGATTCGCACAAGAAAGTGCTGGCGCACGGCAACAAGGTGACCGATTTCAGCACTGCCGAGATGACCGCGATGCGCAAAGCCGCGCAGCCTGTGGAAGACGAGTGGATCAAGCAGGTCGGCGCCAAGGGCGTGGATGGCAAGCAACTCGCCGCGGCGGCGCGCGATCTGGCGAACCAGGAACTGAGCAAGAGCGCAGCCAAGTAAACGGGGCGGGGAAAGAAGTATGAGCGGGAGCTTCAAGGAGCCGCAGGAGGGCGTGGAACACCATCACGGTGTAGCGCGCTATTTGCTGCAGGCAGCCAAGGCATTTGCGTTGGCGGGCGGTGCGCTGTTCGTGGCGATGGTGTGCCTGTCGGTGGTATCCATCGTGGGGCGCAAGCTGTGGAGTACGCCGGTTAATGGCGACATCGAGCTGCTGCAAATGGGCACCGGTATCGCGGCGGCCGCCTTCTTTCCCTATTGCACGATGATGGGCGAACACTTGCGCGTGGAGTTTTTCACCACGTGGATGTCGTCGCGCGGGCGGGAAATACTCGACGGTATCGCCAGCCTGCTGTTGTGTTTGGCGATGGCGCTGCTGGCATGGCGCAGTTCGATGCAGGCGAGCGAAATCTATGAAGCCGGCGAGGTGACGATCATGCGCAACATTCCGGTGTGGATTCCGGTGCTGTGCCTGGTGCCCAGCCTGGCGTTGACGGCGCTGTGCGCCTTGAACCGTGCGATACATCACTTCATGGCGCGCGGCGCGACGCAGGGGGCGGCGGCATGAGCGGCATCACCATCGGGCTGGCGGGCTTCGTCTTCATGCTGCTCCTGCTGACCTTGCGCGTGCACATCGGCATCGCGATGTTCGTGGCGGGGACGGCGATCTATCTGGTCATCAACAGTGGCGACATGAATGCGCTGCTGTTCACGATGAATGATTTGGCCTATGCGCGGCTGTCGAATTACAACCTTTCGGTCATTCCGCTGTGCATGCTGATGGGGCAGTTCGCCACGCATGGCGGGCTGTCCAAATCGCTGTTCCGCGCGGCGGGCGCACTGATCGGGCATTGGCGCGGCGGATTGGCGATGTCGAGTTCGCTGGCCTGCATCGGCTTCGGCGCCATCAGCGGCTCTTCCCTTGCCACGGCCGCGACGATGGGGCAGGTGGCGCTGCCCGAGCTGTTGTCCAAAGGCTATTCGGGGCGCTTGGCCACGGGTACGCTCGCGGCCAGCGGCACGCTGGGTATTCTGGTGCCGCCCTCGGTGCCGCTGGTGATTTATGCAGTGCTGACGCAGGAGTCGATCGGCAAGTTGTTCGCGGCGGCGGTGGTGCCGGGCATCATCGCGCTGTTTGGCTACTTCGCGGTGATCCGTTTCATCGTCATGCGCGATCCCGAGGCCGGCCCCGCCAGCGCCAAGGTGGGCTGGAAAGAGCGCGTCGTCGCCCAATTCAAGGTGTTGCCGGTGCTGGGCTTGTTTCTGCTGATCGTGGTGGGTATCTACGGCGGCTGGGCCAGCCCGACCGAGGCCACTTCCATCGGCGCGGCGGGTTGCGGGATCATGGCCTTTCTCTCGGGCGGTTTGCGCGGCAAGCAGTTCCTGACTTGCATCTACAAGACGGCGATCGCCACGGCCATGATCTTTCTTGTGCTGCTGGGCGCGGACCTGCTCAATTCGGCGCTGGCGATCTCGCAGATGCCGGTGGAGTTGTCGGAATGGGTCAAAAACAGTGGCATGCCGCCGCTGCTGGTGCTCCTTGCGGTGCTTCTCATCTACATCCTGCTGGGCTGCGTGATGGATTCGCTGGCGATGCTGTTCCTGACCATCCCGATCTTCTATCCGATGGTGATGGGGCTGGACTTCTGGGGCATGACGCAGGTCGACAAGTCGGTGTGGTTCGGCATCCTGGTGCTGATGGTGGTCGAAATCGGGTTGGTGCATCCGCCCGTGGGCATGAACCTCTACATCATCAACAAGCTCGCCAAGCGCATCCCGATGAGTGAAACCGCCTGGGGCGTGGTGCCCTTCCTGGTTTCGGATTTCCTGCGCATCGCCTTGCTGGTGTTCTTCCCGATCATCCCGCTGTGGTTGGTGCACCTGAATGCACATTGAATCTAGGAAACGGCAGTAGTCATGATTTACGGTGTCATCCTCAATGACGCAGCATCGCTGCGCCGCATTGGCCCGCTCGATGGGGCGCCTTACAAGGGCGCGCCCAAGGCGCCGGTGCTCTACATCAAACCGGCCAACACGGTAGCGTCCAACGGCGCCGTGGTGAGGCTGCCTGCGGGTTCGTCCAGCGTGGAAATCGGCACGACGGTGGGCGTGGTGTTCGGGCGCGACGTGTCGCGCATTGCGCCAGCCGAAGTGCAAGGCGCGATCGAGGGCTACGTGCTCGCAGCCGATCTGAGCCTGCCGCACGCCAGCTATTACCGTCCGGCGATTCGCGAGAAGTGTTTCGACGGCGCCTGCCCGCTCGGCTCCATTACGCCGGCGCAGGCGGTGGGCGATGTGCGCGAACTGACGCTGCACACATGGGTTGACGGCGAGCGCGTGGAAAGCCGCAGCCTCGCTGAATTGGTGCGTGACGTGCCCACGCTGGTGGCTGAGGTCTCCGCGTTCATGACCTTGCAACGCGGCGACATCCTGCTGGTCGGTGTGTGCTGGCAGGCCGCGCAGGCGGGCGTCGGCGCGCGGGTGCGTGTCGAGGCCGATCGGCTCGGCGCCGTGGAATTCCAGCTCGCCGAATCGCCGGAGGTTTAAACATGAAATACGCGCGCATCGTCTGGCAAGGTGCAATCCACCAAGTCACGCCCGCCGAATCGGGGCGGGTACGCCTGCCCAATGGCCGCACGCTGGCCGAATCCGAGGTGGTGTGGTTGCCGCCCGTGGAGGCCAACACCGTGTTCGCGCTGGGGCTGAATTACGCCGACCACGCGAAAGAACTCGCCTTCAAGGCGCCTGAGCAGCCGCTGGTGTTTCTCAAGGGGCACAACACCCTGATCGGTCATCGCGCCTGCACGCGCCGTCCGGCGGACGCCACGTTCATGCATTACGAATGTGAATTGGCGGTGGTGATCGGGAAAAGCGGCTACCGCGTTCCGAAAGCGCGCGCGATGGACATCGTTGCCGGTTACACCGTCGCCAATGACTACGCGATCCGCGATTACCTCGAAAACTACTACCGGCCCAATCTGCGCGTGAAGAACCGCGACGGCTGCACGCCGATGGGGCCGTGGCTCGTCGATCGCGACGACATCGCCGACCCCAAGAAGCTGGCGCTGACCACGCGCGTCAACGGCAAGGTCACGCAGTCGGGCACGACGGCCGACATGATTTTCGACATACCGACGCTGATCGAGTACCTGTCGTCGTTCATGACGCTTTCGCCTGGCGACGTGATTTTGACGGGTACGCCCGAAGGGCTGGCCGACGTGAAGGCTGGCGATGTGGTCGAAACCGAAATCGAAGGCATCGGCTGTCTGGTCAACACCATCGTTGACGACGAGACGTTTTTTGCCGATACCGGATGCTGAAGAACCAGGACAAACTCATGATCAAACACCTCATCAACGGCAAGAAGGTCGAAAGCGCCGAGACCTTCGAGACGCTCAATCCCGCGACCGGTGAAGTGCTGGCGCAAGTGGCCAGCGGCAGCGCCGATGAAATCAGCGCCGCCGTTGCCGCCGCCAAAGCGGCTTTTCCGGGTTGGGCCGCAACACCCGCCAAGGAGCGCGCGCGCCTGATGCGCAAGGTCGGTGACCTGATCGCCAAGCACGTGCCCGAGCTTGCCGAGCTCGAAACCAAAGACTGCGGCCAGGTCATCAGCCAGACCGGAAAGGCGTTGATTCCGCGCGCGGCTGACAACTTCTACTACTTTGCCGAACTCGCACAGAGCCAGCACGGCGAGACCTACGATTCCGACACCGGCCACCTGAATTACACGCTGTGGCAGCCCGTGGGCGTGTGTGCGCTGATTTCGCCGTGGAACGTGCCGTTCATGACGGCCACCTGGAAGACCGCGCCTTGCCTCGCGCTGGGCAATACGGCGGTGATGAAGATGTCCGAACTTTCGCCGTTGACGGCCGATCGGCTCGGTGAACTGATTCTCGAAGCGGGCGTGCCGCCCGGCGTGTTCAACGTGGTTCACGGTTTCGGCGCCACGGCGGGAGAGGCGCTGGCCGTGCATCCGGATGTGCGCGCGGTCTCGTTTACCGGCTCGACGGCGACGGGCAACCGCATCGTCAAGGCGGCGGGCCTGAAGAAGTTCTCGATGGAGCTGGGCGGCAAGTCGCCGTTCATCGTGTTCGGCGACGCCGATTACGAGCGCGCGCTCGACGCGGCCATCTTCATGATCTTCTCGAACAACGGGGAGCGCTGCACGGCGGGCTCGCGCATCCTGATCCAGGACACGATCTACGACCGCTTCGTCGCCGATTTTGCCGCGCGCGCGCAGCGGCTGAGCGTTGGCGATCCGCTCGATCCCAACACCATCATCGGGCCGATGATCAGCCGCAGCCACTGGGAGAAGGTGACCGGCTACATCGAGCGGGGCCAGGAAGAAGGCGCCCGTCTGGTTTGCGGCGGTGGAGCTCCCGAGGTGCCTGCCCATCTGAAGGGCGGCAACTGGGTCCAGCCGACGGTGTTTGCCGATGTCGACAACAAGATGAAGATTGCGCAGGACGAAATTTTTGGCCCCGTGCCCTGCCTGATCCGCTTCAAGACCGAGGAAGAGGCGATCCGCATCGCCAACGACACGGTGTACGGCCTGTCGTCCTACCTCTGGACCGAGAGCACGGGCCGTGCGTTGCGTTTGGCCAAGGCTATCGAGGCGGGTATGACTTTCGTCAACAGCCAGAACGTGCGCGACCTGCGGCAGCCTTTTGGCGGCGTCAAGGCCTCAGGCACCGGCCGCGAAGGCAATCACTACAGCTACGAAGTTTTTTGTGAAGCCAAGAACGTTGCCGTTTCCTACGGCACCCACGCAATTCCGCGCTGGGGTGTTTGAGGCCGTCATCTGAAGAGTGGAAGGAGTACAACACATCATGGGTAAATTGGCATTGGCCGCGAAGGTCACACATGTTCCCTCTCTGTACCTGTCCGAAATGGACGGGCCGCACAAGGGGTGCCGGCAGGCGGCGATCGACGGTCACAAGGAAATTGGCCGGCGCTGCCGCGAACTGGGCGTGGACACCATCGTGGTGTTCGATACGCACTGGCTCGTCAATTCGGGCTATCACATCAACTGCGCACCGCATTTCAAGGGCGTCTATACCAGCAACGAACTGCCGCATTTCATCAAGAACATGCCGTTCGAGTATGACGGCAACCCGCAGTTGGGCAAGCTGATGGCCGACGCGGCCACCGCGGCGGGCGTGCATACGCGCGCACACGATGCGACCACGCTGGAGATCGAGTACGGCTCCTTGGTACCGATGCGCTACATGAACGAGGACCGGCATTTCAAGGTGGTGTCCATCGCGGCGCTGTGCACGGTGCACGACCTGGCTGACAGCGCCAAGCTGGGCCAGGCGGTGCGCCAGGCCATCGAGACGCAATACGACGGCACGGTGGCGATTCTGGCCAGCGGCTCGCTGTCGCACCGCTTCGCGCAAAACGGCGTGGCCGAGCAGTACATGCACAAGCTCTGGAGTCCCTTCCTCGAAGAAATGGATCGCCGCGTGATCGAGATGTGGAAGGCCGGCGAGTGGAAGACCTTTACCGAGATGCTTCCCGAGTACGCCGTCAAATGCCACGGCGAAGGCAACATGCACGATACCGCGATGCTGCTGGGCGCGCTCGGCTGGGACCAGTACACGGGCCACGCCGAAATCATCACGCCGTATTTCGGCAGTTCGGGAACGGGGCAGATCAACGTGGTGCTGCCGGTTCAGTAAACCGGGCGCCGTTTTACCGAGGACCAAGCGAATGCCGCATCTGATCTACGAATACACCGACAACCTCAAGGCCGAGGGCGATATCCCCGGTCTGCTGCGCAAGACCAATCAGGTGCTGCTCGCGCAGGGCGGCGTGTTTCCGATCGGCGGCATCCGCTCGCGCGCCGTCTGCCTGGCTGACTATTGCGTGGCCGACGGCAGCGCCGACGACGCCTTCGTGCACCTGACTTTCAAGATGGGCGCGGGCCGCACGCCCGAGGAAAAACAGCGAGTTGGCGATGCACTGTTCGCCATGATGAAGGAACACTTCGCCAGCTTGTTCGCGCGCCGGGGATTGGCCTTGTCGATGGAAATCGCCGAGTTTTCCGAGGCCGGCACCTGGAAGCACAACAACATTCACGCGCGTTATCGCTGAGCGGCGGAGCGCCGGCGCTGGCCGGGCGTTCTTCGCGCGCGCAGCTGTCAAAAAAACGAGAAACCAACACACGATGCTAAGCACCGAGATTCATCAGAAACTGGCGCGCCAGCTTCACGACGCCGAGAAGAGCCGTCAACAGATTCTTGCTCCCTCGCTGCAATTTCCGGACATAGACATTGATGACGCCTATGCGGTGCAACGGGCCTGGATCGACCTGAAATTGCAGGAAGGCCGCGTCGTGCGGGGCCACAAGATCGGGCTGACCTCGCGCGCGATGCAGCAGTCGTCCCAGATCAACGAGCCCGACTACGGCACCTTGCTCGATGACATGGTGTTCGACGACGGCGGCGAAATTCCAAGCGAGCGCTTCATCGCGCCGATGGTGGAGGTGGAGCTGGCCTTCATCCTGGGCAAGCGGCTCGAAGGCGCGCAGAACACGCTGCTCGACGTGCTGTCGGCCACGGATTACGTGCTGCCGGCGCTCGAAATCATCGATGCCCGCTGCCATCGCATCGACCCGGAAACCAAGCGTCCGCGCAAGGTGTTCGACACCATTTCGGACAACGCCGCCAATGCCGGCATTGTGATGGGCGGGCGGCCGATCAAACCGCTGGATGTGGACCTGCGCTGGGTGGCGGCGCTGCTGTACCGCAACGGCGTGATCGAGGAAACCGGCGTTGCCGCCGGTGTGCTCAACCATCCGGGCAACGGCATCGTCTGGCTGGCCAGGAAGTTCGCGCCGCACGGCGTGGCGCTCGAACCTGGGCAGGTCATCCTGGCCGGCTCTTTCACGCGGCCCGTTCCGGTTCGCGCGGGCGATACCTTCCATGCCGACTACGGTCCGCTGGGCAACATCACCTGCCATTTCGCTTGAAGGAAACCCACGCATGCAAATGCCTCTCAATGAATTCAAGCGTGCCTTGCAGGCGGGCGAAACGCAGATTGGCGCCTTCCTCGGGCTGTGCGATCCCTACAGCGCTGAAGTGATGTCCACCGCTGGGCTTGACTGGCTGCTGATCGACGGCGAACACGCCGTCAATACGCCCGCCAGCGTGCTGCGGCAGTTGCAGGCGATGGCGCCCTACCCGGTGCGCCCGGTCGTGCGCACGCTCGACCATGACGCCGCGCGCATCAAACAGTACCTTGATGTGGGCGTGCAGAGCCTGCTGGTGCCGATGGTCGAATCAGCCGACGAGGCGCAAGCGCTGGTGCGTGCAATGCGCTATCCGCCGGCCGGCATTCGCGGCGTCGGCACGGGACTGGCGCGCGCGGCGCGCTGGAACGGGGTGAAAGACTACTTCGCACAGGCCAACGAGCAGATGTGCCTGATCGTGCAGGTCGAATCGCGTGCCGGGCTGGATGCGTTGGACGCCATCCTTGCCGTGGACGGCGTGGACGCGGTATTCATCGGTCCGTCTGATCTGGCGGCTTCGCTGGGCTATCTGGGCCAGCCGGGGCACCCCGAAGTCAAGGCCGCCGTGGCCGACGCCTTGGCGCGCATTCGTGCCTCAGGCAAGGGCGCCGGCGTATTTGCCACGGACACCGGATCGGCGGCGGCCTACCGCGCGAGCGGCGCATCGTTTCTCGTGGTCGGAGTGGACGTCTTGCTGCTGCGCAATGCGGCGATGCAGATGGCCGCCAGTTTTAAAGGCGCAGTGCAATGATGGATGCCATGCCCGTATTGAAAGATCCTGCGCTGCTCAAACAAGCGTGCGCGATTGGCGGCCAATGGGTTGCCGCGGACAGCGGCGAAACCATGGCGGTCACCAATCCGGCCACGGGCCAGGTGATCGCCACCGTGCCGCGCTGCGGCGCGGCTGAAACCGAGCGCGCCATCGCCGCCGCGCACCAGGCGTTCATGACCTGGCGCGATACCACCGCCGCCGAGCGCGCGCGCATTTTGCGCCGCTGGTTTGATCTTCTTCTCGCGCACCAGGACGATCTGGCCCGCCTCATGACGGCCGAGCAGGGCAAGCCGCTGGCCGAGGCCAAGGGCGAAATCGCCTATGCGGCGGCCTATGTCGAATGGTTCTCCGAGGAAGCGCGCCGCGCTTATGGCGACCTGATTCCCTCGCCCTCGCGCGACCGGCAGATCGTCGTCACGCGCGAGCCTGTGGGCGTGTGCGCGGCCATTACGCCGTGGAACTTTCCCGCAGCGATGATCACGCGCAAAGTTGCGCCCGCGCTGGCTGCCGGCTGCACCATCGTGCTCAAGCCTGCCGAGCAAACGCCCTTGTCCGCGCTCGCCCTGGCCGAGCTGGCCGAGCGCGCCGGGGTACCGGCCGGGGTGTTCAGCGTGGTGACCGGTGATCCTCGCGCGATCGGCGGCGTTCTGACTGCCAGTGCGCTGGTGCGCAAGCTCAGCTTCACCGGTTCGACCGCGGTGGGCCGCTTGCTGATGGCGCAGTGCGCGCCGACGGTCAAGAAACTCTCGCTGGAACTGGGCGGCAACGCCCCTTTCATCGTGTTCGACGATGCCGATCTGGATGCCGCCGTGGCCGGCGCCATGGCCTCTAAATATCGCAACACCGGCCAGACCTGCGTGTGCAGCAACCGCTTTCTGGTGCAGAAAGGGGTTTATGCGGCGTTCGCCGACAAACTCGCCGCCGCCGTTGCGAAACTTCCGGTCGGCAACGGCATGGACGAAGGGATCATGCAAGGTCCGCTGATCGATGAGGCAGCCCTGCGCAAGGTCGAAAGCCTGGTGGACGATGCCGTGCAAAAAGGGGCGCGCCCAGTATGCGGCGGACGCCGTCATGCGCTCGGCGGCACTTGGTACGAGCCCACGGTACTGACCGGCGTCGATGCCGGCATGGCTGTGGCGCGCGAGGAAATCTTCGGCCCGGTCGCGCCGCTGTTTCGTTTCGACACGGAGGCCGAAGCCATCGCCATGGCGAACGACACCGAGTTCGGTCTCGCCGCCTATTTCTATTCGCGCGACCACGCCCGCGTCTGGCGCGTGTCGCGCCAGCTCGAATACGGCATGGTCGGTATCAATACCGGGCTGATTTCGACAGAAGTAGCTCCTTTTGGCGGCATCAAATCATCGGGCACGGGCCGTGAAGGCTCCAAATACGGCCTTGATGACTACATGGAGATGAAGTACCTCGCGCTGGCGGGGCTATGACACACCCTAAGGCCGCCGAGGCGCGTGCGTCGCTGCCGCTGGGGGAAGGCGGGCTGGTTCTGCTGCTCGGCGCGCTGGTGGCCTTTGGTCCGCTCGCGATCGATCTGTACCTGCCCGCGCTGCCGGCCATCGCCAGCGGTTTGCACGCCGGCATGGAACAGGTGGAGCTGACGGTCACCGTCTTTCTCGCGGGCTTTTGCTGCGGCATGCTGTGTTATGGCCCGCTGTCCGACCGTTTCGGCCGCCGTCCCATGCTGCTGGGCGGCATGGGCCTGTTCATGCTTGCCAGCGTGGTGTGCGCGCTGGCCGAGAGCGTGCACATGTTGATCGTGGCGCGGTTTTTTCAGGCGCTTGGCGGTGGCGCGGCTTCCGTGTTGGCGCGGGCCGTGGTGCGCGACGTGTATGCGTCAACCGAGGCCATCCGCAAGCTCTCGCTCATGGCGATGGTGACCGCCATCGCGCCGCTGGTCGCGCCCTTGCTTGGCAGCTTCGCGCTGCACTGGGGAAGCTGGCGCGCCACCTTCAGTCTGGTTGCGGTCTGGGGCGCGTTGTGCCTGCTGATTACCGGCTGGCGCCTGCCGGAAACCCTGCCTGCGGCGCAGCGTGGCCAGGCGGGGCTGGGGGAAGCGTTTGCCGCCTATGGCCGCATGCTGGCCAATCCGGCGGCCTGGGGGCTGGTGCTGGCCGGTGGCATGTCTTTCGGGGGCATGTTCGCCTACATCACGGCTGGGCCAGCCTACTTCATCCGGTATCAGGGCATGAGTCCCTGGGGTTACAGCCTACTGTTTACCGCCAATGCGGTCGGCATTCTGCTCGCCAATTTTTGCAACAGCCGCTGGGTGCATCGGATCGGTCCCGACAGGTTGGCGGGCGTGGGCAGCGTCACCGGCCTGGCGGCCTGCGCGGCGCTCGTGGGCTGCATGGAAGTGCATCCCTTGGGCGTCATCGTCGCATTGTTTTTTGCGGTCAGCGTCACGGGCCTGCTGGGCGCCAATTGTGTCGGCCTGCTGATGCGCGGTTATGCCCGCAACGCCGGCGCCGCGGCCGCGCTCTTCGGTACCGGGCAATTCGGCTTCGGCATGCTCGCCAGCGCGGCGGTGGGCACTTTCCACGATGGCACGGGGCGGCCGATGGCGTGGGTCATGCTGGGAACGGCGGTTTTGTCGCTGTTGGGGTTCGGCCTTTACCGTGCGTACCGGGATGCGCGCTTCGTGGCGGGCTGAAATGGATTTGCCGGGTAATCGCTGGACGTATTTCGATTGTCCACCGTTTGGATCAGCGCACTTCCCGCTGATGCTGGATCCGGAATTGGCTGGGCGTGACGGCGGTGCGGCGCGTGAAAAAACGCGAGAAGTAAGCCGGATCGGTGAAGCCGAGCTGATAGCTCAATTCGCTGACCGAGATAGGGGAAAAGCGCAGCAGGCGGCGCGCTTCCTGGAGCACGCGCTCATGCACCATCTCTTTGGATGCCAGGTTGGCGATGCGCCGGCAGACATCGTTGAGCCGGGCCGCGGTCACCTTCAGGCGGCGCGCGTAATCGGGGATCGTCAGGTGTTCCTGAAAATGGGCCTCGATCAGATCGCAGAAGTTCAGAAATACCCGCACGTCCTCGCCCCGTTCGCGCTTGAGGTCTGCACCGGTTGGTTGGCGCGCGGCCAAAAGACGGTGCAGGCTGATGAAAAAACATTGCCCCAGCGCCTGTACCGCGGCCAAGCGGCCCGTTTCGCGTCCGTGAAACTCCTGCCGAAGCAGTGCCGTGATGTGCAGCAGGTGGTCGGCTTGTGCGCGTATCGGCGGCGCGGCATCGCCCAGCGTCATGAAAGCCGCCGTTCGGGCTGGCGCTTCGTTCCATTGTCCCGGCATGGCCGTAAACCAGCTGCGCACCACCTCTTGGCGCACCGTGACCACATGCCCATCGGAATGATCGTCCGAGTAGAAAGCGTGCGGCACAGCCGGCGGAGTGATGAACAGGAGCGGCGCATCGCCGCCATACACTTGGTCATCCAGGTTCAGGTGGACGCGGCCTTGCGTCAGCAGGTGCACCTGGTAGAAAAGCGAATGGCGGTGCACCGGCGTGTTGCGCCCGAAAATCTCGGCCAGGCGGCTGAAGGTTTCGTAATGGACATCACAATCCGAATCACCTTGGTAGGCGCGGGTGATGTGGATATCGGGAATCGGAGAGGCGGCGTTGCTCATGTTGCAGGAGGCGGTCACACCGAACCGGCATTACAAACGGCGATGATATAAAGAAATAAAAAAATCGAAATTAGAAAATTAGAACTCATGAGACGTACAACCCCCTATCGCAATCTGCCCCATCTCTTCTTGCAGGCGCGCGAGGAGGTGCTTTGCCACTTTCGCCCAATCCTTAACCACTATGGCCTGACCGAGCAGCAGTGGCGCATTCTGCGTGTGCTCGGCGAGCGCGAGGAACTCGAGCAGTGGGAGATTTCTGATAGCTGCCAGATTCTCAGCCCAAGCCTGGCGGGGGTCCTTGCGCGCATGGAGGACCAGGGCGTCATCCACCGCAGCCGCATGCCCGAAGACCATCGGCGTGTCATTGTGCGTCTCAGTCCCGAGGGCGCCAAGCTGTATGCCACGGTTGTGCCGCTCATTCAAGCACAGTACGAAAAGCTTGAAGAGGCACTCGGCCCTAAGCTGATCGATGATCTGTACCGCATCGTTGACAAACTTCTCGTACAGCCGCACCCACCGGTGGAACACATCGATTTGCCCGAGTATTCTTCGGTCCGCAAGAAGAGGGGGCTCACCCAGGCGCGTACCCCTGGCGCCCGTTGATCGGGGCGGACGAATACAGCCAGCTTCTGGGTCGACATCGCTTACTAACCTACGGCTTAACCATATCGAGGTAGCCGCGAATCGGCGCCCCCCGCTTGTCGAGACGGGGCCTGCCACCGATAGACCGCAGGACCGACCGCGAAAGGAGCTTATTGCCGGCAATGCAGGTTGTCTCCGGCATCATCACGCAGTCAGGGCAGGCGCCCCCGCGCTCCGTGCACAGCGAGCCTGTGCCGCATTGCGTGGCTTTGGGGCTGAGCATTGAGGTCAGCATTGCTGGGCCAGCATTGCGCCAAAGCGCCGACAGGTTACCCAGGTCCATGGTTGTGCCGTTGCGGTAGACCACGAAGGCTAGGTCAGATGGGAAGATGTACTCGCCTAACGACCCCAGGTCCAGACCGGAGTACTCAGACACGTGCTTCATCAGTAGGTGCGAGTAACTATGAAGCAAGGTATACAGGTAGAAGTAGACCGGCGGTGTTGTGGTCTCGGGCAAGTTGTCAAGAAACGGACTCATCGGCTGCGCTGCGCCCAGCAGGCCAGCGCCAATTTTCTCGCCTGCGTTCAGCGTGAACATGTCCGGGCACTTCAAGCTGCGCAGCCATTTAAGAACAAGTTCTTCCTTGAGGCGCACGTAGATGGCCTCATTGCCCTGCTGCACAACGTAAACGGGATACCGCGTACTATCGTTTTGCTTTACCGGTGGGAACAGGTTCAGGCGAACCGGCATGTTCATGCCCCGCTTTTCTCGCAGGATGGGGGTCGACTCCATGCGCGAGTAACCAAAGCTGAAGCGGCACAGGTCAAACTCTCGGATAAGGCCCATGTCATCGAGACCAAGCCTGTCGAGCAACGCGCGCGTTGCGCTCTGCACTTGGTCCGTCTTGTCTTTATTCTCTGGCGCCAGGTCTTCATCCAGTCGTGTGAAAGACACGTAAGGCTTCTTCCCGTTGGTCCGTGTCTCCACATCCAGGCGTGTGCTCTTGAGCGCCGCGTGCTCGATGGCCAAGCGGAACGGGTCGAACTTGGAGGCGAACATTGACTGTCTGTTTTGAAGGTTCGAGACAACCAACACCGGAAGGTCAACATTGGGCACCAGAATTTGTCGCCGGCGTAGGTCATCCAGAATCCGCTGCCGGCTGGTGTATGCCATCTCGATGGCGCCCTTGAGCGTAGTTCGCATTGGCTCGGCGAACGCCTCGAGCGTGCGAATCTGATCTGCAGCTGCCAAGTAGTCCAATAGATCCTTGGCGCATTCCGGCTTGCCTGTGCAAACTTTCTGAATATCTTCGTCCGTGATGGGTTGCGCGGCAAAGCCATATTGCTTGGCGACGAAGTCCTTGAGCTCAGCCTCCCGCCCCGGCAGCAGTCGGGTTAGAAACTGCTGGCTGCCGTCCTTGAAATCGATGAACAGGTCTGACTTGACGTAATACGCGCTCGACGCGCGATAGGGCGTCGCCTGCATCCGCACGTCGGTCAGTCGGTTCGGTCCCATCGCTGGTCCGAGAATACGCAGGGTGTCGCGGTCGTTTTGCAGCCACTTCGGTGAAAGCGGCTTATCGCAGGCTGCGCACTCGAAGAACCAATCGCCGATGCCAGCGGAGCGCCGATTCAACTTGAACAGATCGCTCCCACAGACGCAGTTGTCACGGCGCTTGATGACCTTGGCGTCGCGGTCGCTCCAATGCCATTGACCCGGAAAGGCCGCCTCCCAATGACCGGACCAGTGCACGAAGAGGACATCAAGCTGTTCCCAGTCGCATTGGCCCTTCTTCTTGGGGTTGGGACAATGGTCGGGCGTCAGGGTTGCGAGGTTCTTGTCCAGTTCCGTGAGAGTCTCATAGTCCTGGAACATCCCACAAGTGCGGCACACGAATGTCAGTGGTGCCGGTGTGTACTCCATGTGCGAGGGCCGACACAGATAGAAACGGTCCTGGCCCGGCAACTGGAATTCTGTCCTGGTCGGATCCAACAGGGCTTGATCAACGCACTGTGCAGGCAGGATGCGTGGTTTCGTCAAGTCACTGTCGCGCGCGGATAAGGCGGTGTTGAACCAAGCGCGCCCGAGTTCGTTCATCCGCTCAAACACCAAGTCCATGGTCGACTCCGACAACTGGATAGGCTCGCCAGTCGAAGAGCGTGCAATGCAGGCTCCCATTCCGCCTTCGAAGGTGAAGAAGCTCTCCGGGGCATAGACCGTAGCAAGCTGGTTGCGAGAGCGATTCATTGTTTTGGCTTTTGCCATCTTGCTCCTTCTTTAGCTCCGAGCTTCTGTAGCACTATCAGTCGAATCGATGTCGGCACCAGAGCCTCGCCGAATAAAAGCCATCGCTCGAGCCGTCATTCCATCCGCCACACGTTTGTAAGACGCATCGGTACCTGACTCGTGGATAAGGCCGGGTTGGTCCACATCGCGTAGCGATGTCATCGGTCGTAGCAGACTATTGCGCGTCGCAAAAAACTGGACCAAGCGAGTACCGTTCACCAGTCGGTCGACACCCAGGTCCTGCTGGTAGTAGGTAAGCTCCCTTTTGAGCAATGAGCGGTAGTAGTTCTTTCCTTCAGGGGAAGACGAGAAGGACAGGCCGAGAGCTTTTTCCATGAATGCCTCGGTGGTCTTTATGTTGGCCGGCACTGCCAGGAAGTCGCGCACATCGGGTGCCATGGCGAACGTGGGGCTATTGCGCTTCTTGTCGTCATCCAATGCGCACAGGTGCTCGATAGCGTTCATGCCACACACGTATTCCTGGAAGAAGCTGGGCATCACTCGCACCAATGCCTTCTCGGCCCAGCGGTCAATAGCCGCTGGCAAAATCATCCGCTCCAGGAATCGGTGGAAGATATCGTGAATCTCCAACACGAACCGGTCGCGATATCGTTGGGGCACGGGCACCAGCAGCGAAAAGCCTACGTGCGTGCGGCCCACACGCGACGATGCCTGGATGTACTCCGCGATGTCCGACGGGATGCCCGCGAAGAACATTGCGTTGAACTCTTCCACGTCGACACCGTGCGAGATGGCAGAGGTAGCGATGATCGACCGCAGCGTTTCGTTGAGATCTGGAAATGGCTTGTTGACTCCAACGCGGGTCTCGGCCCGCCGGACGGTGCCCTGAATATTCGCGGCCGAGACAGCCCCTGAGATGAGTTCTGAGTTCAGCGACTGGTCAGCGTAACCCTCAGCCTGGTGAAGCTTCTCGAACTGAACTTTTTCGGTATCGATAACCTGGTCGCCACCCTTCTTGTTGGTAACGTAAGTTAGGGCGATGCGGTGCAGGTCCACTAGCGTCAGCAACGTGGCGGTATCTGCACTCGCCAGGAGCCGAACGAACTGAGCCTGCAAAGGGCCAGGAGACACCCATCGAATCAGTTCGTTGCGGGATGCCTCCTCCTTGGTCGGGTCTTCGCTGCGCAAGCGCTCGTACAGGCCAGTGAGCATCACGTGGTAGTGGCCGAGCACTGATGCCATCGCCACGGTATGACGGTGTCCGTTGGTCAGAACCGAGGCGTAAACACGCGCCCAGTGGCTGCGCAGTTCCATATCGGCGACGGGAATGGCCGCGCGTTCGGTGTCATCTGGCGAGGCGTCCGGCTGGAGGGGCGTCGCATAGAACGAGTCGTAGAGCGTCGGCCCCGGATGCGGGAACTGGACCGTGTCGCGCTGGTAGAGGTTGTGCATCTGGCGCCACGGCTCGCTGACTGTGGCTGACGCGGCAATAACCTTGATTTTTCGGCGGACTGTGAACTCGGGCTCATACGAGAGAAGGCCCTTCAGCAGCGGCGAGAGTTGGTCGAACGCGGCCTCCAGTGCTGATTCGAACAGGCCTGAGAACGTTCCCAGGGACTCGTCCAAAAGGTGGGCCTCGTCCTGAATCAGCAGGGCAGGGAATGGATCGAAGAATCTCTTTTCGCCTGAAACGAACGAGGGGAACAGCGTGCGGGTGCCGGCGCCAGGGTGACCATCCCAATCCTTGGGTTTCATTGGCACGTACAGGCGCTCACTGCTGGTCTTGATCAATGGCGCAAATCCGAACATGCCGAAGAACTTGCGGATAGTCCCCTGCGACTGACCGATGGCCGCGAGCTTGTCCACTGTGCCCAGCAAAACGGATGGAGCCACGTCGTAGATGTCTTCGTCGACGATGTAGAAGGGCAGTGGCGTTGGCTTGGCGAACCGGGCGTTCCAGGAACACTTTTCTTTCGGTGCGGCGCAGTAATGTCCCATTGTGTTGGCACCAGCGTCCGAGTGGCGGCGTAACGCCAGCAAACTGCCGTCCTTATTGCCACAGAACGGGCATGTTGACAGCTTTAGCCAGCGCTCACGGGCACTCTTGTAGGGCTGGACATCCTTGTGCTTGGGCTCGGCGCTTGGAACGACCTCGTTGTCCCTGGGTACTTCGCCGTAGCCCTCCTCGGAATGCCAGTTTGGCGTGTTGCTGCCACCCACCCAGAACCCGAGTGAGAACGGATCGCCGGGGTGCCCGCGTAAGTGCCGAACCTCTTCGGCAGCGCCCATCGTTGAGAAGGTCCGGCGTGCCTGCTGCAGCGTAAGCAATCGCAGCGGGTAGCGCATCAAAGCGGACACGCCCCTATGCTTACCTCTGAGGCGGTCGAGAAAGAGCACGAACGCGAGCAGGCCCAGGAAAGCTTCGGACTTGCCGCCACCGGTCGAGAAGTACAGCAGCGTTACCGCATTTGCGTGCTTGGCAACGTCGGGGGTATAAAACCTGTGAAACTCGGGAATACGTGTCGCGAAAGCTGGAATGGATGCCAGGATGAAGGCGAGCTGGAAGAGCCGCCACTTGTCATAGCCCTTTGACTTGGCCACCTTGGCCATAGCGGTGTTCATTGACACCCACGCTTCGAATGGGATGCCAAGTGGTGACTTCTGGATGCCGGGTCCACTCCAATTCACTCGGGATATCTCAAGGATGTCAAGGCCGCAGCGAATAGCGCCCAGTTCACGACGCCAAGCCGTAAGGTCCAAGTGCAGCTTCTCCTTCTCGACCGCTAGTTGCTCAGCTGCATTCGGTCCGTCGAGACCTTGGTCGACAGGATGTTTTTCGACCTGGGTCAGCCACGCCTCGTAGGCCATGATGAGAGGCTTCAGGCCGACTAGGCAGTCGGGTTGAGACAGCTTTTCAATGTTGCACTCAACGTCACCATCGGTCTGAATGATTCGAGGCAGCACGTAACGCGGAGCCCAGGTCGTGCTCAGTCGGTGCAGCGCACCATCGATAGCCAAAGTGATGCCGCCGTTGAATCCCAGCGCCGGGTACTTGAGGTACTGGTTGTACCGGTAAGACGGCTTGACGCGGTCTAAGCGAAGGAACCGGTGGTCAGCCGTCGGCACTGTGACGGTCACTGAAACTTGGAAGAACGAGGGTTCCAACTCTTTGAAGTTGGTTTGGGTGAGCGGTGGGGTCCAATTTTCCAAGGCCACATGGACCGTCATGCGCGTTGCGTCGATCGGGTCGGGCACTGCTTGAACGACCCAGCGCAGCTCAATCTGAGGCACGATGACTGCAAGAGCCGAGGCGCGGACTCTTTCCAGGTAGCGCTTCCAGTCCCGCACGTCGGACGGGAGTACCCGACTCCGGCGGTACCCCCACAACTTCCCGCCTGTTTCCGGGGCCGAACTGGCAGCCCAGCCCGCGAGCTGCTTGGCGACAGACCCATTCAGCGCATCGGTTGCCCTTTTGGCGTCAGCCTCGGCGGTCGCCGGCGTAAACTCGAATGAGGGCAGAGTGAGCTCCAGCCGGAGCCACTTCGGCGGGGGAGGAATATCGTCCACCAAGCCGTCTGGGGTAGACAGGCCGGCGGCAACCTCCTGAGTAGGGCGTGCTTTGCCTTCCTCGACGCCTTCCACATTCTTTGCTTCTACATCCTCGGGTTCGGTTTCCTCACCCACTGGTGCGCGGTCCAAGCGATTGTCAAAGTGCAGGCCCATGGACTCGTACACGCCCTTGCGGGCCTCGTAGCTCTTCGCGGCCCACTCCAGGTTCGACTTGCCACCCGAAAGCTCGTTGGCAAGCTTCGTCAGCGCATCCTTGACCCTGCTGCGGATTTCGGCTCGGGCTTCTCGCGTCAAGGGGAAGGTGGCTTCCAGCCGGCCCCCAGGTTTCACCTCATCCTCGGTCGGGAGAATGCGGACATATACGGCACCGGTCAGTGACACGCCCAGCTTGGTTCCTGTGGCAGCCGAACGAATTTGGAAGTCCATACCGTGCGCGCTGATGCGGATGGGGTCTGCTTCCTCGTCGCCGCCACGCTCTTCGGTAGGCATCGGCACGATGAACTCCGACATCAACGCCGCGCTGGGCTTGGCTCCGTAAATGACCTTGTAGAAGTCACCTCGGCCAGCCAGCCGCGCTGACAGCCCGTTGAGTAGGCTATCGACCACAGCCTCTTTATAGGCCGGATGGATATCGTGGGGTTTTTTACTGAGAGTGGGCATTTGTCTGTCCCTTCTTGCTTGTGGTCACACGCGTCGGCGGCGGCACAACGCGTTCGACACGATAGACACAGCGCAACGCTTCCTGTTGCAGGTGTCGGATGTCATCTTCGGGCACCTTGCGGTACGTCACAGCACTCTCCGGCTGGAACAGAATCTCGGCATACCGGGCAACCAGTTCCCGTCCCAGGTGTTGGTTCAAGCGCCGCGCACTGCGTACAAAGCCCCAGTGCTGCTCAGCCGCCTCGTCGCTGATGTCCAAGGCCCTGCAAAAAACCTTGAAGTACTTGGGATCCTTGGCGGCGTGGGGGCGTGTATCGTTCTTCGCCTGCAGAGCTAGCCAGTAATACACACGACCTAGCCGGCAGTCCACAGCCTTGGGGTCCAGTTCGACCATCCTGGTATGAATCTCACGCGCCAAAGCCGACCGCTTCGTGGATTTGAACATCAACGTACAGCGCCGTTGAACATCATCGTGGTACAGCTTGAGCAACATGCGCACCGGATCTACCACGGAACTGACGCCTTCGCCGTTCAGCTGCAGTGACGACTCCAGATTGGCGCGCAACTCGTCGCTCATGTCGAAGATGAAGTCGCCGGATTGAATGGCGCTCGCGGGGGCGCGACGGAACGGGGGATCTTCGTCGGGCATATGACGATAGACCCAGCCAGAGGCATATGTCCAGCTACCGCCTTCCAGTTCGAACTTGTAGTACGCCTGATTGCCACTCTGACCGTTGTCGTCGGACTTGAACGTCAGAGACATCTCACGGAGCTTGCTGATGACCAGCGGATTCGGGACCTCCGCGAGGCGCCGCTCCAACTCCTGGGCCAGCAGACCGATACGGCCACGGTAGGCCTTGAACGCATCCATCTCCTTCATACTGGTAAGCGTCGTGAGCGTGGATTCGGCCTGACGATACGCCACCAGCACCGCGGTGCCGTGCGGTACTTCCGGATGCGTCATCAGAACGCGCAGCACGTCGGAGTTGATACCGACGAAGGTAAAGTGCTTGCCTTTCCGGTCGCCAGCGAGCGTCTTGCCAACGGCCGAGAGCGTGTGCCACTCGATACGCCCTTCGGCGGCGATCCAATCTGTTCCCAGTTTTCGTTGCAGAAAGCGATGCGCCAGTTGTACATACCGCTTGCTCGGCAACACCAATGAAATGCCCTGCCGGCCAGCAACTGCATGTTTGCGGACTTCAGTCAGCATGCGTAACGCCATCGGCGTGGCATCGTTCCAATCGTCGATGAGCCGTTCGGCTCGCGTGATGGCCTGTTCAACAGGGTCGCGTACCTGGTTCAGCGCACCGGAGTTGAGCGCCGCAGCGAGCTTGAGCTTCACGGGTGTCCAGGCGTTCTGCTGGCTGCCGAAGTCACCTTGCCCAGCTTCTGCTGACGCTGCGGTGAGGTCGGTGTATCCAGCTGGCATGTTCGACAACCGCAGGATGTACATGCAGGCCTCGAGCAGTGCTTGATGGGCTGGGTTCTCCTCGTTGCCCACCGTTGCTGCCCGGCGTTGGAACGCCAACGCAAGCTGGGATGCGTCTCGGTCAACGATGCTCACGCTGAAGTTGGAGTTGCTGCGTTGAGTAGGTTGCCAGTTGGCTGCGACCGGGTGCGCCGAGAGCAGCACCTCCTCGGCTTCTGCGGCCAATACCTTCATTGTGAATGCGAGCTTGGAATCGCGGAGTTGCTTTCGCAGGATAAAAAAGGTCTTCGGATCGTCGGTCACGATGACAGCACCTGTATCGGAAAACCCGTTTTCTCGTGCAAATGCGAGGAAGTCAGGAATCCGCTTGATTGCAGCGTAGTTTGTGCGCATTGCGGCGTCCGTCGCGTCGAGCAAGAGCGACTCTGGGCGTCCGGATGCCTTCAAGGCCGGAGCAGCCAGGGCCGTCCGCCAAGAGTCCTTCTTTGCCGTATGGTGCAACACCATCAGAGCGCCCGGCGCCTTGTCGGGAATGTTCCACTCGAGTCCGACTCGCTGGCGTAAGTCTCGCCGGAAAGCCAGACGTTTAACCTTTGCCAGGGTGCGTTCTAGTGGATTAGAGACTGTCGCGGTCCAAGCCTGCTCAGCAGGGTCGAAGATAAACGTCGGAACGAGCTCCGCAAGAGCGGGGTTCGGTGCATCGGGAGTGTGCAGGGTGAGATCGTTGAGCGCCCACAGGGCTCCAAGGAAAGCCGGCGACGACGTGCATGACTCCGCCTTGACGCCATTTGCCTGCTGCACCAACAGCGTCCTATAGAAAGCACTCAGAGCCATGCGGTCGGCGAGCACGCTGTGGAGCGGTGCGCGGCAGGCATGTGTGCCAGGGTAGAGTAACGTGCGGAGACCGCGCAGGTCTTTGACGAAGACACGCTCGACGTTGGCCAGCGCGTGCAGCAAGGACAGCGCTGTGACCTTCGCTGGCCAGATTAGGCACAGTATCACGTCGCCTTGCTCGGCGGCTGCCAGAAGGGCGTTCACAAGCTCTTTAGCCCAAGGTTGCAGAGCGATAGTCTCGGCGGCCGCTCGTGATTGATACATCAGGGGAGCACTTCCCGCGCGAACCTGTGCCCAGGGGCGCTGTGGACGTGCTGTAGCCGGCTGTGCGGGCGGAGGTGTTGTGACCGCTTTGGTCTTGGCGGGTGGCACCTTGCCGCCGATAGGTCGGGTCGCAAGCTTTTGGGCGTACTCGGCAATCCGTTCCCGTGCTTTCGCTTGATCGGCCTGGCGGTCTGATAGTGATCTGAATTGAGGCATTGCAAAGTTCGAACTATTGTTTGCCTTGTCCAGTCATTGCTCGGAAACGAGTCCGAATGCCAGACGAACTGCTTCGTCCATCGATCTACCGTTCGTTGCAGCTTCGCGAAGTGCTTGCGGGTTAGGGAGCGTGAGCTGGTTGAGTTCAAATGCCGAGACGTTGGTGACCCCTGAGATACACCGGAAACAACGGTCGATTGCATGTGCGCTGAGGAGCTTGGCCAGCTTGGTTGGAGGCAGAGCTGGTTTGTCGCTCACCGCTTCGATGATGACGACGTGGTTCTCACCAATGAATCCGCCGTAAGTCTTGAAGACGCGAGGCGACACGGCGGCCGTCACTAGGCGACGCGGTTGGCCGTTGGCCGTCACCCGCTGCATCACCACGCACGGCGACGTGACGATCGATGAGTGTTCCTTGTTGCCCAAGTCGACGAAACGATGTTCTCCGTCATAGGCCGAGGTGTCCTCCAGCCGAACGATCCCACCGGGCACGATGTCTCGAGACCACATTAGGGGTATCACAGTGTGCGCCTTGGCCCGCCGCGCGTCCTGAAAAGAGTTGAACTTCGGCCGCTTGTCTCGATTCCATACGTACGCTCCGATGCGTACCCGGTAGCCGTAGTCGGCCAGGCGGAACTTGGACAAGGCAGCTGTCTTGAGCAACGTCACATCCTCAACAGAACGTGGGATCGGCCATACAGCGCCGGCGTTTGGCAACGTGCATTCGCCGACGCTCGTGTACTGGCCGGATCTCGAAACGACAGAAACGTTGGCTCGCATCTGCACGCGGTCCTTTTCAATGCAGCGGCATAGTACCGTCAGCGCCGTCTCTTGCTCGACGTCTATAAACACGCCCTGACGGTCGCTGACCATGCCGATGTGCTCAACGTTGGTATTGCGGATGAGGAACTTGCGAAGGCGTCCAAAGTACTGCCCTGAAAGAAAGCTGGTCGGTGTAACGAGAGCTGCATATCCTCCAATTCTGATCAAGCGAACGCAGAGAGCGATGAAGAGGCAGTAGAGGTTGGGTTGGGCCTCAATGACATCCGCGTACGTCTCGCGCAACGACTCCAACTCATTGGCACGCATCTTTCGATATGGAGGATTGCAGACAACCACATCGAACGTGTTGTGGCTAGTGGCCAAATGAGTCAGCGAGTTAGCCGGGTAAACCTTAAACGAGGGTACGTACCCTGTCTTCTGGACCTCTGCGTGCAAGGTCATGCATAAGAAGTGCTTGGACAGCTCGCACAGCGTTTTATCCAAGTCGCAGCCGTGAAGGTGTTTCTCAATATGCTTAAGCACTTTCAGCGCCGTGAACCCCTTCGCCACGAGGGTTTCTCGCATGCGTAGAGCAATTGGGGCCAAGAAAGCTGCGCCGCCGCATGCGGGATCAATGAAGGTCTGACTGCCGAAATCGACACCTTGTTTGGCAAGGTCGTTGAGCAGTCCCTCGGTAAGTGATGCCGGCGTGAAGAACATCGCTAGCTTCTTTCGATAGCCCTCGTCGGCCAGCATAGCGTAAGAGGAACTCAGCCAGTACGAGGCCTCGAGAAAGCCCAGTTGACTAAGAATTGCCACGAATTTTTCTACCTCGGCTTCTGCAGCGAGAGTCTTCGAGTAGGGTAAAGCGGGCCTTGGTAGAGCAGGGAATGCTATCTTGCACCAAACGCGTAAGACGGTTCCAACCAACATTGAGGCGTCGCACCCACATCGCTCGGTAGCTTGTCTGAGGGCTCGGATACGTTGTGTGATGAACTGCTTTGAGGGGGGCGTCCGGCTCCTGTCCTTGCCTACTTCAGGTGATAAACCTTCGGCCATTTTCTTTTCTGGGCACAGCGTTGCTGATGGGATCCTGGATGGCGAGGTCAGCTAAACCTGGAAACGGTAGTTGAATGCGCTCGCCTGTGCCGTGATTGGCGCGCTGAGTGCGTAGCGTTGTCACCCAAAAGGTGAATTCGATCGAAGCTGCGAACGTCAATATTCACGCGGCTCTCCTGATGGATAACTACGGCACGCACAAGACAGTGGCAATCAAGGTATGGTTTGCCCGCCACCCTCGATTTCATGTTCATTTCACACCTCCTCGGCCTCTTGGCTCAATCAAGTCGAGCGCTGATTCGCTACGTTGACCGAAAAGTACATTCGGCTGGACCAAGACTGCGGACGATATCCTCTCCAGAATCGAACGCTTCTGTCTACGAACTTCTAACTCAGGGCACTAGAATGGATGTGGCTTTTAAGGCGGACTGAGGTTGCTTGAAATTTGATCTTGGTGCCCGGAGCCGGAATCGAACCGGCACGCCCCTTATTCAGGAAGCAGCGGATTTTAAGTCCGATGTGTCTACCAGTTTCACCATCCGGGCGTCGGATAGCGTATTGACGATACCCAAAAATCAAAACAGCCCGGCAACGATGGGCTGCACGGTCCAGGCCGTGCGGGTCTGGAGGCGCGACCCGGAGTCGAACCGGGCTAGACGGATTTGCAATCCGTTGCATAACCGCTTTGCTATCGCGCCGCTCTAGTTCGGAATCGTGTTTTCCACGTCCCGAGAAGGGGAGCGAGTATACAGGATTGCCAGGCTGACTCAGCCTAAAAACGGCAAGTGCGTCCAACTGCCGTTTTTAGGCTCGGCGTTGTCTACAGGAAAAGCCGGCTGATTCCGAGCACGAGCGCGCCCACAAGCGTGGGGAGCGCGATGCCGCCGGCGCGCCATCGCACGACGCCCAGGGCCAGCAGCGCAAGGGCGATCGAGGCCAGCTCGCCGGGAGCAGGCGCGGGGCCGGCGAAGGAGATCAGGCTCGACACGAACAGCGAGGCCATCGCGGCCGGGCCGATGGCTTGCGAGAAGTGCGCCATCCACCGCACGGATGGCGGCGCTGCCCGCTGGCGCCGCCACAGCGGCAGCACGCGCAGCAGGAATGTGCCGGCGCCGCAAACCAGGATCGTCAGAAGCATGGCGTGCTCAGTCATGGCGTTTGAGCGGGAAAAAAGCATGGCAGGCGGCGCCGAGCACAATCGCTGCCGGAATCACGATGTGCGCCGGCAGCCACGACAGCAACAGCGCGGTGGCGGCTCCAGAAACCAGCATCGGCAGATGATCGCGCCGCCAGCTCATCGTCAGCAGCAGCGACAGGAAAAGAGCCGGCAGAACAAAAGCAAGCGCGCTCTGCAGGGCCGACTGGCCGGTGGGCAGCCGCGCGCCCAGGGTCGCGCCAAGCCAGGTGCCCGCAACCCATGCGGCGTAGGCGCCGCATTGCAGGCCGACATACCATCGCTCGCGCTCTTCTGGCGCGACGCGATGGATGTGCCCGATCGCGCTGGCCATGACCTCATCGGTCAAGCCGAAAGCCAGCAGCGGCGCGGGCAGCGTGCGCCGCCCTGACGGAAACTGCGCGACGATCGGCCCCGCATAAAGCAAATGCCGGGCGTTGATCAGCAGGACTGTCGGCACCACGGCCAGCAGCGTGCCGCCGGCCGACAGCAGACCCAGCAGCACGAACTGGCTGCCGCCCGCAAAAACGACTGCCGAAGTCAGCGCCGCGAGCGCCGGCGACAGGCCCGACTGGGTGGCTGCGATGCCAAAGGAAAACGCGACCGGCAGATAACCGGCAACGACGGGCAGGCTATCGGCCAGCCCTCTGGCGAAACCCTTGAAACCCTTGACATTCGAAGCCGGCATGTGTGGTTTCCAGAGTTATCGCTTGCGGTTGAGAAAGGCGCTCATGTAGTGCTGCGGTTCGCCGGTGCCGTAAGCGCGGCCGAACTCGGCCACGCTGCGGTCGATCGAGGTGTCCAGCGGCGTGTCTTCCCATTCGCGCAGCATGCGTTTTTGCTGGCGCAGAACGGCCGGGCCGAAACCCGCCAGCAGGGCCGCGATGCGTTCCACCTCGGCGTCCAGTTGCGGCAGCTCGACCGTCGTATGCACAAGGCCCCAGGCCAACGCCTGCGAGGCGTCCGCCGGTTCTCCGGTGAGCAGCATCCACGTGGCGCGTGCATGGCCGATCAGCCGCGGCATCAGCGCGGCGTGGATGACCGAAGGAATGCCCACCTTGACTTCGGGCATGCCCAGCCGGGCGTCGGTCGCGGCGATGCGCAGATCACAAGCCATCGCGAGTTCGAGGCCGCCGCCCAGGCACCAGCCGGGCAGGCGCGCGATCACCGGCACCGGAAAGTGGCGCACGGCATCGCACAGCGCACGTAATTGGGAGATGAAGTCTTCGGCGCTTTCCGGCGTCAGCGCGGCCATTTCCTTGACGTCGACGCCGCCGATGAAGCTCCGGTCGCTGGCGCCGCGCAGGACCAGGACGCGGACTGCATCGTCGCCGGCGAGCGCCTCGATGGCGCGCGTCGATTCGGCGATGATCGCGGCGTTGATGATATTGAGCGGCCCGCTGCCCGTGATCGTGAGCGTGGCGACGCCTCGGGCGTCGGGGACGGATGCTTTTGTGTTCATGGATTAGTGCGTGTTGGTTCCGGCCGGTGCAGGCGGCGGCGATCGCCGAAAGCAGGGCGCGGCAGTTGGATCAAGGGAGCCCGAAGGCGAGAGGGAAACCGTGAATGGGTGGGGAAAGGCAAAAGAGGCAAAAAAGAAAGCCGTAGAATTTTAGAATCCCTTAATGGTTTTTGGGTGTTGCGGATGTTGGCTCCCCGGGCATGATGTCAGCACGCAGGCGGCGCGACACTTGGGGTAATTGCCGATATGTCGCCGCGGGTGGCGCGCCACCCGCGTCAGTACCTCGTAATGTAGAAAGGCCAAAATCCGGCCGCATTCCGTAATTACAGACTCAGGAGACGAAGACAAATGAGCAGCGCATCCACGATCGAATCCGTCTTGATCGAAAACCGGGTTTTCCCTCCCGGAGAACGTGCCCGCCAGGGCGCGCGTATCGGCAGCATGGCGGCCTATGAGGCGTTGTGCCAGGAGGCCGAGCGCGATTTCGAGGGCTTCTGGGCCCGCTGTGCGAATGAGCACCTGATTTGGACCAAGCCCTTTACCCGCACGCTCGACGAGTCGACCCCGCCGTTTTACCGCTGGTTTGACGACGGCGAACTCAATGCCAGCGCGAACTGTCTCGACAAGCACGTCGGCACGCCGGTCGAGAACAAAACGGCCATCATCTTCGAGGCGGATGATGGCGCCGTCACGCAGATCACGTACAAACAACTGCTCGCGCGCGTGAGCCAGTTTGCCAATGCGCTCAAGGCGCAGGGCGTCAAGCGAGGCGATCGCGTGATCATCTACATGCCCATGACCATCGAGGGCGTGATCGCGATGCAGGCTTGCGCGCGCATCGGCGCGACGCACAGCGTGGTGTTCGGCGGCTTCTCGGCCAAGGCGCTGCACGAACGCATCGTCGATGCCGGCGCGGTGGCGGTCGTCACCGCCAACTACCAACTGCGCGGCGGCAAGGAACTGCCGCTGAAGTCGATCGTTGACGAGGCGCTCGCGCAGAGCGGCTGCGAGTCGGTCAAGGCGGTGCTGGTCTACGAGCGCACCTCCACCGCATGGAACCGTGTGGCCGGACGCGACAAAACCTTCGGCGAAGCCCTGGCCGGCCAGAGCGACCAGTGCCCGCCCGTGGCGGTAGGGGCCGAGCACCCGCTGTTCATTCTTTACACCTCGGGCTCCACGGGAACGCCCAAGGGTGTGCAGCACGCCACCGGAGGCTACCTGCTGTGGGCGAAGATGACGATGGATTGGGTTTTCGATCTCCGCCCCGATGACGTTTTCTGGTGCACCGCCGATATCGGCTGGATTACCGGACACACCTACGTTGCTTACGGGCCGCTCGCCGCCGGTGCGACGCAGGTGATATTCGAAGGCGTGCCCACCTATCCGGACGCGGGCCGCTTCTGGCAGATGATCGAACGGCACAAGGTCTCGGTCTTCTACACCGCGCCAACCGCGATCCGTTCGCTGATCAAGGCGGCCGACAGCGACGAGAAAGTGCATCCCAAGAACTGGGATCTGTCGAGCCTGCACATCCTCGGTTCGGTCGGCGAACCGATCAATCCCGAAGCCTGGATGTGGTACTACCGCAATATAGGCGGCGAGCGTTGTCCGATTGTCGATACCTTCTGGCAGACCGAAACCGGCGGCCATGTGATCACGCCGTTGCCGGGGGCTACGCCGCTGGTGCCGGGCTCGTGCACGCTGCCGCTGCCGGGCATCATGGCCGCGGTGGTTGACGAAACCGGGCACGACATTCCCAACGGCAGCGGCGGCATGCTGGTGATCAAGCGGCCCTGGCCGTCGATGATCCGCACCATTTGGGGCGACCCCGAACGCTTCAAGCGGGGCTATTTCCCGGAAGAGATGGGCGGCACGATCTATCTGGCCGGCGATGGCGCCATGCGCAGCGCCGACCGGGGCTATTTCCGCATTACCGGACGCATTGACGACGTGCTCAACGTTTCCGGGCACCGTTTGGGCACGATGGAAATCGAATCGGCGCTCGTGGCCAAGACCGACCTGGTGGCCGAAGCGGCGGTGGTGGGGCGGCCGGATGACCTGACCGGCGAGGCGATCTGCGCCTTCGTGGTTCTCAAACGCGGCCGGCCCAGCCCGCAGGAAGCGAAGAAAATCGCCGATGAACTGCGCAACTGGGTCGCCAAGGAAATCGGCCCGATCGCCAAGCCCCGCGACATCCGCTTTGGCGACAACCTGCCCAAGACCCGCAGCGGCAAGATCATGCGCCGCCTGCTGCGCAGCATCGCGCGTGGCGAGGCGATCACGCAGGACACCTCGACACTGGAGAACCCGGCCATCCTCGATCAGTTGGCCCAGTCGAACTGAGAAGCCTCGGAGGCGCTGGCCTTCGGGCATGCCTGTGCCTTGCGCTCAACAAAAGTGCAAGGCACAGTAATCGGTTCTGCGTTAAAAACAGGTTTTTGAAAACCGTCAAGGAGAACCGTGATGGGACTACGCATCATATTGCTGCTGGTCGTCGTGGCGTTGATTGCCGCTTTGGCGGCGCTGAACTGGACTTTTCTGGCCACGCCCGTGGCGATGTCGATCGGGCTGATGCAGGTGACCGCGCCATTGGGGCTGATCATGCTCGGCCTCACGGCCCTGATGGGCCTGCTGTTCATGGTTTCGGTACTTTATTTGCACAGCACGGCGCTACTCGAAACGCGCCGCTACAACAAGGAAATGCAGGCCCAGCGTGATCTGGCCGACAAGGCCGAAACTTCGCGCTTCACCGAACTGCGCGGCTACATCGATACGCTCGAGCGTGACCGTTCACAGCGCCAGAGCGATCAACAGGCCGCGCTGTTGGCGCGCATCGATCAGTTGGAAGCGGCGGTCAAGGCGCGTACCGAGCAGTCCGACAACAGCATTGCCGCGCATCTCGGGCAAATCGAGGATCGCCTGGAGCGCAACATGCCGTTTCCAGGTTAGATAGAACCTAAACAGGCTTTTATTTCTGCTGAAGAATCCAGGCCGCGAGCCTCTTGGCATCGGCATCGTTGACCTGGGCGTTCGCGGGCATGGGAATCTGCCCCCAGACACCGACGCCGCCCGCGCGAATCTTGGCGGCGAGGGTGTCGGTGGCCCCTTTGTCATTCTTGTACTTGGCGGCGACTTCCTTGTAGGCCGGGCCAATCACTTTCTTTTCCATCGAATGACAGGTCATGCAGTTCTTGTTCGTGGCCAGCGCAAGGTCGGCCCATGCCGGCGTTGCCGTGCTGGTGACCAGAGCGAGAGGCAGAAGAACCCGTTTCATGGAATGGCCGCCGTGGGGTGAAGTTGACTTGAAGCGGATTCTAAGACGGCGGTGAGACTTGCGGCCCACGCGATCCCAGGGATGGCTTCTCAGGGTTTGCATGGAAAAGAAGTGAGCGCAGACAGATACTAGAATTTAACGGACCCGGCTATGAACCGGGTACGGTCAGCGAGTTGTTCCTCGTGTGTCGCGGTGCAGCCCGCTTCAAGGCAAGGTATATCAAGGAGACAATTCGTGAAATCCGGCAAAACGACCTCAATCTACGCGGCATGCGCGAGCATGCTGTTTGCTTTGGCGCTCACGGGCTGCGGCGGCGATAGCAACGATTCGCAGCCTTCCGCTTCTGCGCCCGTTCCCGCGCCTCCTGCTCCGCCGGCGCCCGCTCCCGCCGATCCGCTGGCCCAGGCGCTCATGCCCGACTACCCGGACGTGGTCGGCGAATACGTGCAGATCGAAGGCGGCGCTCAATCGACCGACCCCAATGTGCTGCAAACCCCCAAGGAATTCAACGCCGCCACCTTCCTGCGTGTGCGTTCCGCGCTGGACGGCGAAACGCCGCGCGCCGCCAACGCGGTGATCGTGGCGATGCCGGGCTTTTCCAGCACCCCTGGGCACTGGATGTATCTGGCAGCCCAATTGGTGCATAAAGCCAATGAAAAGAAAAACGGCTGCGTGGATGGAACCACACCCATCGATTGCCGTCTGGAAGTCTGGGTTGTTCAGCGCCGCGGCGCGCATCTGGCCGACACTCTGGGCGCCCGCAACGCGATCGTCAACAAGGATCCCGCAGCCGCCGTCAACTACTACTTCGGCAAGTCGATCATGGGATCGGATGGCCGGACCGCGCTGGACGGGCGCGGCAAATTTCCGGCTGGCAACCCCAAGTCCTTTGTGGGCGCCGTAGACGCTACGTGGAGACCGCTGCAACAGTCGGACCTGTATTTCATGGCCGACTGGGGATTTGAAGCCTACGCGCGCGATGTTGAGAACATGATATCCCTCGTCAGCCAGAAAGCGGGCAGCAGGAACGTCTTTCTCGCGGGCCATTCGCAAGGGGGCAGTTTCACCACGGTGTTTGCTGGCCGCAAGGGAACCAATGGCCGACGCGGGTATGAGGATCTGGCCGGCATCGTGATGCTGGATGGCGGCGGCTACGGCTCCTCGATCACCGGGCCGACGCAGACGCAGATCGATACATTCCAGACTGCCATCGACGATTTCCGCAGCGGCGTGCGCCCGGTCTACACCGATGCGACCGGCGGCAATACGGTTTCCGGGCCTGCCGCTGGCGCGCGTGATCTGTCGAGCGCACGTTTCTCTACGGAAGGTCAGCAAGTAGAGTCGCTATTCCCGCCGCGGCAAGCCGGCATGATCGCCTTCCCCGGAACTGCTGCCGACACCGCAAACGCCTTTCTTGGCGCGATCAGGCTGACGCAGGTTGCACGCGCGGGTATGAGTTTTGACACCAGTCCTACCACCACAGCCAGTACGCCGACGCCGCTGGCGGTCAATTTGCAAGATACGCTGATCGTGGGGCTTGGAGAAAGCCTGGGGCTGCTTGACTTCACGCCGGTCGCCGGAAAAGAAAACGACTGCGACATCATCGCATCTGGCACGAACGCAGGGAAATGCGTGCCGCTCGTCAGCCAGATTGACCCGAACAAGGTGTATGGCTGGCGCGAGGCTGGCGGCGGCTCGACGATTCCCACGAACGTCAAGGTCGGTGTCGGCAAGGCCAGCCAGTTCCTGCGCGGCTACGCCTGGACCACGAACCGCACCAATATCCAGCCGATTACCTACAACTTCCGGGCCAGCGGCCTGCGCACCGTCGATGCCCGCGAAATCGTCGCTGCGAACTGGTATCCCTCGGAACGCTATGAGACGGAGATGACATTCGTAGGCTCCGGGCCAATCGTCGCTCTCGACTACAAGGGCGTCAAGATCGACATCGACAAGAGCGTGGTCAAGGTGCCGCTGTATTACGCACATCAAAACGTTGTCGTGGCTACCAATCCAGGAGTGTTCCCGCTGGTGACCGACTACACCAACATCGGCTCAACCGGCACGGTGCAGTCTGACGAGGCCAAAGCCAAGTCGCCGATTGATCCGGCGATCAACTCAAAGTACTACAAGCACACGGACTTCGTCTCGTCCGACGATTCGTTGAGCGGAAAACCCGGCGCTCCCGCCCCTGGCGAGCCGGGCGTGAGCCTGGTGGCCAACACGTTGGTGGATTGGGTGATCGCGCGTACCGGCTCCAAGCTGGCAGAGGTGCCATCGCCGAAAGACCTGGGCGTGGTCAACTCGCGCTGAAACACTGGCGCCGCCGTCCGGTCCGAATGGCTCGGACGGCTCGGACGGCGCCGTGTCCACCGGGCTTCACCGCCCCCGCAGCTGCCCCACGTCGCGCACCGCTCCCCGGTCGGCGGAAGTCGCCAGGGCCGCGTAGGCTTGCAGGGCGGCGGAAACCGTGCGCTGGCGGCCCGCCGGTTTCCAGGCCTGGTCGCCGCGCGCTTGCATGGCGGCGCGGCGGCGGGCCAGTTCGGCATCGGCGACGTCCAGGTGAATTTTGCGTGCCGGAATGTCGATTTCGATCGTGTCGCCATCCTCCACCAGCGCCAGCGTGCCGCCTTCGGCGGCTTCGGGGGAGGCGTGGCCGATGACCAGGCCCGATGAGCCGCCGGAAAAGCGCCCATCGGTGAACAGCGCGCAGACCTTGCCCAAGCCTTTCGATTTGAGGTACGAGGTGGGGTAGAGCATTTCCTGCATGCCGGGGCCGCCCTTGGGGCCTTCGTAGCGGATCACCACCACGTCGCCGGGCGCGACCTGGTCGCCCAGGATGCCCTCCACGGCGTCTTCCTGGCTCTCGAACACGCGCACTTTGCCGGTGAAGAGCCATTGCGCTTCATCCACGCCCGCCGTTTTGACGATGCAGCCTTTTTCAGCCAGGTTGCCGTAGAGCACGGCCAGACCGCCGTCTTGCGAATAGGCATGCGCCTGGTCGCGGATGCAGCCGCCGGCGCGATCCAGGTCGAGCGCGGGAAAGCGCCGCGCTTGCGAGAAGGCCGTTTGCGACGGCACGCCGCCGGGCGCGGCGCGATAGAACTCATGCACGGTTTTATCCTGGTTGCGCTGCACGTCGCAGCATTCCAGCGCCTCGCCCAGCGTGGGATAGAGCACCGTGGGGCTGTCGCGGTGGATCAGTCCGGCGCGGTCGAGTTCACCGAGGATGCCGACGATGCCGCCGGCGCGGTGCACGTCTTCCATGTGGTATTTCTCGGTGGTCGGCGCCACCTTGCACAGGCAGGGCGTGCGGCGCGAGATGCGGTCGATGTCGGCCATGCTGAAATCCACCCCCGCCTCCTGCGCCACGGCCAGCAGGTGCAGCACGGTGTTGGTCGAGCCGCCCATGGCCACGTCCAGCGTCATCGCGTTCTCGAACGCCTGGCGGGTGGCGATGGCGCGCGGCAGCGCGGTGGCGTCGTCCTGCTCGTAATAGCGGCGGCACAGATCGACGATCAGGCGCCCCGCCTTGACGAACAGCTTTTCGCGGTCCGCATGCGTGGCCACCAGCGTGCCGTTGCCGGGCAGCGCAAGGCCGATCGCCTCGGCCAGGCAGTTCATCGAATTGGCGGTGAACATGCCGGAGCACGAGCCGCAGGTGGGGCAGGCGCTGCGCTCGTACTGCTCGGCCTGCGCGTCGGTCACGGCGGGGTCGGCGGCCTTGATCATGGCGTCGATCAGGTCGATCTTGATGACCGACTCGCCGCTGCCGGCGGGCGGCTTGATCTTGCCTGCCTCCATCGGCCCGCCGGAGACGAACACCGCCGGAATGTTCAGCCGCATGGCGGCCATCAGCATGCCGGGCGTGATCTTGTCGCAGTTGGAGATGCACACCATCGCATCGGCGCAATGCGCGTTGACCATGTACTCGACCGAATCGGCGATCAACTCGCGCGAGGGCAGCGAATACAACATACCGCCGTGGCCCATCGCGATGCCGTCGTCGATGGCGATGGTGTTGAACTCCTTGGCCACGCCGCCGGCCGCCTCGATTTGCCGCGCCACCAGCGCGCCCAGGTCACGCAAATGCACGTGGCCGGGAACGAATTGCGTGAAGGAATTGACTACCGCGATGATCGGCTTGCCGAAGTCGGCATCTTGCATGCCGGTGGCGCGCCACAAGGCGCGCGCGCCGGCCATGTTGCGGCCATGGGTGGAAGTGCGGGAACGATAGTGTGGCATGGCGGGTTGGACGAGGTTGGGTAGGATATCTTGAGCCTAGAAACGGCGGTTGATCGCTTGCAACCTTCAGGAGAGCCGCGTGGATATTGACGTTCGCGACTTCGATCGTGTTCACCTTTTGGGTGAGTATGCTCCCTACCGGCAAGCACCGTACTCGCCGTGCCATGCGGCGCAAGCAAATCCTTGCGCTATCACCGGGTATCGCTGCGGTTTGCGCCTTGCCTGGCTTATAGCCGTAACGGGACTGGCAAGCGCGTTCAACTACCATTTCTAGGTTGAAATGGTAGCCGAAGATGCGGGTGCGCGGACCGGCTGTTTACTCCCGTACCGTATCGGCCGCAAGCTGGTCGATTTCGGTCAGCAGGCAAGCCAGCGCTTGGCCTGCGGCCTCAATGAGCGCACGACCGTCCTGCGCCGTGGCGGCGCGGGCGTTGCCGGTGGCGCCGAAGGGGTTGAGGTCTTGCGCCATCCAGGCCAGTTGGGCGCCGCGTGCGCGGCCCAGAATTTCGAAGTGCCGGGCGCGGGCGGCGGAGGTGGAGTCGAAATTTTGCGCCTCGGCCATGCGCACCAGATCGGGTTTGAGGGCCAGCATCATGGCGGTTTCGATTTGCCCGGCATGTACGCCGAACCGCTGCTCATCGGGCGTGAAGCGCTCCAGCGCGGCGCGCCCGGCTGGGTGTGCCAGCGCCAGCCGCTCCCAGTTGGGGACGCTATAAACCAGCATCGTCAGCCGCGCGCGCAGGTCGCGCGCCACGGTGTCGAGCAGGCCGGTGTTGCCGCCGTGGGTGTTCAAGAGCACGAGTTTTTTGATGCCGCCGGCGGCCACGCTTTCGGCGATGTCGGTCCACAAACGGAGCACGGTTTCGGCCTTGAGCGTCAAGGTGCCGGGGTAGGCGCTGTGTTCCGGGCTGTAGCCGATGCGCTGTACCGGCAAAAAGAGCGCGGGCAAGTCCGCGGGCAGATGCGCGATGGCGGCTTGCACGATGCCGTGCGCGATGTCGGCATCGACCGACAGCGGCAGGTGCGGACCGTGCTGTTCGGTGGCGGCCAGCGGCAGCACGGCGATGGCGCGGGCGCGCTCGAGCGCGGCGAAATCGGCGGATGTCCAGTCCGACCACAGGCGCGATTGCGTTAAAGTGGCGGTGGAAGAGCCGGGAGTGTGCGGAGTCGAAGGCATGGTGCCTATTGTCGTCATACTCGTCGATTGGGCGTGTGGCTTTTCTACAATCGCCGCACGTCATGACCCTGCGAATGATTACCTGCTGTCCGGCTTGCTCCACCCTGTTTCGGGTGGGGCCGGAGCAATTACAGGTGGCCGGCGGCTGGGTGCGCTGCGGGCAATGCATGGTGGCGTTCGATGCGCGGGCGCGCATGGTGCCTGCCGATCCGTATGTGCCGCCGTCCGATTCGGACTGGTATCCCGGCGCCGAAGAGACGGCCGCCGGGCCGCCGCACGGCATGGCCGAAGATGCGGCCATTTCAGCACCGGCACCTGAGCCTGAGCCTGAGCCTGAGCCTGAACTAGAGCCGGCACCAGAGCCTGAGCCGGAACCAGAGCCTGAACCTGAATCCCAAGCATTGGCGGCTGAAGTTCCGGCATTTGCCGCGCCCGCGTTTGAATTGGTTCCGCCGCCTTCGCCGCTGAAACCGGCTGCCGTGCCGGTGTTTGTTCAGCGGGCGCCGGAACGGGGCATGGCCGACCGGGCGCTTGCCGTGCGGCAGGCCCGCGCGCAGCCGGCCGCGCCTGTGCCGCCGTTGCCGATACCGACCGATGACGAGTTGGATCGGCGCTATGCCCGGTTGCTCGAAACGCTGGCGCGGTTGCGTGAAAACGCCGAAAGGCAGCGCGATGGCGAACCGGAAGACGGTGATAACCATCCGTCCGGCTATCCGTCCGGCCATGTCTCCGGCAATGGGGGCTTTGCCGCGGCGGCGCACGATGGCGAGAGCAGCGGCGCACGCAACCGGCAGCGCCGGATATCCGGGCGCGGTGCGGCGTCTGGCCGCAAGCGCGGGCGCGGGGATGGGCCGCGCGGCCAGGATCGGCGCGCCGCGCTCGATACCCAGTTGGAGCATCAGCAGGAGGAGGAGGCACAGCACTCCCGCCCGATGATTGATTTCGTTCTCAGCGAAATTAACGGGCTGCTGCCATTGCCTCCATCCGTGCAGCCCCAGCAGGAGCCGGAAGTCCGGCCGGTCGAGCCGGATTTGCCTTCGTTCGTCGAACAGGCGCGGCGGCGCGCGGTCTGGGCTTTGCCGGGAGTGCGCGCGGGGCTGTGGGTTGCGGCGGTGATATTGACTGTGACGTTGGTCGCGCAAATCGCCGTGAGCCAGCGCGATCGCCTGGCGGCACGCTATCCGGACGCGGCGCCGTTGCTGCAAGCTTTGTGCCGGCCGTTGCGCTGCCAGATTGCGCCGTGGCGGCATCTGAGCTCGGTGCTTATCGACAGTTCCGCCTTTGTGCGCACGGGGCCTAAACGCTTTGGTTTCGCGGTCACGCTGCGCAATGGCAGCGCCGCGTCCATCGCCACCCCGGCGCTGGAATTGGCGCTGATTGACGCGCAGGAGCAGCCGCTGGCGCGGCGCGTGCTTAACCCCGCCGACTGGGGCGCGCCGGCGCAACTGACGGCGTATGGCGAGTTCAACGGGGTGGCCTTGCTGACGGTGCTGGAGACGGTCGATGCGCAAGACATCAGCAACTACCGGCTCACGGCTTTCTATCCTTGATTTTTAGGCGGATTCATGGCAACACTGATTTGCGGCTCTCTCGCGTTCGACACCATCATGGGCTTTGAAGGGCGCTTTGCCGCGCAGATACTGCCCGAGCAACTGCACATCCTGAACGTCTCGTTCCTGGTGCCCACGCTGCGGCGCGACTGGGGCGGGTGCGCCGGCAACATCGCTTACGCGCTGCGCCAGCTGGGCGGCCGGCCGTTGCCGGTGGCGGCCTTGGGCAGCGACGGCGCGGACTATTTGGAGCGGCTGCGCGCGCTGGACATCCGCACCGATTTCATCAAGGTGCTGCCCGACGCCTATACCGCGCAGGCGATGATCATGACCGATCAGGACAACAACCAGATCACCGCTTTTCACCCCGGCGCCATGGCCCGCGCGCACGAAAACGCGCCGCCGCTTACGGGTGAGGACATCCGGCTGGCCATTATTTCGCCCGACGGGCGCGAGGCCATGCTCCAGCGCGCCGAGCAGTTCGCGCGGGCGGATATCCCGTTCGTGTTTGATCCCGGACAGGGGCTGCCGATGTTCGACGGCGCGGAGTTGACGCACTTGGTCGAGCTGGCCAGCTGGGTTACCGTCAACGACTACGAAGGCCGCATGCTGTGCGATCGCACGGGATTGGCGCTGGCCGATATTTCCCGGCGCGTCCGGGGCTTGGTGGTCACGCTGGGCAGCCAAGGGTGTGACGTTTGGCAGGCGGGCGGCAAAACGCATATACCGCCGGTCGTGCCCACGGCGGTGGTCGATCCCACCGGCTGCGGCGACGCCTGGCGCGGCGCGCTGCTGTATGGTTTGGAGCAGGCCTGGCCGCTGGAGCGCTGTGCCGCCTTGGGCAATCGCATCGGCGCGATCAAGGTCGCCACGCGCGGGCCGCAGAATTACGAAATCGCGGCGCTCCAATAAAAAAGAAAAGGCCCGCGCCTTTTCAGGTGCGGGCCGGGGCCGCCGGAAAGGCGGCAGCGGGTCAGGCTGGCTGACCGCTTTGCGGAAAAGGCCAAGCCGCCTGCGGTGCTAGCGTCGTCGCGGGGGCAGGCTTTTTGGGGGCGGGCTTTTTAGCGGCCGCCTTTTTGGCCGGTGCTTTTTTGGCAGCAGGGGCTTTTTTGGAGGGTGCCTTTTTAGCCGGAGCAGCTTTCTTGGCTACGACCTTTTTGGCGGGGGCTTTGGTGGCCGGAGCCTTTTTGGCCGGCGCCGCTTTTTTGGCTACGACTTTTTTGGCGGGTGCCTTTTTAGCCGGAGCAGCCTTTTTAGCCGGAGCAGCCTTCTTGGCTACGACTTTCTTGGCCGGAGCCTTTTTAGCCGGAGCAGCCTTTTTGGCCGGGGCTTTCTTTGCTACTGCCGCTTTTTTTGCGGGCGCTTTCTTGGTTGCAGTTGCCATGGTTTTTTTCTCCTAGATCGAGTTGATATCAACGACAAGAAACACCTCCGCGCGGTTGTTGGGTACGTGCGGCGGCGATTCATGGCGGCGGGCCGCGAAGCCCCCACCATGAATACGGACGGCAGCCCGCGCCCGGCGCGCCGGATGACCGGCGGTGATGGGGGCGGCAAGCTGCGCATTTGTGGTTGTGTGTGCGATGAACGATAGGGGCGGGCGGCCGGTTGCGCGGCCGGGCGCTGCCCGCCGGGTATTCGATGGCGCCGGGCGCGCCGGTTGCAAAGGCAGCAGGCGCCGCGCCGGTTGGCGGTGCGGCGCGTTCGGATTCATTTGCATTCGCCAAGCCGTCTGCACGCGGCAACGCAAGCGCATCGGCGATTGCGGCGCGGGTGTGACGATGACTTGAGTATGGTTAAACATGATTCGCGAGTGCTCCGATTATCGGAGCAAAACACGCGCTTGTATAGCATTGTGGAAATAGCGGATGCGGAAATGTTGCAAGCAAGCAAAAATTTTTGTTCTGATGGACGCGATGCGCGCGTGCCGCATGCGTTGTCACGGCCAGTCAAACCGGTGATCGACGTGCCGGCTCAGTTGGCGTTTCAAGCGCGCCCAATCGAATCCTGGGCCGGGGTCGCGCTTGCGGCCCGGCGCGACATGTTCGTGCCCGGCGATGGCGGTGATGGGGTAGCGGCGCGTCAGGTCGGCGGCCAGGCGCGCCAGGGCCGCGTATTGCGGCGCGGCGAAGGTCTGGCCTTCCAGTCCTTCCAGTTCGATGCCGATGGCGTAGTCGTTGCAGTTTTCGCGTCCGCGCCAGCACGACAGGCCGGCGTGCCAGGCGCGGTCATCGCCGCTGACGCACTGGATGATGCGGCCGCCGCGCCGGATGAAAAAATGCGCCGAGACTTGGGTCTCGCGCAGGGCCTGGAAATACGGATGCGCGTTGGTATCGAGCCGGTTGTTGAAGAAATCCAGTACCGCGTGGCCGCTGTAAACGCCGGGCGGCAGGCTGATGGAATGCAGCACGATCAGGCTGATGTCGATACCCGCCGGGCGCGGGCCGAAGTTGGGGGACGGGTGGCGCTGGGCCGGGCCATACCAGCCGCCGTGCCAGAGTTGTTCCGCGGATTCAGGCGCCGCCGTCATCGCCACCATCGCTATCACGCTCGTCCGCGCTGCTGCCCGGCGCGGTGATGCCCAGGCGTGCCATGCGGTAGCGGATTTGGCGCAGGTTCAAGCCCAGCCGGGCGGCGGCGGCGGTACGGTTGAAACGGGTCTGCACCAGCGCCTGTACCAGCACGCGCCGCTCCTGCTCGTCAATCCACGCGGGCAAATCGCGCGGCAGTTTGGCCGGGTCAAACGGCGCCTCCAGCATATCGGGTTCGACCTGTAAAGGCGCGGGGTGGGTAGGCTCGAAGTCAGGCTCGGTGCGTGCCGCGGCGTCCGGATCGTCCTGACCACCGAGGTCGCCCAAGGCCACGGCGCGGTGCAGGATGTTTTCCAGTTCGCGCACATTGCCCGGCAGCGGTTCGGTATGCAGCTGCGCCAACAGGCGCGGCGACGGCTCCAGCGCGGGCAGCCCGGCTTCGCCGGCGATGCGCGCCAGCAGCGCCTGTGCCAGCTGCGGCAAGTCGGCACGGCGCTCGCGCAGCGGCGGGACCACGATCTCGATCACGTTCAAGCGGTAATACAGGTCCGGCCGGAAGCGTCCGGCCTGTATCTCGACGGCCAGATCCTTGTTGGTGGCGCTGACAAAGCGCACGTCGACCGCTTGTTCCTGCGGTTCGCCCAGGGGCCGGATGCGCCGCTCCTGGATGGCGCGCAGCAGCTTGGCTTGCATGGCCAGCGGCAGCTCACCGATCTCGTCGAGAAACAGGGTGCCGCCGCGCGCGGCTTGAAAGAAACCCTCGCGGTCCTGCGTTGCACCGGTGTAGGCACCCTTGCGCGCACCGAAGAATTCGGCTTCCAGCAGATTTTCGGGAATCGCGCCGCAGTTGACCGGCACGAACGGACCGCCGGCGCGGTGGCTGCACGCATGTATGGCGCGCGCCACCAGTTCCTTGCCGGTGCCGCTTTCTCCGCGCACCAGCACCGGGGCCATGCTGCGCGCAACCTTGAGGATGCGCGCCTTGACTGTCTGCATGGCTGGTGATTGGCCGACCAGGTGTGCCAGCGCGTGTTCGCCGTCGGGCGGCGCCGCCGGCGGGGGTGGCGCGGCCGGTTGCGGCAGGCGTGCCGGCATGCCGGCCGGTACGGTTTTGGGCGCGGCCCGCGCCACGTCGTGCACGACGGCACGGAACTGTTTCAAATCGACCGGCTTGGTCAGGTAATCAAACGCCCCGTGCTTGAGCGCTTCCACCGCGTTTTCCGCCGAACCGTAGGCGGTGATGACGATGCTGCGCTCGGGGCGCTTGGCACTGGCCAGTTCGCGCAGCAACTCCAGTCCCAGCCCGTCGGGCAGGCGCATGTCGGTGATCAGCACGTCGAAACGCTGCCGCGCCAGCAGGTCACGCGCCTGTGCCAGCGATCCGGCGACGCTGACCCGATAGCCTTCGCGCAACAGCGTCAGTTCGTAGAGCGTGCGCAGATCCGGCTCGTCGTCCACCACCAGGATTTGGACGGAAGGCAGGGTAGCGGTGGCGGTGTTGTAAGTCATGCTGACGGGTTATTTTGCACGCCGGCCGGTTCGCCGGTAAACAGATCCAGATCCGGAACGCCGGCGTTCATGCCCTCCAGGGCACGGCGGAAGGTGACGTGAAAATTGTTGCCCTCGAGCGTTTCGCAATCGCCCGCGCGGCTGTCTCGCTCGTAGGCGATGACCGCGCCGTGGCGCTCGCACAGCTCCCGGCAAATATAAAGACCCAGGCCGCTGGAGCGGCTTTCCGACGAGAAAAACGGCTCGAACAAATGCCGCCGCACGCTGGGCTCCAGCGGCGCGCTGTCGCTCCACACGGCCAGCATCGGCGGCCCGTCGGCGGCGCGGGTTTCGACCCGGATCGCGCCGGGGCGATCAGAGGCGTGGCGCGCCGCGTTGTCCAGCAGGTTGACCAGTACGCGTCGCAAGTGTTCGGGCGAGAACTGCGCCAGCACGCCCGGCGCGTTCAGCGTGACCGTCAAGCGCGCGCCGGCGGCATGCTGGCGCGACCAGTCCCCGCAGGTCTGCGCCGTCAGGTCATCCAGCGGCGTACCGAGCATGGCGTCCGGCGCGTCTTGAGCGGGTACCCGCGCCACGTCGAGGATGTCATCGACGATATGGCCCAGTCGTTCGGCGTTTTGGCGCACGATGTCCGTCAGGCGCTGCGCGGCGGGGTTGGGCAGGTCCTCGGCCAGCAGCGCGTTGGCTTGCGCGATGGCCGCCAGCGGGGTGCGGATTTCATGCGCCACGGCGGCCGACATGCGGCCCATGGCCGCCAGTTTTTCCGTGCGCAATTGCGCTTGCAACTCGCGCGTGTCTTGCAGGAACATCACACACAACCCGTGGCGTCCTTTGCCCAGGGCGGGCGTGTATTCGGTGCGCACGCGCAGATGACTGGCGTGCTGGCCGGGCAAGGGCAGCGTGATTTCGACCGGGCCGGACGAGCAGGCGGCGAAAGTCCGGTCGGCCAATTGAACCAGGTCGCGCCAGGCCGGTTCGTCGTCCAGGCTGAAGTTGCGCGGCGTGACGATGCGCGCCACGCCCAGTAACTGGTGCGCCGCCGGGTTGGCCGCCCGCACGGTGTGCCGCGGATCGACCACCAAAATACCGTCCGGCAGCGATTCGATCACCATGCCGTTGACCCGTGCCTGGATGCGCGCCTCATCCCAACTGCGGCGCGCCAGCTTTTCCTGCCGCTCCAGCCGCTCCGCCAGTTGGTTGGTCAGCCAACCCAGCAGCAGCAAGCCCGAGCCGTTGAGGGCGGCTTGCGCCAGTTCGGCGGTTTGCATCCAGTCGGTGCGGCTGGCGTTTATCAGGGCGGTCGTGGTCAGCAGCAGCGCGGTCGGCGCGGCCACGCTCATGGCCAGCGCCCGCGTGCCGAGAATGGCCGCTTCCAGTACCGGCAGCGCCAGCAAGGGCGTGAAATTGACGTTGCCGGCAAACAGGAAATGCAGCGGCAAAAAGCAAGCCAAATCCACCCCCACGATGTACAACGCCTGGCCGTGAAACGCCCGGCCCGGCCCGCGCGGTTGTGCCAGCAGGCCGGCCGCCGCCGTGCCCGCCAGATACAGTCCGCACAGCCACCATGTCCAGTCGGGCAGCGGCTTGTTCCAGACCGCCAGCGCGCCGCCCAGCGCCAGCAACGCCAGCGCCAGCAGCACGCGGGCGTTCATCAGCATCCGCCACAGCCGCGTGTAGCTCGTCGAAACCGGCGCCGGCAGGTGCGAATACGGCAAACCCTCAAAGGCGGCGGTAGGCAGGTCGGGAATTAAAGGGTGGGCCATGCTCAATCAGTTGGGCGACGCTGGCGGGGGTTGGAATTCGGGCATGATCTCAGCCGCTTTCTCCCTGCCGCCGATGCGCCGGGCAGCAGTAAGCGCGGCCCGCGCTGCCGGGGAGGGCGTTGTTGGCGGGCAGGTGCACGCCGCAGCAGGCGCAGCGCAGCATGGGTTGCGGCTGGCCGGTCGGCTGGTGCGGTGCGCGGGCGGCGGCGGCAGCGGCGCGCCGGCCACGTTGCCACAGCCACACGCCGGCGGCGACGGCTAACAGGACGAGCAGGGCTTTCATACGGCGCGGTGCAACAGCACTTCCAGCACAAAACGCGAACCGGCGTA
>CAYTPC010000038.1:0-39573 GCA_964439605.1 uncultured Burkholderiaceae bacterium
GGGCGCAGTTCGGTGCGGCTTTGCTGGGTCTGGAGGTCCAGGCGCACGCCGCGCCCGAGCAGGGATTTGAGGGGAATGTGCGCATCGTCGCTGAGGGCGGTGAGCACGAAGCGAAAGCCGCCTTCATCGATGGATTCGAAGCCTTCGAGGGTTTCGGCCAAGAGCCGGTCCGGTCCCAGGGGGGTGTGCAGCACGAGCAGGCGATTGCGCTGTTCAAAACCCGCGCGCAGCAGGTCCGGGATGGATGGCATGGGCTGTTCTCCTCGTTTATTCGTTGCGGCAAAAATGGGGCTGGCTGGAGCGCCCAGATTTGAGGTTTTGAGAGGGGTGCGAAGCGCAAAGCTTAAAGCGTTACACCCCTCAGTATTGCGAATAGTTGCAACGAAATGAAACAATCGAGCCCGAAAACGGGAAATCTGAACTCAGTAAAACTCAGTAAGGATTAGCAACCCCCAACTGCGCAAGGATTTCGATTTCGCGCGCCTCCATTGCTTGCGCGTCGGCTTCGCTGGTTTCGTGATCCCAGCCTTGCGCGTGCAGCGTGCCGTGCACCAGCAGGTGCGCGTAGTGGTCGGCGAGCGCCTTGCCCTGTTCCTGGGCCTCGCGCTCGACGACCGGCGCGCACAGCACGAGGTCGGCCTGCACGATGGGCGCGTGCGCATAGTCGAAGGTGAGTACGTTGGTGGCGTAGTCGCGCTGGCGGAATTCCCGGTTCAGGCGCCGGCCTTCTTCGGCATCGACGATGCGCACCGCGATTTCACCCTCGCATTCCAGTGCCCGGCGAATCCAGCGCATCACACGCTGACGCGGCAGGGCGGCACGGTGCCGCGCCACGTCGGCGGTGTCGGCGAAACGCCCGAATTGCAACGACAAGGTCAGCAGCGGCAGCGTCATGGTGAATCCGCCGTGCGCTTGCGGGCATGGTCGTAGGCATCGACGATGCGCGCCACCAGCGGGTGGCGCACCACGTCGGCGCTGGTGAAGCGGGTGAAAGCAATGCCGGACACGCGCCTGAGGATGCGCTCGGCGTCGACCAGGCCGCTGGTTTGCGCCTTGGGAAGGTCGATCTGGCTGACGTCGCCGGTAATCACCGCCTTCGATCCGAAGCCGATGCGCGTGAGGAACATTTTCATCTGCTCGGGCGTGGTGTTTTGCGCTTCGTCGAGGATGATGAAGGCATTGTTGAGCGTGCGCCCACGCATGAAGGCCAGCGGCGCGATTTCCAGCGTGTTGCGCTCAAAGGCCTTGGCCACGCGTTCGAAGCCCATCAGGTCGTACAGCGCGTCATACAGCGGGCGCAGGTAGGGGTCGACTTTCTGCGTCAGGTCGCCGGGCAGAAAGCCCAGGCGTTCGCCGGCTTCGACCGCCGGACGCGTGAGCACGATGCGCTGCACCGCGCTGCGTTCGAGCGCATCGACCGCGCAGGCCACGGCCAGGTAGGTTTTGCCGGTGCCTGCCGGGCCGATGCCGAAAGTGATGTCGTGCTGGGCGATATGGTCCAGATACACACTTTGGTTAGGCGTGCGCGCGCGCAGGTCGCCGCGCCGCGTGGCCAGTGTCGCGGCGCCGTCCCCGGCCTCGCCCAGGGCGCCATCGCCAGCCAAGGTTAGTTGCACCACGGCGGCGTCGATCGGGCGCTGGGCCAGTTCGTACAGAGCCTGCAGCACTTCGAGCGCGCGTTCGGCCTTCGGCTTGGCGCCGTCGATCTTGAATTGCTCGTTGCGGTGCGCGATCTTTACGCCCAGGGCGTCTTCGATCCGGCGCAGATGCGCGTCCAGGGGACCGCACAGGTGGCCCAGGCGGGTGTTGCTGGGCGGAGTGAAGCTGTGTCGCAGAATCACGCGGTTATTCCGATTATTGAAACGATCATGATAGGCAAACTCTCCGGCGTGCTCGCCGAACGCAATCCGCCGCAGGTGCTGATCGATTGCCATGGCGTCGGCTACGAGGTCGACGTGCCGATGAGCACTTTCTACAACCTGCCCGAAATCGGCCAGCGCGTTTCGCTGCTGACGCACTTCGTGGTTCGTGAGGACGCGCAGATTCTCTACGGTTTCGGCACCCCCGACGAGCGGACGGCTTTTCGCCAACTGATCAAGATTTCGGGCGTGGGCCCACGTATCGCGCTGGCCTTGCTGTCGGGCTTGAGTGTGGCCGAGCTGGCGCAGGCCGTCGCCACGCAACAAGCCGCGCGCTTGGTCAAGGTGCCCGGCATCGGCAAGAAAACCGCCGAGCGCCTGTTGCTGGAGCTCAAAGGCAAGCTGGGCGACGACCTGGGGGCAACTGCCGGCGCAGCCGCCGCGCCGGCCGATGGCGCACAAGGCGACATTCTGCAAGCCCTGCTGGCGCTGGGCTACAGCGACAAGGAAGCCGCCGCCGCGCTCAAGGCGCTGCCGCCCGACGTGGCCGTCAGCGAAGGCATCCGGCTGGCGCTCAAGGCGCTGGCGCGCTGAGCGATGGCTTTTCATTGAATCCCCGCCGATCGCACAATCAGCCTGGAAACAGCTAAGGTTCCCAAAAAATAATGTGAGCAGTTACTAAACTGTAAAACCAGTATCCATGAGGATCATGCCAAGGTAGCAAGGGCTCAACTGCCGGTTTTGTTTATGGCATCTACGGACTAAGATCAGTTCCTGCAAAACAAAGGAGCAACCAATGCAGTTGGGCCGAATGATTCCCCGTGTATCGATTCGCCTGAAGCTGGGGGTACTGATGCCGTTGACCGCAGCGGCCCTGATGGCTTGTGGTGGCGGCGGCGGCGGTGACGGCGGCAGCGATGCGTCCGCCCCATTGTCCGGCGGCGCCTGTCCCGAAACCGGTCCCTACGCCTGCAGGACGGGCGAGACCGAACCGCTCTATACCTTCCAGTGGGCGCTCAATTACCTCCGGAGCTTCTTTCAGACCCACGCCGACGCGGGCGCTTACGGCGGCGGCCTGGACCTGAACGTGGAGCCGGTGCACCGGCAGAACATCAAGGGCCAGGGGGTCAGGGTGCTGGTGATCGATTCGGGCGTGGACCTGCAGCACGAGGACCTGAAAGACAACGCCGATTACGGCATGTCCTGGAACTTCGTGACCCAAAGCAGCGATCCGGACCCGCTGCGCACCGGCGAGCCCAGCGCCCACGGCACCAACGTGGCCGGCATCATCGGCGCTGCACAGAACGGCAAGGGCGTGATGGGCATCGCGCCGCGAGTCAAGCTGGGCGGCGTGGCGCTGATTCTCTCCGGCAACAGCAATGTGCAGACCTACGGCAACTTCATCGCCAGCTATGGCGGCGCGGCATGGTCGAGCAAGGCCGATGTGATCAACGGCTCCTATGCCGCCGGGGCGATCGCCCAACGCTACTCGTTGACAAGCTCGGCCACTTTGGCTGGCGTGCAAAGCCTCAAAACCCTGCGTGGCGCAAAGGGGATCGTCTTCGTCAAGGCGGCCAGCACGGCCTACGGATCGGATGGCACCGCTTGCCGCCCGCTGGTCGGCATCTACAGCTGCATCAATCCGGCCAATGACAACACCGCCCTGGAGCCGAACGTCATCGTCACCACCGCGCTCAACGCCAAGGGCCAGGCCGCCAGCTACAGCGGCGCCGGCCCGGTGGTGTGGATCACCGGCATGGGCGGTGAATACGGTGACTTGGGCCGCTATGGCGAGGCGTCGCGCGGCGCCACGACCCCAGCCGCCGCCGCGGATGACGGCCCGACCCTCTTTACCACCGACATCCAGGGCTGCTCCGGGGGCTACAGCCAGACGGCCAACCCGCAGCCAGACAACCCCTTCATGCGCGGCACGTCGGAATTGACGCCCGGCGTCATGGACAACCCGAACTGCGACTACAGCCAGATCAATGGCACCTCGGCCGCCGCCGCCACGATCACCGGCGTCGTGGCGCTGATGCTCAGCGCCAACCCAAACCTGACCTGGCGTGACGTGCGCGACATCCTGCGCCTGTCAGCGCGCGCCGTGGACATGGGCTATGAAAAGCGCGCGCGCAACCTAACCCCCAATTCCACCTTGCCCTACAACGCACGCTTCGACCTCACGGCCAACCGCCTGGTGAACGAAACGGGCGATAAAAACGACATCGCGCCAGGCTCCACGAAGGTGCCGGTGGAACTGGGCTGGGTGAGGAACGGCGCGGGCCTGACTTATTCCAACTGGTACGGCTTTGGCGTGCCTGATGCCGCAAAGGCGGTGGAACTCGCGCAACTCTACAAGCAGGAGCCATCGCGCAGCCGGCCGGCCGCGCAGACCATTCCGGCTTTCTCGTCCGTCGTGCAGGACTTCCCCAACTTCAAATACCAGCAGGTCAGCCTGCTGGGCCAGCTCAACAACGACTCGGGCGCAAGCGTGGACGCGTTCCAGGTGCGCTTGACCGGCGAGAACATCTGCCTGGGCTCGCTGGGTATCGCGGTGCAGTCGCCCTCGGGCACCGTGTCGCTGCTCAAGATGCCGCTGGACTACTTTGCGCTGTCGGGCGATGTGTCTGAATTCAGCCAATACGGCTTGGGCAGCTACGCCTTCTATGGCGAGCCTGCCAAAGGCGCCTGGAAGATCTATGCCGTGGCCTCCAACCCGCTGCTCAATCTTTCTGCCAAGTGGCCAGCACGAAGCCAGGCCTGCAATGCGGCAACCGCTTCAGCCAGCGACAGGCGGCTGCAAGTCGAGGCGCGGATCATCGCGCAATGAGGGCTCTGAACATGAATGCATTGCGCACCCCCTCGCTGCGGCATTGCCGGAACCTCTTTGGAGAAACAAGCATGACCTCCTCCCGCCACATCGTTCGCGCGGCTTTTCTTGCCATCGCCTTCACGCTGACCACCGCCGGCCTCGTTTTCTCATCCCCGTGCGCGGCCCAGGCTGAACAAGACAGCTTCAGCGCCGGCCAGCACCTGAGCAAGGAACAGGTGACGGCGCTTGGCGCGCTCCAGCGCGTGGAGATCGACGCCCGCCCTTATCTTGTGCTGCGCACCGGCACCAGCACGAACGGGCTGCCCATCACCACGCTCATCGACCGGCGCGGCACGGTCGGCCAGACCTATCACGAGCTGGTCATCTCCGGCGAGCCGACCGCCACGGTACGCCTGAAAGCCGGCGCCCTGCTGGCCCCGGCGGCGGACCTGAACTACTACGACCATACCGGCATCACCGTGGCGCGTTTTCCGACCCTGGAACAGGCCGTCACCGCCTTGGCGCAGGTGCGCGCCGCACTGCCCGGCGCCGAAGTGGGCCTGCCTATTGCGTTTGACAGGCCGCGTTTGCAGTAAACGTAAGCCTATGAACCTGGGAACCCGTTCTCAGTGACGACTTACCGGCGTGGGGTCCGCAGGGTCATTTGCCACTGGCTGCAACTGGCGCATTCACGCCTGTGACGCCTGTGCGCCCGGCATCGCTCCATCCCCGTTGCTCCGGGTTGAGCGCCTGTTCATCGCCGGACAGCAAGTGCAGCGTCAGCGCCCCTCGCGTGCTCGCCACGTATTCCTTGACGATGGATTTCCTGTGCGCCGGCAAGCCATCGGCGACCAGATGCACGGGCCTGTCGCGCTCGGTCATCATGTTCTTGAGCAAACCCACGAACAATTCCCCCGTGAGCGCGCCTGGGTAAGTCTCCAGCCAGAACGCCCCTCTGGAATTGACCGCTGAAGCCGCCGAGATCGACTGCCACTGCCCCGCTGGCTCAGCCACCGCCGCCTGGCCCTTCGCACCACACGTCTTGCCAGGCGCCGCGTCGGCGCGAAACCCCGATTCGTTCCAGAAGAAAATCTCGGCCTTCTCGCGCTTGGCCTGCCGGGCAATGGCCGGGTAGGCGTTCTGGCTCCAGTGTTCGGCAGCTTGGCGGTTGCGCTGATAGGCGCCCTGCAGCGGCTTTTGCGGCGTCAAGCCCAGGCGGGCGAACAAAACTCCGACGCCCGCCAGGGACAGCGTGACCGCGAAACGCTGCTCCACCAACTCGCCAACGGCCTGCCGCGTCCACAGGCCAAAGTCCAAATCGTACTGGCGCGGGCTCTTGCCATTGACCCAGCGAAAAACCAGGTGCTCCTGCATCGGTGTGAGGCTGCGCGGGCGGCCAGTGCCTTTGGTGGATCGCAGTGCGGGCAACTCCTTGCCGCGCCCGGCTGCGAGCGCCCAGCATTTGTAGGCCCAGACGCGGTTCATCCCGAAAGAGGCAGCCACGGCTGCCGGCGACTCTCCTTCATGCATGCGCTGCACGGCCTGGATGCGCATTTCCTCCAATACATCGCGGGCCAGGGTGCGTCCGTCTCGTTTCATCCAGTAATGGAGTCGAATGATTAAGGAAAGTTCAGATATTTCTGAATTTCGCCTCACCAAGCCTGCGCGATTTCAGCGAAGCCGCGCGGCGCTTGCGACTCATCGTCGATAGTCACGATTTCGTAGGCCTCAGGGCGCGCGAGCAGTTCACGCAGCAACTTGTTGTTGAGCGCATGGCCCGAACGAAAGGCCGAATAGGCCGCCAGCAAAGGCTTGCCGACGATGTAGAGATCGCCCATCGCATCAAGCATCTTGTGCTTGACGAATTCGTCGCCATAGCGCAGGCCCTCGGCATTGAGCATCTTGGTGTCGTCCATGACGATGGCGTTATCCAGTCCGCCGCCGCGCGCCAGTCCCTTGGACAGCATGTATTCGAGTTCCTTCGTGAAGCCGAAGGTCCGCGCGCGCGCGATGTCGCGGCTGTACGAGCCTTGCCCCAGGTCGAATTCGACGCGCTGCCCCGTGGAGTCGACGACACGGTGGTCGAAGTCGATTTCAAAGCTGAGCTTGAAGCCGTGGTACGGATCGAGACGCGCCCATTTTTCGTCGGCGCCGCTGCCCTCGCGAACCTCGACCGGGGCCGTGACCCGGATGAAGCGGCGCGGCGCCTTCTGCAGCACGATGCCCGCGCTTTGCAGCAGGAAAACGAAGGACGATGCAGAGCCATCCAGGATCGGGACTTCGTCGGCGGTGATGTCGATGACGAGGTTGTCAATGCCCAGCCCCGCGCAGGCCGACATGATGTGTTCCACCGTTTGCACCTTGGCGCCGCCGCGTGAGACGGTGGACGCCAGCCGCGTATCGGTGACGGCTTCGGCTTGCATCGTGATCTCGACCGGCTCAGGCAGATCGACGCGGCGGAACACGATTCCGGTGTCCGGCGGCGCGGGCCGCAGCGTCAGTTCGACCCGCTGCCCGCTATGTAGCCCCACGCCCACGGCGCGGGTGATGGTTTGGAGTGTCCGTTGTTGCAGCACCCCCGCGATTTTAGAAGCGTTGTGCACCCGCCGGCGCAGACGCCTGCTTATGACGCTCATAGCCCTTTCCAAACGACGGGAACGAGGCGGCGGCGATGGATAGGGCAGATACCGCGGCAAGTCCGGGAACCGCGACGGCTTGATGCCCTATCGATCAATCAGCCTGGCGGCGCAGGAAGGCGGGGATATCGAAATCGTCCATGCCTCCCGACGCCAGTGCGTCCACCTTGGCCGCCGCCATCGTGCGGTGGGTGCGCCATACGCTGGGCACGCCGTAGTTGGGCTTGCCTTGCGCCAACCCCGCGCTCAGCGGCGGTATACCGTGCGACGGGCCGTCGTAGGTGCCGGTGCGGATCACCTCCAATTGCGGCTGGCGGGCCGCGCCCGCGCGCGCCAAGCCGGTGGCGACCACCGTCACGCGCATGTCATCGCCCAGCGAATCGTCATAGGCGGCGCCGTAGATCACGTGCGCATCGGCCGCTGCGTAGTGGCGTATGGTGTCCATCGCGCGCTTGGACTCGGTCAGCCGCAGCGAAGCCTTCGAGGCGGTGATCAGGACCAGCACGCCTTTGGCGCCCGAGAGGTCGACGCCATCGAGCAGCGGACAGGCCACGGCCTGTTCGGCGGCAATGCGCGCGCGGTCCGGGCCGCTTGCGCAGGCCGTGCCCATCATGGCCTTGCCGGGTTCGCCCATGACGGTGCGCACGTCTTCGAAGTCCACGTTCACGCCGCCGTACTCGTTGATGATTTCCGAGATGCCGCCGACGGCGTTCTTGAGCACGTCGTTGGCGTAGGCGAAGGCTTCGTCCTGCGTCACGTCGTCGCCGAGAACGCCCAGCAGTTTTTCGTTGAGTACCACGATCAGCGAATCGACGTTGGCTTCCAATTCGGCCAGGCCCGATTCGGCATTGGTCATGCGCCGGCCGCCTTCCCATTCGAAGGGCTTGGTGACCACGCCGACGGTGAGGATGCCCATTTCCTTGGCCACGCGCGCGATCACCGGCGCGGCGCCCGTGCCGGTGCCGCCGCCCATGCCGGCCGTGATGAAGAGCATGTGCGAGCCTTGGATCGCTTCGCGGATCTCGTCGGCGGCCGCTTCGGCGGCCTCCTGGCCTTTTTCGGGCTTGCTGCCCGCCCCCAGGCCGGATGTTCCCAATTGAATCTTGTTGTCCGCGCTGCTGCGCATGAGCGCCTGGGCGTCGGTGTTCGCGCAAATGAATTGCACGCCCTGCACGCCGCGGCTGATCATGTGCTCGACCGCGTTTCCGCCGCCACCGCCCACTCCGATGACTTTGATATGAGTTCCCTGGTTGAATTCTTCTACTTCGATCATTTCTATGGCCATGTTTAACTCCTTTAGATTTTCAGATGTCGTCTGGTTTTTGCGTTTTTAGATATGAATGATTGGTATATGTCGCATTGCAGATCGCCCATTACGAAGGTGGTCGGGTTCCTCGCCATCGGGCGCCCGGATGCCACGGCGACACGCCGTATTCGAATGGAGACTGGTGGGTGTGTTCGCGTGTATGCATAGTCAAAAATTCCCGATGATGAAATCCTTGAACCGGCTGAAGGCTGTTTTCACCGAGCCGCTTTGCTGCGCTCCCTTGTAGCCACGCAAACGCACCAGGCGCGCCTCTTCGAGCAGCCCCAGCACGGTGGCCGCGCGCGGCTGCGCCACCATGTCGGCCAAGGTGCCGGAATACTGGGGAACGCCACGGCGCACGGGTTTGAGGAAGATGTCTTCGCCCAGCTCCACCATGCCGGCCATGACCGCGCTGCCGCCGGTGAGGACCACGCCCGAGGAAAGCACCTCTTCGTAGCCCGATTCGCGCACCACCTGCTGCACGAGCGAAAAAATCTCTTCCACGCGCGGCTCGATCACGCCCGCCAGCACCTGCTTGGACAACATGCGCGGCCCGCGATCGCCCAGGCCCGGCACTTCGACCTGTGTCTCGGGGTCGGCCACCAGTTGCTTGGCGCAGCCGCTTTCAACCTTGATGTCTTCGGCATCCTTGGTGGGTGTGCGCAGCGCCATCGCGATGTCGCTGGTGATGAGGTCGCCCGCGATCGGAATCACCGCCGTGTGGCGGATCGCGCCGTTGGTGAAGATCGCCACGTCGGTGGTGCCCGCGCCGATGTCCACCAGGGCCACGCCGAGTTCGCGTTCGTCCTCGGTGAGCACCGCCTGGCTGGAAGCGAGCGGATTGAGCATGAGCTGCTCGACTTCGAGCCCGCAGCGGCGCACACACTTGATGATGTTTTCGGCGGCGCTTTGGGCGCCGGTGACGATGTGCACCTTGGCTTCCAGGCGCATCCCGCTCATGCCGATGGGCTCCTTGACGTCCTGCCCATCGATCACGAACTCCTGCGGCTCGACCAGCAGCAGGCGCTGGTCGCTGGAAATATTGATCGCGCGCGCGGTCTCGACCACGCGGGCCACGTCCGCGGGGGTGACCTCTCTGTCCTTGACGGCGACCATGCCGCTGGAATTGATGCCGCGGATGTGGCTGCCGGTGATGCCGGTATAGACGCGGCTGATTTTGCAATCAGCCATCAATTCGGCTTCCTTGAGGGCTTGCTGGATGCTCTGCACCGTGGCGTCGATGTTGACGACCACGCCCCGCTTGAGCCCGTTGCTCGGCGCCACGCCCAGGCCAGCCAGCTTGAGCTCGCCGCTGGGCAGTACTTCGGCCACCACCGCCATCACCTTGGCAGTGCCGATATCGAGGCCGACGACCAGATCTTTGTAGTCTTTTGGCATGCGTAAAAAGTCCTCGCTGTTGGCTAATTCTTTTTCGGGTTGTTCGTCACGGTGCTCACGCCACGCAGCCGCAGCGCGTAGCCGTCCTTGTGACGCAGATCAGCACCCTCGACGTCATCGAGCGTGCGGTTGTAGTGGCCAGCAACCTGGCGCACCGATGCAAGAAAACGCTGCGTGCGCGCGAGCACTTCCTCGCCCGTGCCACGGCCCAGCTCGATCGCGCCGCCGTTGTCGAGTTCGGCCTCCCAACTGCCGCGCGAGGTCATGACCAGCTTCTCGATCGAGAGCCGGTAGGCGGCAAACAGCGGCTCAAGCTGGCGGTACATCGAAAGCACCTGGCCTGCGTGCTCGATCGGCCCCGCCAGATGCGGCAGCGAGTCATCGAGCTCGGCCACGTTGGTTTCGAACACTTCGCCATCGCCGTTGATCAGCCGCGATTCGGCATCACCGCCCCAGTGCGCGACCGGCACGTGCTCGGTCAGCGTCACGTGCAGCTTGTCGGGAAACTCGCGCCGCACCACCGCCTTGCGCACCCAGGGCACCGTCTCGAAAGCGGCGCGCACGCGCGCCAGGTCGACGGTGAAGAAGTTGCCCTTGATCTGCGGCACCACGTTGGTCCGCAGCGTGACTGCATTGCCGTGCTTGAGATCGCCATCGACCTTGATGCCCGCGATCGGAAAGAAAGGCTGGCGCAGCACCCACCAGACGCTGCCGAACAGCAACACCAGCACGCCGCCCGCGAACAATAGCGTCGCAACGGCGTTCATGAGCCGGACGTCCAAGGGCGCGGGGATGCTGTAGGCCATGCTCAGGCCGCCCCCTTGCCGGCAGGTTGCGAATCGAGCGCGGCCAAGGCCAGAATCCGCAGGCACAGGTCTGCGTAGCTCATGCCGGCCACGCGCGCGGACATCGGTACCAGCGAGTGGCTGGTCATGCCCGGCGAGGTGTTCATCTCGATCAGGAAGGGCTGGCCGTCGCGCGCGCGGATGATCAAATCGGCCCGCCCCCAGCCACGGCATCCGAGCGACTGGTAGGCCGCGAGCGCCAGGCGGCGGACCTCTTTTTCGAGCGCATCCGAAAGGCCGGCCGGGCAGTGGTACTTCACCGCGTCGGTGAAGTACTTGTTCTGGTAGTCGTAGGCGCCGTCGGGCGCAACGATGCGCACCACCGGCAGCGCCCGCGCATCACGGCCGTTGCCGAGCACCGGGCAGGTGACTTCCTGGCCATCGATGAACTCCTCGCACAGCACTTCGTCGTCGTATTTCGCGGCAAGCGCAACTGCCTGCCGCATCTGCGAAGGGTCGGCCACCTTGCTCACGCCGATCGACGAGCCTTCGTGCGGCGGCTTGACGATCAGCGGCAGGCCGAGCTGGCCCGGCACCTCATGCGCCGAGGGATGCTCATCGCCCGCCAAGCAGACATGGCGCGGCGTCGGCAGGCCGTCGGCGAGCCACACGCGCTTGGTCATCACTTTGTCCATCGCCACGCTGGAGGCCATCACGCCGGAGCCGGTGTAGGGAATGCCCAGCAGTTCGAGCGCGCCCTGCACCGTGCCGTCCTCGCCGTGGCGGCCGTGCAGCGCAATGAAGCAGCGGGAAAAGCCTTCGCGCTTGAGTTCGCACAACTCGCGTTGCGCCGGATCGAAGGCATGCGCATCGACGCCGCGCGCGCACAACGCATCGAGCACACCGCTGCCGGACATCAGCGACACCTGGCGCTCGGCCGACGTGCCGCCGAGCAATACGGCGACCTTGCCGAAGCTTTTCGGATCGATGCCGGTCATGTCACTCATGCCGCTCATGCCGCACCCCCGAGTTCAACCACCTTGGCCGGCACGCCGCCGATCGAGCCCGCGCCCATGCAGATCACCACGTCGCCGTCGCGCGCGTTGTCGAGAATGGCCTGCGGCATACCGGCGATCTCATCGACGAATACCGGCTCGACCTTGCCCGCCACGCGCAGTGCCCGTGCAAGCGAGCGGCCATCGGCCGCTACGATCGGCGCCTCGCCGGCCGCATAGACGTCCGCCAGCAGCACCGCATCGGCCTGGCCGATGACCTTGACGAAATCTTCGAAACAATCGCGCGTGCGGGTGTAGCGGTGCGGCTGGAACGCGAGTACGAGGCGCCGCTGCGGGAAAGCGCCGCGCGCCGCCGCAAGCGTTGCCGCCATCTCGACCGGATGGTGGCCGTAGTCATCGATCACGGTGAAAGCGCCGCCGCCGGGCAGCGCAACCTTGCCATAGCTCTGGAAGCGCCGCCCCACGCCCTTGAAATTGGCCAGGCTGTGCTGCACCGCTTCGTCGGCGATGCCCAACTCGGCCGCAACCGCGATCGCGGCGAGCGCATTGCGCACGTTGTGTTCGCCCGGCAGGTTCAGCACGATCGGCAAATCGGCCAGCGCAACGCCATTGCGGCGCTGAACGTCGAAGTGCATCTGGCCCGCAACGGCGCGCACGTTCACCGCGCGCACCTGCGCCTGCTCGTTCAAGCCGTAGCTGGTCACGGGGCAAGAAACTTCGGTGATGATTTCGCGCACCGCCGCATCGTCGGTACACAGGATCGCCACGCCATAGAAAGGCATGCGATGCATGAAATCGACGAATGCGCGCTTGAGCCTGCCGAAGTCATGGCCGTAGGTCTCCATGTGATCGGCGTCGATGTTGGTCACCACCGCCATCACCGGCAGCAGGTTGAGGAAGGACGCATCCGATTCGTCGGCCTCGACCACGATGTAATCGCCGCTGCCGAGCCTGGCGTTGGCGCCGGCGCTGTTCAGGCGCCCGCCGATCACGAAAGTGGGATCGAGCCCCGCTCCGGCGAGCACGCTCGCCACCAGGCTGGTGGTCGTGGTCTTGCCGTGCGTGCCGGCGATCGCGATGCCCTGCTTCAGGCGCATGAGTTCGGCCAGCATCAGCGCACGCGGCACCACGGGAATTCTCTTTTCGCGCGCGGCAAGCACCTCGATGTTGTCGGCCTGTACCGCGGTCGAAATGACGACGGCATCGGCGCCCGCGATGTGCGCCGCATCATGGCCGACGAAAGTGCGGATGCCCAGCCCCGCGAGCCGGCGCAGCGCGGCGCTGTCGGACAGATCCGAGCCCGAGACCGTGTAGCCCAGATTGCGCAACACTTCGGCAATGCCGCTCATGCCCGAGCCGCCGATGCCGACGAAATGGATGTGATGAACCGCGTGCTTCATCGGATCAATCCCGCAATCCGCGCGAACGCGGCGAAGTCAAGACGGTGACGAAGGACGTGTTTCATTTGGCCAGCTCCTCGCAGGCGCGCACGATCTCATCGACCGCCTCGGTTTTTTCCAGGGTCTTGGCCTTGCAAGCCCGCTCCAGCAGGTCTTGGCGTGTGGTTTTCTGCAACAAATCGGAAAGCAATTCAGGTGTGAAATCCGGCTGCTGGACGAGCCAGCCACCACCCGCGTCAACGAGAAAACGCGCGTTGGTGGTCTGGTGGTCATCCACCGCCGATGGAAAGGGAACAAACAGCGCCGCCGCGCCGACGGCGGCGATCTCGGTCACCGTGCTCGCGCCAGCGCGCGCGACGATCAGGTCGGCCTGCGCGAAGGCGGTCGCGGTGTCGTCGATGAAGGGAACGAGTTCGGCCTGGACGCCTGCGGCCGCGTAGTTTTCGCGCAGCGTGGTGATCTGCTTGGCGCCGCTCTGGTGCAGCACGATCGGGCGCTCGGTTGGCGCAATGCGCGCGAGCGCCTTGGGCACCACGCTGTTGAGCGCCTGGGCGCCGAGACTGCCGCCGACCACGAGCAGCCTGAGCGGCCCATCGCGATCGGCAAAGCGCTTCCGCGGCGGCGGTTGCTGCAAAAAGGCGGCGCGCAGCGGATTGCCGACCCACTGGCCTTTCTTGAGCACGTTCGGGAAAGCGGTGAATACCCGGTCGGCCACGCTGGCCAGCACCTTGTTGGCCAGCCCCGCCACCGAGTTCTGCTCGTGCAGCACCAGCGGCTTGCCCAGCAGCACGCTCATCATGCCGCCCGGGAAGCTGATGTAGCCGCCCAGCCCCAGCACCACGTCGGGCTTGAGACGCCGCACCACGCCGATGCTCTGCCAGAAGGCGCGCAGCAGCCGCAGCGGCAGCAGCACGAGCGTGGCGATGCCTTTGCCGCGCACGCCGCCGAACTGTACCGGCTCGAAGGCGAAGCCGCGCGCAGGCACCAGGTCATGTTCCATGCCCGTCGGCGCGCCAAGCCAATGCACGCGCCAGCCGCGATCGCGCAGCGCCTGCGCAACCGCAAGGCCCGGAAAAATGTGGCCGCCCGTGCCGCCCGCCATGACCAATGCGGTTCTCACGGCCTGGCCTCCGCGGCATGGATGCGCTTGGAGAGGAAGGTCATTTCCTGACCCCGCGCATGAGGTTGCGGTTTTCGTGATCGATGCGCAGCACGATCGCGATCGAAACCAGATTCATGATGACCGCCGAGCCGCCATAGCTCATCAACGGCAGTGTCAGGCCCTTGGTCGGCAGCGCGCCGAGGTTCACCCCCATGTTGATGAAAGCCTGGAAGCCGATCCACACGCCGATGCCCTGCGCCACGAGGCCCGAGAACACACGGTCCAGCGCGATGGCCTGGCGCCCGATATGCATGATGCGGCGCGTCAGCCACAGGAACAGCACGATGGCCACGAGCACGCCTACCAGACCGAACTCCTCGCCGATCACCGCCATCAGAAAATCCGTATGCGCCTCGGGCAGCCAATGCAGTTTCTCGACACTGCCGCCCAAGCCGACGCCGAAGATCTCGCCGCGTCCGATCGCGATCAGCGAATGCGATAGCTGGTAGCCCTTGCCCAGCACGTTCGCCTCGCTCCACGGATCGAGGTAGGCGAAGATGCGTTCGCGCCGCCACGGCGACGAAGCCACGATCAGCGCGAACACCACCACCACCAGCATGGCGATCACGAAGAACATGCGCGCGTTGACGCCGCCAAGAAACAGAATGCCCATCGCGATCACCGCGATCACCATGAAGGCGCCCATGTCGGGCTCGGCCAGCAGCAGCATGCCGACGACGACCACCGCGACGCCCATCGGCAGCACGGCGCGGAAGAAGCGTTCCTTGATCTCCATCTTGCGCACCATGTAGCTGGCGGCATAGAGCACCATTGCGAGCTTGACCAGCTCCGAGGGCTGGAAGTTGGTCACCCCCAGCGGAATCCAGCGCCGCGCACCATTGACGCTGCGGCCGACGTGCGGAATCAGCACCAGCACCAACAGCAGCAGCGCCGCCACGAAAACCCACGGCGCGGTGCGCTCCCAGACCTCCATCGGCACCTGGAATGCCAGCAGCGCGGCAACGAAAGCCACGATCAGCGCGAAGACGTGGCGCGCAAGGAAATAGCCCTGCCCGTAGCCGGCGTTCGCGAAGCGCGGGTTGTCGCCCAGCGCGATCGAGGACGAATAAACCATCACGAGACCCCACGCGGTCAGCGCGACGGTGACCCACAGCAGAGTCTGGTCAAAACCGAGCAGACGCAGCGGCGCGGCCTTGGTTTGCCCGATACCCGCGCCGCCCAGCCGCACCGGCACGTTCACAGGCAGCGCATCGACGTCGTTCGAGCGGCGGCCGAACCAGCGGCCGAACCCGGTGCGCCCTGGTTTTTTCCCGATGCTGGCGGCGTCGCTCATGCCTGCCCTCCGATCGCCACGCTGGCGTCATCGGCCAACACCTGTACCGCTTCGCAAAAGACGGCGGCGCGGTGCGCGTAGTCGTCGAACATGTCAAAGCTCGCACATGCGGGCGACAGCAGCACCGCGTCACCCGGGTGCGCGCGGCGCGCGGCGCGTGTGACGGCGTCTTGCATGGACCCCGCACGTTCCATCGACACACCGGCGCCAGCCAGAGCGGCCTCGATCAACGGCGCATCGCGGCCGATCAATACCACGGCGCGCGCATGGCGGCGCACCGGTTCGGCCAGCGGCGCGAAGTCCTGGCCTTTGCCCTCGCCGCCGAGAATCACCACAATCCGGCGATCAACCCCCAAGCCATTGAGCGCCGCGATCGTGGCGCCGACGTTGGTGCCCTTGCTGTCGTCGAAATACTCGACCTCGTTGACGATCGCGACCGGCTCCACGCGGTGCGGCTGCCCCCGGTATTCACGCAAACCGTAGAGGGTCGACGCGAGCCGGCAGCCGGCCGCGCTGGCCAGCGCCAATGCGGCCAGCGCATTGAGCGCGTTGTGGCGGCCATGGATGCGCAGCGCATCAGCCGGCATCAGGCGCTGCAGGAAGATTTCTTCCTTCTGAGCCGCCGCGCCGCGCTTGCGTGTCTCGTCGGTCTCGTACGCGCGAACCAGCCAGGCCATGCCATTGACCTGCTCGATGCCGTAATCGCCGGGCCGCTGCGGCAGACCGGCGCCAAAAGTAATGTACGGGCGCTGCCGTGGCCGCTGCTTGGGGCGCGCCGCCGGCGCGCGTTTTGCCGTCGCGCCGCCGCTGCGGGATGCCTGGGACGGCCCTGCGCCATCGGCCATCGCGATCACCCGCGGATCGTCGCGGTTGAGCACCATCAAGCCGGAAGTGCCGAAGATGCGCGCCTTGGCCGCGGCGTAGCCGTCCATGTCGCCATGCCAGTCGAGATGGTCCTGCGTGACGTTAAGCACCGTGGCGGCGGTAGGTTCGAAATGCTGCACGCCATCGAGCTGGAAGCTCGACAGTTCGAGCACCCACACCTGCGGCAGATCCTTCGCGTCGATCCGCGCGGCCAGCGTGTCCAGCAGCGTTGGGCCAATGTTGCCGGCCACCGCCACCGTCTTGCCCGCGCGTTCGACGAGCTGGCCGGTCATCGAGGTGGTGGTGGTCTTGCCGTTGGTGCCGGTGATCGCGATCACCACCGGCGCATAGCCGGTATCGCGCGGCGGTGCGACCGGCGCCGGTACCGGCCGATCGGCATCCGTATCGTCGTCGTCATCGTTATCGTCGTCGTGCGATGCCGGCGTCTGCGAATCCATAGCAATCGCCGCAATCACCGGCGCCTCGGGCTCGGGCGGCACGGCGGCGCTTTGTTGCGCCGTGTCTGCCCGCAGGTCGGCCAGCGCCTGCGAGAACAGGTCAAGTTCGCCGCCGACTGGCAGTCCGATCGCGCGCGCGGCCTCGACCACCGGCGCGACCGTCTGCGGCGCAAGGCCCGGCGAACGATAGACGGCGCGCACCGGGGTTCCTTCGACCAATGCGGCGGAAAACGGTCCGCCGATGAAAGTCGCCCCAGGCAATTCCGCGCGCAGCGCCGCCAGTTGGGGCGGCGCCTCGCGCGTATCGGCCACCGTCACGTGCGCGCCATGGCGGGCACACCAGCGCGCCATCGCCAGGCCCGAGGCCCCGAGACCCAGGATCAGCACGTGCGTGTCTTGCAGATGCTTCATCGGGCTACCTCAACTTGAGCGTGGCCAGACCCACGATGCACAGCAGCATCGTGATGATCCAGAAACGGACGACGACTTGCGTCTCGCGCCAGCCGCTCTTCTCGAAATGGTGATGCAGCGGCGCCATCTTGAGGATGCGCCTGCCCTCGCCGTAGCGGCGCTTGGTGTACTTGAAATAGCCCACCTGGGACATCACCGAAATCGCCTCGACGACGAAGATGCCGCCCATCACGAAAAACACGATCTCCTGGCGCACGATGACCGCGACGGTTCCCAGTGCTCCGCCGAGCGCGAGCGCGCCCACGTCGCCCATGAAGACCTGCGCCGGATGGGTGTTGAACCACAGAAATGCCAGCCCCGCCCCGGCCATCGCCGCGCAGAACACCAGCAGTTCGCCCGAGCCGGGGATGTACGGGAACAACAGATATTTGGAATACACCGCGTTGCCCGTGACGTAGGCGAACACACCCAGCGAGGAGCCGACCATCACCACCGGCATGATCGCCAGGCCGTCCAGGCCGTCGGTGAGGTTGACCGCGTTGCTTGCCCCAACGATCACGAGATAAGTCAGGACCACGAAGCCGAGCGGGCCCAGCGGGTAGCTCACTGCCTTGAAAAGCGGCACCAGCAGATCGATCTTGGGCGGAAAATCCATGGCGAAACCCGAGCGCACCCAGGTGAAGAACAGCTCGATCACGCGCCAGTTGGAACGTTCCGAAATGCTGAACAGCAGATAAAAGGCGGCGATCAGTCCCACCACCGACTGCCAGAAGATTTTCTCGCGCGAGCGCATGCCCTCGGGGTCCTTGTGCACCACCTTGCGCCAATCGTCGAACCAGCCGATGGCGCCGAAGCCGAACGTGACCCACAGCACGATCCAGACGAAACGGTTGCTCAGGTCGAACCACAGCAGCGTCGCCAAGGCGATCGCAAACAGCACCAGTGCGCCGCCCATGGTCGGCGTACCGCTCTTTGACAAGTGCGCCTGCACGTAGCCGCGCACCGGCTGGCCGATCTTGAGCGCGGCCAGCCGCCGAATGACGTAGGGCCCGGCCGTCAGGCCCACGACCAGCGCCGTCAGCGCAGCCATCAGCGCGCGGAAAGTGAGATATTGAAAAACCCGCAGGAACCCGAACTCGGCCCCAAGCCCATGCTGGGTTGCCAGGGCCTGCAGCCATTGGGCGAGACTCATCAGCATGAACGTTCATCCGGTTCATGCGACATGACCGGCCTCCCTTGTTGTTGTGACGGCGCCCACGCGATCAGCACCTGTACCACGCGCTCCATCTGCATGAAACGCGATCCCTTCACGAGCACGCTCGCGCATTGCGGCGCCCGTTCGCACACCGCGGCTTCGAGCGCCTCGATGGTTTCGAAATGATGCGCCTGCCCCGGCGCACCCGCTTGTTTCAAATACGCAGCGACGCCGTGCGTCGACTGCGGGCCCAGCGCATACAGCAGCTCGATGCCGCACACGCGGGCAAAGGCGCCGATTTCGGCATGGAACTGCTGCCCCTGGTCGCCGACTTCGCCCATGTCTGCGATCACCAGCAGGCGCGGCCCCGGTAAACCGGCGAGCACCTCGATCGCCGCGCGCATCGAATCCGGATTGGCGTTGTAGCTGTCGTCAATCACCGTCAGGCCGCGCCCGTTCGGCAACTGCAGCGCATGCGTCTGCGAACGGCCCTTGACCGGCCTGAACGCATCCAGGCCGCGCGCGATCGTCTCCAGCGGCACGCCCGCGGCCAACGTGCAGGCGCAAGCGGCCAGCGCGTTGCGCAGATTGTGGCGCCCGGCAATGTGAAGCCGGCAGTGCAAGGTGCCTTGTGACGTGCGAATCCCGGTCTGCCAGCCATCGCCCGTCCATTCGGCGCTTGCCAGCGAAACATCGGCGCCGGCCGCTTCGCCAAAAGTCAGGCAACGGCGGGACGGCACACTGCCGGCGAGTTCCCGCCACAGCGGTGTGAACGCATCATCGTGCGGGAACACCGCCACGCCATCGGCTGGCAGCGCAGCGAATACCGCCGCGTTCTCGCGCGCCACCGCCTCGACCGTGGCCATGAATTCCTGGTGCTCGCGCTGCGCGTTGTTGACCAGCGCGATCGTCGGCCGGACGATAGCCGCCAGGCGCGCGATCTCGCCGGGGTGGTTCATGCCCAGTTCGACCACCGCCCGTTCGTGCTCCGCGCGCAGCCGCAACAGCGTCAGCGGCACACCGATCTCATTGTTGAAGTTGCCCGCCGTGGCCAGCGCCCGCTCGCCCCAGCCGGCACGCAGGATCGCCGCGATCATCTGGGTGACGGTGGTTTTGCCGTTGCTGCCGGTTACCGCGATCAGGGGCAGGCGCCACTGCGCGCGCCAGCCGCAGGCAAGCTGGCCGAGCGCAACCAGCGTATCGGGCACTTCCAACCCCGGCAGGCCCGCCGCATCGAGCCCCCCGTGCGCGATGGCCGCCACGGCGCCGCGCGCTTTCGCCTCGCCGAGAAAGGCGTTGGCATCGAAACGCTCACCCTTGAGCGCGACGAATAAATCACCGGCTTCGAGCGAGCGCGTATCGGTATGCACCCGCCGTACAGACGTGGCCGCATCACCGGCGAGCCGGGCGCCGGGAATCCACTGCAAAGCCTGGCCGAGCGTCATCATGCGGCGCGACTCCTTGCGGCCAGGGCCGCCATGGCATGTTCGCGGTCGGAAAAGGCGATGTGCTCACCGGCGACTTCCTGCCAGAGCTCGTGACCACGGCCCGCAAGCAGAACCACATCCTGCGGCGCAGCCTGCGCGATGACGCCGGCAATCGCGCGCGCGCGGTCGGGTTCGACCCCGGCCGTGCCCGGACTGGCCAGCCCCCGCATCATCTGGCTGATGATCTCCGCGGGCTTTTCACTGCGCGGGTTGTCGCTCGTGAGCATCAGGCGATCGGCCTGCTTTTCGGCCACCGCGGCCATCAGCGGACGCTTGATCGGATCGCGGTCACCGCCGCAGCCGAACAGGCACCACAGTTGCCCTTTCCGCTCGCTGGCCACCGGACGCAGCGCCGCAAGCACCTGATCGAGCGCAGCGGGCGTGTGCGCATAGTCGATGATCACCAGCGGCTGGCCCGGCTCGCCCACGCGCTCCATGCGCCCGGGCACGCTGCTCAGGCGCGCGCAAAGCTCTGCCGCCTGCGCCAGGGGCAGGCCGAGCGCGCGCAGCGTGGCGATCACGCCGAGCAGGTTGCTCACGTTATACCGGCCCGTCAGCCGCGTTGCCAGCGGCACGGACGCCGCATCGGCTTCGACCACGTCGAAACGCAGGCCTTCCGTGCCGTGGCTGATATCGCGTGCGGTGAGCCGCGCGCAAGCGCCGGCGGCCGATGTGGTCCACAACTGGGACGGCGCATCGCCGCGCGCGGCCAGATCGGCAACCAGTCCGGCGCCACGCAAGTCGTCGACATTGACCACCGCTATCCGCAGTTGCGGCCACGCGAACAGTTCGGCCTTGGCCTGCCAATAGGCCTCCATGCTGCCGTGGTAATCCAAGTGGTCTTGCGTGAAATTGGTGAACACCGCCGCCGCGATGCGGGTGCCATCGAGCCGCCGCTCGGCGATGCCGATCGACGACGCTTCGATCGCGCAGGAATGAAAGCCTTGATCGGCAAAGGCGCGCAACTGCCGCTGCAACCGCACCGGATCGGGCGTGGTCAAGCCGGTGTACTCCAGGTTTGGCGGCAAGCCGACCCCCAGCGTACCCATCACCGCGCAGGGTGAGGCGCCGGCATCCCGTGCCAACGACAGTGCCTGGGCCAGCCACCACGTGGTGGAAGTTTTGCCGTTGGTGCCGGTCACGGCCAGCACGTCCAGCCGCTCGGACGGATGGTCGTAAAAGGCCGCCGCGATGGGGCCGGTATCGGCCTTGAGCCCGGCGTAACCGGCCACCGCATCATTCTGGAATCCGAAGGCTTCAGCGCCTTGCGCCTCGACCAGACAGGCGGTGGCGCCCTGCGCCAGCGCAGCCGGCACATAGCGGCGCCCGTCGGTGGCCGCGCCGGGCCAGGCGATGAAACCATCACCCGCGCCGATCGGCCGGCTGTCCGCGTGCAGATGACCGCGCACGCGCGCACGCAGCCAATGGGCGGCTTCGATAGGAGAACGCAGGATCTGCATGTTCAGAAACTCTCCTCCACGCCTTCGGTGACCACCAGCGGCTTGACCGCCAAGTCGGGCGGCACGTTCATCATGCGCAGCGTTTGCTGCACCACTTCGCTGAAAACCGGGGCCGCCACCACGCCGCCGAAATACTGGCCGTTGCTGGGCTCATCGATCATCACCGCGACGATGATGCGCGGCTTGCCGATCGGCGCCATGCCGGTAAACCACGCGCGGTATTTGTTGCTCGCATAGCTCTTGCCGACCTGCTTGTGCGCGGTACCCGACTTGCCGCCCACGGAATAGCCGACGGTTTGCGCGCGCTGGCCGGTGCCGCCGGGACCGGCGGCCATCTGCAGCATCTTGCGGATCGCCTGCGCGGTGGAAGGCGAAAACACGCGCACGCCAGTAGCCGGCTGCTCGCTCTTGAGCATGGTCGGCGCGATGATCTGGCCATCGTGCGCGAAGGCGGTGTATGAATGCGCCATCTGGAACAGCGATGCCGACAACCCATAGCCATAGGCCATGGTCGCCTGCTCGACCGGGCGCCAGCTCTTCCAGGGCCGCAGCCGGCCGGTGACCGCGCCGGGGAAGTCAATCCGGGGCTTCTGCCCATAGCCGAGCGCGGTGTAGGTATCCCACATCTCGTGCGGCGTCATGCGCTGCGCGATCTTGAGCGCGCCGACATTGCTTGATTTCTGAATCACGCCTTCGACGGTGAGCGTGCCGTAGTCGTGCGTATCCCTGATGGTGAAGCCGCCGATGGAGAAGCGCCCGGGAGCCGTGTTGATCAGCGTCTGCGGGCTTACGCGCCCGGCTTCCAGCGCCATTGCCACGGTGATCGGCTTCATCGTCGAGCCGGGTTCGAACACGTCGGTGAGCGCGCGGTTGCGAAGCTGCTCGCCGCTGAGGTTGCGGCGCTTGTCAGGCACGTAGCTCGGATAGTTGGCCAGTGCGAGCACTTCGCCGGTCAGCGCGTCCAGCACCACCACGCTGCCGGCCTTGGCCTTGTTGAAAGTGACGGCATCGCGCAGCTTCTGATAGGCGAAGAACTGCACCTTGCTGTCGATCGAGAGCTGGATGTCCTTGCCGTCCAGCGGCGGCACCGTCTCGCCCACGCCCTCGACCACGCGGCCGAGACGATCCTTGATCACGCGCTGCGAACCCGGCTTGCCGGCCAGATCTTTGTTGAAGGCCAGTTCGATTCCTTCCTGGCCGTTGTCCTCGACGTTGGTAAAGCCGACCACGTGAGCCGCCGCTTCGCCTTCGGGGTACTGGCGCTTGTATTCCTTCTGCAAATAGATGCCTTTGATCCCTAACTCCATGACCTGCTTGGCCACCGGCTCATCAACCTGGCGGCGAATCCAGACGAAAGTCTTGTCTTCGTCCTGGAGCTTTTTGTCGAGTTCCTGCCAGCTCATGCCCAGCAGCCGGCTCATCTGCCGCAGCTTGGCGCGCACGCTGGAGTCGTTGCGCTGCACGTCCTCGGGAATGGCCCAGACGCTGGGCGCGACCACGCTCGACGCGAGCAACAGGCCGTTGCGGTCGAGAATGCGTCCGCGGTTGGCCGGCAGCACCAGCGTGCGTGCGTAACGCACGGCGCCCTGGTGCAGAAAGAAAGCGTTACCGAATACCTGCACGTAAGCCGCACGGCCCGCGAGCGCGACGAAACCCAGCGCGATCATCGCCACGATGAACTTGCTGCGCCACACCGGCGTCTTGCTCGCCAGCAGCGGGCTGACGGCGTACCGGATGTCGGGGCTGCGCCTCATCGCGCATGCCTCCTGCCGCCGGATTGCTGCGGCGCCACCAAAACCGGTTGCGGCGCGACGATCGGAATCACGCTGCCGTCCTCGCGCACGTACTGCGTGATCGCCGGCGTGACGGTGTGCATCCTGAGCCGTTCCTTGGCCAGCTTTTCGACGCGCAGCGGCGTGGCCTGCGCACGCTTTTGGACCTGCAGGCGATCGAACTCGGTCTCGATCCGGCGCGCTTCGAGCTGCTCGCGGTACATCTCCGTGAACAATTGGCGCGACTGGTACTGTGTACGCACCACGTACAGCGCCGAAGCCAGCACCGCCAGCAGCAAAAACAGGTTCAGCCGCGTCATACCGGCTCCTGCATGCGTTCGGCCACTCGCAGGATCGCGCTGCGCGCACGCGGATTGGCCTCGACCTCGGCCTGCGACGGCCGGATGCGCCCCAGCGCGCGCAGTTTCATCGCACGCGGCGCGGCAAAGGGCGCGCGGCGGTCGAAGACCTCGCGCGAATGCCTGGCGATGAATTGCTTGACGATGCGATCCTCCAATGAATGGAAACTGATCACCGCCAGCCGACCATGAGGATGCAACACGTTCAAACTCGCCTCTAGCGCCTGTTGCAGTTCTTCAAGCTCGGCGTTGATGAAAATCCGAAGAGCCTGAAATGTGCGCGTTGCAGGGTTCTGGCCCGGCTCGCGGGTTTTGACCGCGCCAGCCACGAGTTCGGCCAGCTCGGCGGTGGTTGAAACAGGGCCCCGTTCCTGTCGGCGAGCAACAATCGCCTTTGCAATCGGAACAGCAAACCGCTCTTCGCCATAGTCACGAATTACCTCGGCTATCTGTCGTGTACCGGCCGTGGCCAGCCAGTCGGCCACGCTCTGGCCGCGCGTAGCGTCCATGCGCATGTCCAGTGGACCATCGGAACGAAAAGAAAAACCCCGTGCGGGGTTGTCGATTTGGGGAGAGCTGACGCCGAGATCCATCAGGACGCCGGCCACGCTGCCTGGCGGCAATTCGCCAAGCCGTGCAAAGCTTTGGTGCAGAACCGAAAAACGCGCATCGGCAATCTTCCGCGCTGCCGCCACGGCCTCGGCATCCTTGTCGAAGGCGATCAGACGGCCCTCGGGGGCGAGCCGCGCGAGAATGGCCCGGCTGTGCCCGCCGCGGCCGAAGGTCGCATCGACAAAGGTCGCGCGCGAGCCCACGGCCTGGAGCGCATCGACTGCTTCGTCCAGGAGTACGGTGGTGTGTTGCCATACGGGTTCCAACACGTCGCTTTCAGAAAGCCAGGTTCTGCAGCGCCTCGGACGCTTGGCTGGCAGCCAGCGCCTCGGCTTCCTTGGCATCGTGGGTGGGTTTGTCCCACAGCTCGAAATGGCTGCCCATGCCCAGCAAGAGCACGTCGCGCGCGATGCCGGTGGCGGCGCGCAGTTCGGGCGAAACCAGCACGCGGCCCGAAGCATCCATTTCCACGTCGATCGCGTTGCCGAGGAACAGGCGCTTGAGCCACTGCTCCTTCAGCGGCATCGCGGCGATGCGCTCACGGAACTGCTCCCACGCCGGGCGCGGGAAGATCATCAGGCAGCCGTGCGGATGGCGCGTGATCGTGAGCTGGCCGCCAGCCGTGGCCGCCAGCACGTCACGGTGCCGCGTTGGGACGGACAGGCGCCCCTTGGCATCCAGACTCAACGATGACGCACCCTGAAACACGAGCACCAATTCCTTTGACCTGAGTTTTGGGGGTTGTGAAAGCCCTTTCACAACACTTTTTCCCACTTAACTCCACTTTATTGCACTGTAACAGGAAACTGCGGCAATGCAACGGGTCGCTGCGTGTTTTTTCAAATGGAATCAATAACTTAGCAATTCTTACAAAAAGTAAAGATTGCCAAAAATCGTTTGAATGCAAGCACTTGGACGAAATACCGAATGTGCTTCATTAAACACAGGGCGATCAAAGTATGAAACGCGAGAGATCTTCGTCACGGCTGAGCACCTCCAGCCGGGCATCGACATAGGCTGCATCAATGCGAATCGTCTGGCCGGCAAAACGCGCGGCATCGAAGCTGGCCTCGTCGAGCAGGCGCTCCATGACCGTGGACAGCCGGCGCGCGCCGATGTTTTCGGTGCGCTCGTTGACCTCGAAGGCGATGGTGGCGATGCGGGTGATGCCCTCGGGCGTGAATTCGAGCGCCACGTCTTCGGTTGCCAGCAGCGCCTGATACTGCTTGACCAGCGAGGCGCGCGTCTGCGTCAGGATGCTTTCGAAGTCCTGCACCGACAGCGACTGCAATTCGACGCGGATCGGAAAGCGCCCTTGCAGCTCGGGGATCAGGTCGCTGGGCTTGGACAGGTGAAACGCGCCGCTGGCCACGAACAGGATGTGGTCGGTGCGCACCACGCCGTATTTGGTGCTCACGGTCGTGCCTTCAACCAGCGGCAGCAGATCGCGCTGCACGCCCTGGCGTGAAACATCGGCGCTATGCATGTCGCTGCGCGTGGCGACCTTGTCGATTTCGTCGATGAAAACGATGCCGTTCTGCTCGGCGTTGGCAATCGCCTGCGCGCGGATTTCATCTTCGTTGACGAGCTTGGCGGCCTCCTCGTCGATGAGCAATTGCATCGCTTGGCCGATCTTGAGCTTGCGCGTGGAGCGCGGCAGCGCGCCGCCCATCTGGCCGAACATGCCGCGCAGTTGCTCGGCCATCTCTTCCATGCCCGACGGGCCGACGATTTCGATCGCAGGGCGCGAAGGCGCCACATCGATTTCGATCTCCTTGTCGTCCAATTGCTTTTCGCGCAACTTCTTGCGAAAAGCCTGGCGCGTGGCGCTGCCGCCGCCGTCGGCGTCGATGCTGCCATCGGCGTTGCGCGCGGCCGGCAGCAAAGCGTCAAGGATGCGTTCCTCGGCGGCATCTTCGGCGCGCACCCGCACCTTGGCCTGCTCGGCCTCGCGCGTCTGCTTGACGGCCACCTCGGCCAGATCGCGGATGATCGAATCGACATCCTTGCCGACGTAGCCGACCTCGGTGAATTTGGTCGCCTCGACCTTGATGAAGGGCGCATCGGCCAAGCGCGCGAGCCGGCGCGCGATTTCGGTCTTTCCAACGCCGGTGGGGCCGATCATGAGAATGTTCTTGGGCGTGATCTCGGCGCGCAGCCTGTCTTCCACCTGCTGGCGGCGCCAGCGGTTGCGCAGTGCAATGGCCACCGCGCGCTTGGCCTGGAACTGTCCGACGATATGGTTGTCCAGTTCCGAGACGATTTCCTGGGGCGTCATCGACATCAGAGTGTCTCGATCGTGTGATGCATGTTGGTGTAAATGCACAACTCGCCCGCGATCGCAAGCGATTTGCGCACGATTTCTTCGGCGCTCAATTGCGTGTTCTCGAGCAACGCCTTGGCGGCCGACTGCGCATAGGCGCCGCCCGAGCCGATGGCAACGATGCCCTGTTCGGGTTCGAGCACGTCGCCGTTGCCGGTGATGATCAGCGAAGTGCTCGCGTCGGCCACCGCCAGCATGGCTTCCAGCCGGCGCAGCACGCGGTCGGTGCGCCAATCCTTGGTCAGCTCGATCGCGGCCCGCGCGAGCTGGCCCTGATGCTTGTCGAGTTTGGCCTCGAAGCGTTCGAACAAGGTAAAGGCATCGGCCGTCGCGCCCGCGAAGCCCGCAAGCACCTTGCCGTTGTACAAGCGCCGCACCTTGCGCGCCGAGCCCTTGACGATGATGTTGCCCAACGTCACCTGGCCGTCGCCGCCGATAGTGACCTGATCGCCGTCCGGGGTTTTGCGCCGGACGCTGAGAATCGTGGTTCCGTGAAACTGTTCCATCGGCGTCATATTAGTGATCAATTACTCTTCCCGCCACCCGCGCCCCATGAAAAACCGGCGCAGCCAAGGCCAGGAATCCCGAGGAACCGGCCGGTCCACTGGGATTGCGCCGGCAGAAGGGGCCGAGGGCTGCGGTTCCAAGCCTGCCTGCGCGGGCTTGGACGTACCCAAAGAGCAGCCGGCGGAAATCAGCTCCGCCAACCGCAAGCATGGGAAATCAGACGGCGAGCAACAAGGCCGCGAGCCGGATTATCAATCCCCGAACATCTTCTGCTTGAGCTCGCGGCGCTGCTGCGCCTCCAGCGAGAGCGTCGCGGTCGGCCGTGCAATCAGCCGGCCGACGCCGATGGGTTCGCCGGTTTCGTCGCAATACCCATAATCGCCCCCATCGATGCGCGCGATCGATTGCTCGATCTTCTTGAGCAGCTTGCGCTCGCGGTCGCGCGTGCGCAACTCCAGCGCGTGTTCTTCTTCAATGGTGGCACGGTCGGCCGGATCGGGGACGACGATGGTGTCTTCACGCAGGTGTTCGGTGGTTTCGTCTGCGTTTTCGAGGATGTCTTGCTTCAGCCGCTGCAGCTTCAGGCGGAAAAACGCCATCTGCGTTTCGTTCATGTATTCAGCATCAGGCATGGCGATGATTTCCTCATCGCAGAGATCCTCGATCGGCTTGGTTTTCCAATTGTTGGCCAGTTTGGGATCCTTTTTGATCGTGACGGGTGGCGGGGGAGCGAGAGTTGTTGTAGACATGTTTTGGATGAAACTGGACTTGGCCGCGGTGGAAGCCACCGACGGAGGCAAGGAAGGAACGGTAATCAGCGCCAGCCGCGATGCACGGCTGGCGCGCGTCACCGGCTCAGCTGGCGCGGCAACCGGTGCGACAACTGGCACGGGACGAGCCGCCGGCGCTGGCGCCGTGGTGACGGTGCGCGCCTTGCGAGCAACGGGCGGCGCCTTTGGCGGCGCACCTTTGACCACATTAACGCGTGGACCCGCCACTGCTTTCGCCGTGGTTTTCTTGACCGCATGCGGCGTCCGCTTCGCAGCCACCGCTTTCTTGGCGACGGGTTTGGACGCTGGCTTGGCCTTGGCGACAGCTTTTTTCACGTGACGGCTCCTTCATTTTACCTTTGGGGCACGCGCAGTGCCCTTCTACAGGGTGGAGTTGTTCTCAATGCGAATCACGATGCCATGCTGCCCGCACCCGCGCGCTGAAAGCTCACGCAGCTGTACGGCCGGACACGGCCCCCTAAATGATTAGGCGCGCGGATTGTATAGAAACTTCCCGTCCCTCGGTGCGCTCAAACCAAGCACTGCGTCAACCCTTGCTCAAAAATGTCACGCGGCAGATCAATACCGATGAACACCATCTTGCTCTCCCGCGGCTCGCCCGGGCTCCAAGCGGGCCCCAAATCGCTGCCCATAAGTTGGTGCACACCTTGGAAAATAACCTTGCGCTGGATGCCTTTCATGCACAGGACACCTTTGTAGCGCAGCATGCGCGGCCCGTAGATGTTCACGATCGCGCCGAGAAAATCCTCTAGCCGCGCCGGATCGAAAGGCCGCTGGGCGCGGTAAACGAAGCTTTTTACATCGTCGTCGTGATGATGGTGATGGCCGTGGCCGTCATGCGCATGCGAAGGATGGTCGCAATGCTCGCCGTGCACATGATCGTGATCGCCGTGATGGTGGTGCTCGTCTTCCTTGAGGAAATCCGGGTCGATGTCCAGCTTGGCATTGAGGTTGAAGCCGCGCAGATCGAATACCTCGGCGATCGGCACCTCGCCGAAATGCGCCAGGCGCTGCGGCGCACGCGGGTTCATGTGCGTCAGACGGTGCATGAGGGCGTCCAGTTCATCCTTGGACACCAGATCGCTCTTGCTGATGAAGATCTGGTCTGCAAACCCGACCTGCCGGCGCGCCTCCTGGCGATCGTTGAATTGCTGCGCCGCATGTTTGGCGTCCACCAGCGTGATGATCGAATCGAGCAGGTAGGTCTCGGCGATTTCATCGTCCATGAAAAAGGTCTGCGCGACCGGGCCCGGGTCGGCCAGCCCGGTGGTTTCGATCACGACACGGTCGAAATCGAGCAACCCTTTGCGTTTCTTGGCCGCGAGCAGTTGCAGCGTTTCGCGCAGATCCTCGCGGATGGTGCAACAGACACAGCCGTTGCTCATCTGCACGATCTGCTCCTTCGACTCGGTCAAGAGGATGTCGCTGTCGATGTTTTCCTCGCCAAATTCGTTCTCGATCACCGCAATCTTCTGCCCGTGTGCCTCGTTGAGCACACGCTTGAGCAGCGTGGTCTTGCCCGAACCGAGAAAGCCGGTAAGGATGGTGGCGGGAATAAGGGCCATGAGAGTGTCTGTCGTTAAAAAGGTTCAGTTTAATGTGAGCTGTCAGGCGTCACGATCGCGCAGAGGATCGGCAACGCTTGCAGGCAATCAGGGGTACGAGTGGTCGGCAGCGAGGCCAGCGACAGCGGGGGATGCCGCTGGCATCCCCATTCACACCCGTTGCGGCGTTTGCTGTGCCGTGTGCCTGACTCGCAAAATTTCCACGATGCGCGCCTCATCCAGCACACGATAGAACAGGATGTAATGCCGATGGACGACCAGCGTGCGCACATAGTCCGGCAGGCCCGGCCGCCCAGCGCGGCCAAGCTCCGGATGTTGTGCAAGAGGCACGGTCTTGTTGCGCAGTTCCTGCCCGAAGCTGAGCGCTCCGATCGGGTTGTCTTTGCCGATGTAGCGAACGATGCCGCGCAAATCCTCGCGGGCCTTCGGTCGCCACTCGATACGGTAAGGGAGCTTTGCCTTCGCCACGGATCAGTTGTCCTTGGCAAACTGGCGCTGCTGCTCCTTCATGCGCGCTTCCTCGTCGCCGGCTTGTGCTCGGCCATCAGGGTGGCAATGTCGGCATCCATTTCGGCCATCACATCATCGTGAGAGAGGTTCGGCCGAGGATCGTCGATGGCTTCCTGAATCTCGTCAGCCAGTTGTTTCGAGTAAGCGGCGGCTTGGTGCGCCTTGCGCATCGCCTCGGCCCGGCCACGGTTACCGGGGGTCTCTTCCTTCTCGCTCGGGTTCCACTCGCTGGCGTCGAACTGGCCAACGGTGATGCCCACGCCTCGCAAAACGTTCAAGGCAGCCACGGGATTGCCGAAGCGGCGCGGCTCGTCGCTACGGGCCTTCGACAGCAAGGCTGAGGTCCCACTACGCGTGGCGATTTGCACAAGAAACGCACCACCTTGCCCTTTCAGGGTCACACCCTCCACGCCACCAGCACCGCTTGCGGCTCGTAGTTGTTCAATAGTCATGCTTTGCATCGCAAGCTCCTTGTACAAAAAGGAATACACCTTAGTATATTGCACACATCTCCTAGAATACATGCGCACGAATCGGGCGGATCCGGGTCTGTACGGGAGCCTAGCAATGGGCATTCCTACCGCGACAATCAAGACGCAAGTACGCGGTGCTGGCCAGATTCAGGGCCGCCCCCGCCGCTTGGCAGCCCCCTGCTGCGCCGATTCCGGCGAGGCGTCGGCCCGTGGATGCGCGGCGTCGTACACCTTGGCCAAGTGCTGGAAATCGAGCCTCGTATAGATCTGCGTCGAGGTGATGTTCGCGTGGCCCAGCAGTTCCTGCACCGCGCGCAGATCACCGCTCGATTGCAGCACGTGGCTTGCGAAGGAATGGCGCAGCATGTGCGGATGTACCGGCTGCGCAAGCCCGGCCTTGAAGCTGCGCCCGCGCAGCCGGTGCCAGATCGAGGCAGCCGAAAAGCGCTGCCCGTGGCGCCCGACGAACAGCGCCGCCGCATCGGCCGGCGCGGCGGTGTGCAGCGCCACGCAATCGCCGCGCACCGCAAGCCAGTCCTGCAGCGCGCGCACCGCCTGGCGGCCTACCGGCACGCTGCGCCACTTGCCGCCCTTGCCGAGCACGTGGGCCTCGCCCGCGTCGCAATCGACCCAGCCGCGCGCATCCTTGCCCGCAAGCAGGTCGAGCCCGACCAGCTCGCTGACCCGCAGGCCGCAGCCGTAGAGAAGCTCGACGATGGCCCGGTCGCGCACCTCGCTCCAGGGATCGGCATCGGCATCGCGCAGGTCGGCCAGTTGCATCGCCTCGTCCACGGCGAGCGCCTTGGGCAAGGGCCGGCTGGCTTTGGGGGCATGCACGTCCTGCAAAGGATTCGTCTTGACGTGTCCTTGTGCGCCGAGCCAGCGGTAAAAGCTGCGCCAGCACGACAGCACCAGCGCGATACCGCGCGGGGCGCGTCCGGCCCCGTGCATCTGCATCATCCAGCGGCGCACTTGCGCCGGCTGCACTTGCACCAGCGGCGTGCCTTCTTCGGCTGCGCGCGCGTGCAGCATCTGCAGATGTTCGGCATACAACTCGACCGTGCGCGCGGCAAGCCGGCGCTGGACGCGCACGTGCGCGAGGTAGGCTTCAACCAGGCCGATGTCGTCGTCCGCCATCACTGAACCTGAGCCTTAATTGGGATGCTGCCGCACCGAAAGATCCTCTGAATAACCCTCCAGCGCCGATCAGGCCCACAACCGCGATAGCGCCGCCGACGCGAGTTGTGCAATGCGCTCAAGAAAATCGGTGCCCATGTCGGCATGAAAGCGCTGCGCGTCGGGCGAAGCCAGTACCAGCAGGCCGAAAGCCGGCGCCTGGGGCTCGACGCGCAACGCAATCATCGCGACCGACACCGCCGCGCGCGGATCGGCAAACCAGTTCACCGGCTCGGCACCTGAATTAACCCCGCAGTAAGGCGAGGCCAGCGACGAAGCCAGCACCTTGAGGTCCTCGCTAACCTCCTGCGCGTAGGGCTCATCGCGGTACGCCTCATCGCAATCCCAGACCCGCAACGCCACCTGCGGAACCAGAAACAGCGTTTGCAAATCGTCCACGATCTGCCGCGGCATCGCACGCGGCTCGCGCATGGTCAGCAGGGCCAGCGTCCAACGCTGCAGCCGGTCGGCAGTGACCACATTCTCGGTTCCGTGGCGCACCATTTCGATGATGCGCTGTTCGAGCGCCTTGATCTTCTCGCGCAGCATTTCGGCCTGGCGCTCCTGCAGGCTCACCGCGCGGTTGCCATGCGGGCTGGTGAGCTGCACTTGCGCGAGCATCGATGCATGGCGTTCAAAAAAGTCGGGCGTATTGGCCAGGTAGTTGGCGATGTCGTCCTCGGTGATCGGATTCATGGCGGAGAGGGTGGTTACAGGATTCATGATGACTCGGGCAGTTCAATTTCGCCTTCAAAAACGGTAACAGCCGGGCCGGTCATCCGCACCGGCTGGCCCATGCCGGCCCACTCAATGGTCAGCGTGCCGCCGCGCGTGTGCACGTCCACCCGTGCGTCGAGCCGCCCGAGCCGGATGCCCGCCACGACGGCGGCGCAGGCGCCGGTGCCGCAGGCAAGCGTCTCGCCGGCGCCGCGTTCGTAGACGCGCAGGCGCACCTGCGCACGATCGACGATCTGCATGAAGCCGGCGTTCACGCGCTGCGGAAAGCGCCGATGCCGCTCGATGAGCGGGCCCTGCTGCGCGACCGGCGCGCGCTCGATGTCCTGGACGATCCGTACCGCGTGGGGGTTGCCCATCGACAGCACGGCCACCGGGACGATCGTGTTTTGCGTCGTGTTTTGCATCGTGCTTTGCGCATCCAGCACCAGGGGCCACATCTGCCACGCGCCGTCAGGCACCGGATCGAGTCCGGCGGAATCGAAAGGCACGCGCGCGGGTTCAAATTCCGGCACGCCCATATCGACCGTGACGCGGCCATCGGGCGCCATGCGCAGTTCGATCAGGCCGGCGAGCGTCTGCACGCGCAGCACGTCCTTGCTGCTCAGGCCGCGCTCGCGCACGAAGCGCATGAAGCAGCGCGCGCCGTTGCCGCACTGTTCGACCTGGCCGCCGTCGGCGTTGTGGATCACGTACTGGAAATCGGCGCCGGGCACTGACGCGGGCCGCACGCTGAGAATCTGGTCGGCACCAACGCCGAAATGGCGGTTCGCGAGAAAACGGTACTGTGCCGCCGTCAGTCCCAGCAACCCGCGCGTCTCGTCGAGCACGACGAAATCATTGCCGGCGCCTTGCATCTTGGTAAAGCCGATTCGCATCGGCCAATTATCCGCGCGGATGCTCTATCGAGGCGACCCGGTTCCGAAGAGAGAGATGGTCACGGCCTGATGTGGGATGCCGCGTCTCAGGGATTTCCCGCGGAAAGGGACTTGAATTCGCAGCCACGTCAACATTTGGCACACAGGCGACCCGCACCAAGGCGCCGATGCCGATATAAAGCCTCATCCCACTTTGAAGGTGAAGGTTTCCTCCAATGATCCGCCCCGAACAACACATCCATCCGCACCGCGAACCTGCCCCGGTCTGGCCGGCCGCCACCATCTTGCTGCTGCGCGACGCCCCAACAGGCCTGGAAGTCCTGATGACGCGGCGCTCCGAACACGCGAGCTTCGCGCCGGGCGTCTACGTATTTCCCGGCGGCCGCATCGACCAGGCCGATGCGGCCGCCGAATCGATTGCCATGCGCCGGCCGACCCAGAGCAAGGAGCAGCTCATCGAAGCCATCGCCGCCGTGCGCGAGACTTTCGAGGAGTTGGGCGTGCTGCTGGCGCACCGTCCGGGCGGCGCGCCGTCCGGCCCCGAGGACATCGCGGCGCTGGACCGCAAGGCCGACCCGGCCGCCTTCTTCCAAGCCTGCGCGACCCGCGGTCTGCGCCTGGCCACGCACGAGGTCTACACCCTCGCGCACTGGATCACCGACCGCGACATGCCCAAGCGTTTCGACGTGCCCTTTCTGGCGGCACGCATGCCCGCCGGCCAGGAGCCGGTGGCCGACCAGGCCGAGCAATTCGAGCCCTGCTGGGTGCAGCCCGCCGACGCGCTGGCGCGTCATGCCGAGAATCGCTTCGCGATCATCTTTCCCACCGTGCGCACCCTCCAGTGGCTCACGGCATTCAGCACCGTCGATGCGGTACTTGCCGCCTGCGCGCACGAAAAGCCGCTATGGACCAGTTGCCCGCGCGCCGGCCTATCGGGCAAGAACGTCGAACGCTACATGGAGCACGAGCCGCCTTATGGCGAATTGATGCTGGTCTGCCCCGACGGACAAATCAAGCATTCGGTCGACTGGCAGCATGACGAGCCCGTGCGCCTGCTCAAAAACGTGCAGCGCCTGACGGCCCCGAACCCCAGTCCGATGACCGGCCCCGGCACCAACAGCTACCTGGTTGGCGACGCGAACACCGGCTACATCGCGATCGACCCCGGCCCGGACGACGCCGGCCACGTGCAGCGGCTGTGGCGCGCGGCCGGCGGTGACATCCGCCTGATCGTCTGCACCCATTCACACCCCGACCATGCGCCCGGCGCCTTTCTGCTGCAAAACCTGTGTCCGCAACGCCCGCCCGTGCTGGGCCTGCCCTCGGCGCCGACGGCGCGGCCCAGTGCGCGCTTCACGCCCGAGCGCGCACCGGCCGACGGCGAACGGCTCGTCCTGCGCGGCGCTTCGTCCGATGGGCAGGCCATCACGCACACGCTGCGCGTGGTTCACACGCCGGGGCACGCGGCCAACCACCTGTGCCTGGTGCTCGAAGAAGACGGCCTGCTGTTCTCGGGCGACCACATACTCAGCGGCAGCACCACGGTCATCGATCCGCCCGATGGCGACATGAGCGATTACCTCGACTCGCTGGACCGGCTCGACGCCGCCTGTGCCGAAGGCGGCATCGAATTCATCCTGCCGGCGCACGGCTACGTGATTGCCAACGCGCGTGACGCCATCGCGCGGCTCAAGGCGCATCGGCTGCAGCGCGAATCGCGCGTCGCGCAGGCGATGCGCGAACGGCCCCAGGGCACGATGGAAGACTGGCTTGCGCTGGCCTACGACGACGTGCCGCAGGCGATATGGCCGGTGGCGATGCGCTCGCTGACGGCACACGTGCAGCGGATTCGGGAATTGGCTTCGCCGCCCGGCGGCCGGGGTCGCGCATGAGGCCCGTTCAGTCGGCCGCCCGTATCGGCACCCGGCGCGCCACCGCGCACATCAGTTCATAACCCACGGTACCGGCGGCGTGGGCCACTTCGTCGATCGACAGCACGGCGGCGTTCGCGGCGCGCCCCCATAGCGTGACTTCGGCGCCGATGGCGGCACCGGGCACGGGCGAAAGGTCGACGGCGATCATGTCCATGCTCACGCGGCCGAGCGTGCGCGTGCGCACGCCGTCAACCAAAACCGGCGTGCCCGTCTGGGCATGGCGCGGATAGCCGTCGCCATAGCCCACGGCGGCGATGCCGATCGGCATCGGCTGCGTGGCGGTAAAGCACGAGCCGTAGCCCACGGCCTCGCCGGGCTGTATCGTGCGGGTGCTGATCAGGCGTGTGCTCAAGGTCATCGCGCTGTGCAGCCCCCAGTGCGCCGCGTCGTGCGAGGGAAAGTCGGGCGAGCTGCCGTACAGCATGATGCCGGGGCGCACCCAATCGGCGCTGACACGCGTCTGACTGCCGCCGGCATGCCGCAGCAAGGCCGCGCTATTCGCAAGGGATCGCTCGCCGGGCAGATCCTGCGCGGCCTGCTCGAAAACAGCCAGCGGGAGGGCGATGCCGCGTTCGCCGTCGCTGTCGGCATCGGCGAAGTGCGTCATCAGCGAAATCTCGTCCACCTGCGGCAGCGCGTCAAGCCGGCTCCATGCGGCGCGGAAGCGATGGGGCGCGAAACCCAGCCGGTTCATGCCCGAATTCATCTTGAGGAAAACGCGGTGCGGCTGCTGGGTTTTGTGCGCGGCCAGCATGTCGATCTGCGCGTCGCAATGCACCGTGTGCCACAGGCCCAGGCGCGAGCACGCTTCAAGATCGCGCGGCTCGAACACGCCTTCGAGCAGCAACACCGGCCCGCGCCAGCCCAGCGCGCGCAGGCGCTCGGCTTCGTCCAGGTCAAGCAGCGCGAAGCCGTCGGCGGCTCGCAAACCCTCGAACACGCGCTCGATGCCGTGGCCGTAGGCATCGGCCTTGACCACCGCCCATACGCGCGCATCGCACGCCGCGCGCCGCGCAATGCCGAGGTTGTGCGCCAAAGCCTGACAATGAACGGTGGCGATGATGGGGCGCGGCACGCGAAGGATCCGGTTGAACTTGAGTGGAAATACGCAAGGCCCGCACGCGGCGGGGACAACTGCCGATTTTGGCACTGCGAGCGTCATGCTATAACGACGCCTTCTTTGCAATGGAAACCGAATTTCACAATTGCTGGTATTTTTTACCGGCTCGTACAGATTCCCGATGAAACGCGGCTTCCATACGATCATGTCGGCTCAGTTCTTTTCGTCACTGGCCGACCAAGCTCTGTTCGTGGCTGCCGTCGAGTTGCTGCGCAACGCGGGCATGCCGGACTGGCAAGGACCCGCGCTGGTGCCGATCTTCGCGGTGTTTTACGTCGTGCTCGCGCCGGTGGTGGGCGCCTTCGCCGACGCGCTGCCCAAGGGGCGCGTGATGTTCATCAGCAACGCCATCAAGATGGTTGGCTGCCTGATGATGCTCGTGGGCTCGCACCCGCTGCTGTCCTACGCAATCGTCGGGCTCGGCGCGGCGGCCTATTCCCCGGCCAAATACGGCATCCTCACCGAGCTGCTGCCGCCCTCGCAACTGGTCAAGGCCAATGGCTGGATCGAAGGGCTGACCGTCGCATCGATCATCCTGGGCATCGCGTTCGGCGGTGTGCTCGTGGACTATCGGGTGTCGAGCTACTTGCTTGCCATCGACGTGCCGTTCATCAACACCGGCATCGATGCGCCCGCGCAGGCGGCGATCGTGGTGCTGATCGGCGTTTATGCGCTGGCCGCCTGGTTCAACACCCGCATTCCGCTCACGGGCGTTCCGATGCGGCCGCTGCGCGCAAGCCCGCAGCATGGAATCGTGCACAACCTGCTGGCGCTGCTGCCTGACTTCTGGCACTGCAACCGGCGCTTGTGGAACGACAAGCTCGGCCAGATTTCGCTGGGCACCACCACGCTGTTCTGGGGCGCGGGCGGTAACCTCAAATACGTCGTATTGGCCTGGGCCGCGGTTGCGCTCAATTACGACGTTGCGCGGGCTTCGGCGCTGACCGGCGTGGTCGCTATCGGCACCGCGATCGGCGCGGTGCTCGCTTCGGCGCGGGTGCGGCTGGACAAGGCCACCAGCGTGATCCCGTTGGGCATCCTGATGGGCTTGCTGGTGATCGCGATGAATTTCATCCACAACGTCTGGGTCGCGGTGCCTTTCCTGGTCGTACTCGGCGGGATCGGCGGTTTTCTCGTGGTGCCGATGAATGCGCTATTGCAGCACCGCGGCCACAACCTGATGGGCGCGGGCCGTTCGATCGCGGTGCAGAACTTCAACGAACAGGCCTGCATTTTGCTGTTGGGCGGCCTCTACAGCGCCTGCACCGGGATCCTGGACATGTCGGCCTATGCGGCGATCAGCATCTTCGGCGTGGTGGTGGCCGGCTGCATGTGGCTGATTCGCCGCTGGCACGAAAGCAACTTGCGCAAATACGCCGAAGAAGTCGAGCACCTGCTGTCCATTGCGCGCAACGACACGCATTGCTGATTGCATGGCGGACCTGGGCGCATTGACCTCAGGATTGCCTCGGGATGGCCACGTGGCGCACACGCGAAAGTGCGCCTTTATCCACCTTTTGGCCTTTTGAGCTGAGAGCCTGTTTATCATCTATTCGGCCCCGAATAGATTGATGAACAGCCCCTGAGCACCGAAAACGGCACGTCCAGCGGTGAAGCAGGCCGTATGTATTCTTTTTCTGGAAAGATCATGCCCACACTTTTTGACCCCATCCAGGTCGGTGCACTGCAATTGGCCAACCGCGTCGTCATGGCGCCGGTCACCCGAAATCGTGCGGTTAACGCAATTCCGCCTGAAATGGCCGTTACGTACTACACCCAGCGCGCCACCGCGGGCCTGCTGATCACCGAAGGCGCCGCCATCAACCCCCAGAGCCACGGCTACTCGAACGTGCCGGGCCTGTACACGAGCGAGCAGCTCGACGGCTGGAAGCGCGTGACCGACGCGGTGCACCAATGCGGCGGCAAGATCGCCGTGCAGCTCTGGCACGTGGGCCGTATTTCTCACGTCGAATTGCAACCCGGCCATGCTCCGCCCGTGGGGCCATCGGCCATTACGGCAAAAGCCCGCACGGCGCTGATTCAAAATGGCGTGGTGGTCTTTACGCCCGCCTCCAAACCGCGCGCGCTTGAGCTTGAAGAGCTGCCGGGTATCGTGCACGATTTCCAGGTCGCGGCGCGCAACGCGGTAAAAAGCGCCGGTTTTGACGGCGTCGAAATCCATGCGGCCAACGGTTATCTGCTTGACCAGTTTCTGAAAACCGGCTCGAACCAGCGCACCGACGACTACGGCGGCTCGATCGAAAACCGTGTCCGGCTTACGCTCGAAGTGGTGCGCGGAGTGGTTGACGCGGTCGGCCCGGGCCGGTGCGGCATTCGCCTGTCGCCCGTCACGCCAGCCAATGACGCCTACGACGCCGACCCGCAGCCGCTGTTCGAATACCTCGTTCGCCGGCTTGCAAGGCAGCCGCTTGCTTATATCCACGTGATTGAAGGCTCAACCGGCGGCGCGCGCGAAATACCCGACCGCCCCTTCGACTATGCCGCGCTGTACGCCAGCTACCGCGCCGCCGGCGGCCAGGCCGCCTGGATGGTCAACAACGGCTACGACAAGCAGTTGGCAGAGCAGGCGCTCGCCGCGGGGGCGGACCTGGTTTCCTTCGGCCGGGCTTTCATCTCCAACCCCGATCTCGTGCGCCGCCTGCGCGAAGACGCGCCGCTCACCCCCTGGGACACCAGCACCTTTTACGGCGGCGGCGCCAAGGGATACATCGATTACCCGGCGCTGCCGTCAGAAGAACATGGCAAGGCACTGTAAGGATACTGTAAGGATACTGTAAATGTTTGGCTCCAAACTCCTCGCACCTTCGGGCGGCAGCGCGCGCAATCGCCCAAGTTTCAATCAATAGAAGATCAGGGGGGGGAGCATGAAAAAAACCGCATTTGCGCTCGCATTCACATTCACCGTGGCCGCGAGCCTGTTTGTCACCGGCGCCAACGCGGCGACCGGCGCGCAGTTTCAGGATGCCTACCGGCACGTGCAGGCGGCGCTGGCTGGGGATTCATCGCAGGTGCCGGCGGCGGTCGAAAAATTTTCCCGATTGGTTCAGGCCGAGCCGGGCGATCCCTTGCTGCTGGCCAATCTGGGCGCGGTCACGGCGATGCAGGCGCGCTCCACCTGGTTCCCGTGGAAGAAGATCAGCTATGCCGAAGACGGCATGGCGATGCACGACAAGGCGCTGGCGCTGCTCTCGCCCGCTGCTGATGCGCGGCTGCAAGACGGCGTGCCGGTGACGCTGCTGGTCAAATTTACCGCC
>CAYTPC010000039.1:0-5065 GCA_964439605.1 uncultured Burkholderiaceae bacterium
GCGTGTAGGTGCCGTAGTAAAGCTGGCGCGGGTCTTTCAGCGCGTACCAGTCTTTCATCACGATCTGGGTGCGCGAGGCGTCGAACTCCTCGTGCGCCGGATCCCAGGTCGGCCGGTAGTGGAAATTGGCGGCCGATTGCACGTCCATCGTGGCTTCGATGTAGCGCGAAGCCGCCTTGTCGGCGCCCAGCCGGTCGGCGATGTGGTTGAAGGTTTGCCGCAGCGGGGTGATGCTGACGGTTCTCAAGTCGATCTGCATAGGGGGAGTCTCCTCTCGTGGTGTGATGGAAATGCGGGGGGTGTGTTCAAGGCTCGTGCCGGAAGTGCTTTTCGCGCGCCGCGCGCAGGCTCCAGTCCCATTCGTGCGCGTCGCTGCCGGCGGCGGCGGATGGCAAGGGCCCGTGCGTGGGCTGGACCCGCTGGTCGCGGCAGAACTGCTCGAATGCGGCGCGGGGCATGACCATTTCGACGAACAGCTCAGGTTCGCCGACGGCAAACTCGAACTCGAGCATGCCATCGGGGCGCTCGTGCATGATGCGAACGTAACGGGCGGCAGGGTCGAAAGCGGGGGTACCGGTCATGATGGGTCTTGGCTCCTCCTTGGCGGCGCCCTGGTTCGAATAAGCGGGCGCTCGCTTGAGCGAGGGGACTTTGCCACTGGTGTCTGATACCGTCCAATACTATTTTTTACAATCTCGATACCGTTTGAACATTTTGTTTCTTCGAGCGAGAAATGCCCCACATGGATCTGCATGACCTGCGCGACTTTCTGGCCGTTGCCCAGGAAGGCCACATCGGTCGCGCCGCCGCGCGGCTGCACCTGTCACAGCCGCCGCTGACGCGCCACATCCAGGCGCTGGAGGAAAAGATCGGCGCGCCGCTGTTCGTGCGCACACCCAAGGGCGTCACGCTGACCGAGGCGGGCCGGACCCTGCTGGAAGAAGCGCCCAACCTGCTCGCGCTGGCGCAGCGGGCGCTGGAGCGCACCCGCCTGGCAGGTCAGGGGCTGATCGGCCAGCTCGACGTCGGCCTGTTCGGTTCCGGGATACTGGACGTGATCCCCCGCATCCTGTCGCGCTTTCATCAGGCGCGGCCCGAGGTCAAGATCGTGCGGCACAACCTGACCAAGGAAGCCCAATTGCAGGCGCTGCGCGAGCGGCGCATCGGCATCGGCTTCAATCGTCTGGTGCCCGAGGAGGCCGGCATTACCGTCGAGACGGTATTGCGCGAGGCCAGGATCGTGGCGATCCCGGAGGCCCACCCGCTGGCGCGGCAGCAGGCCATCTGCTTGCACGATCTGGCCGGTGTGCCGCTCATCACCTATCCCAACCTGCCGATACGCGGCATGGCGCATGAGGTGGCGGAGGCGTTCCGTTCCGAGGGCGTGCCGCAAAAGGTCGAGCAGGAGGTGGAAGACGTCGTCACCGCCGTGGCCCTGGTATCGACGGGTTTCGGCGTGGTCATTACCACGCAGTCCGCAACCAACCTGCGCCTGCCCGGCGTGGTGTTCCGGCCTTTGCACAGTTCCCGCCTGAAGAAACTCGAACTCAGTTGCCTGTATCGCAGCGGCGACGAATCGCCCGTGCTCAAGGCATTTCTGGACGTGGTGCACGAATTCGCCCGCGATGCCGAACAGCGGGAAGGCTGGGCGAGTCACTGTCCGGAAACCTTTGCACCCTTAGACGTATCCAATAAAAATAGGTGATGTCGTGTTTGGCTTTTTGCCCTTTTGCTAGGAAACCTGTCATGAAATATTTTTCAACTTCCGCGTTCCCGGCGCTGGTGCTGCTGGCCGTGCTCGGTGGCAGCGCACCCGCCTTGGCACAGCAGGAACAGGGCCGTGTGATCTCCAGCACGCCGGTGCGAGAGGCCAATGGCAATGTCAGTTACTCGGTCATCTACGAATATGCCGGCCGCCGCTACACGATGCGCACCGATTCCCCGCCCGGCAAGACCATTCCCGTGCAAGTCAGCCCATTGGGGGTGACCGTCAATACTCCCAATACTCCCAATACTTCACCCGACACGGCGGTGCCGGTCTACACCCCATCCGACACGGCGGTGCCGGTTTACACCCCATCGGCTGGCGCGGCGCCATGGCAGGACGTTACGCCCGAGCCGGGCGTAGTCGCCGGCACGCAGGCTGCGAACATTTATCCTCAACCGGTGTACAGGGCGCCCGTTTATGCGCCGGTGTACGTGGCGCCGAGTTACGGATACGGGTATGGCTACTATCCGCCGGTCAGCTTTTCGCTGAGCCTGGGCTACGTTTATTCACGCGGCGGCCGGCGCTGGCGCTGATAGCAGGCCCTCAAATGACGACCGGTTCGGGTTCCAGGCGAATTCCAAACCGTTCATAGACACTGGTCTGGATCGCCTTGGCCAGCGTCATGACTTCGCCGCCGGTCACCGGGTGGGCCTTGCCGCCACGATTGACCAGCACCAGCGCCTGCTTTTCATAGACGCCGGCATTGCCGACGGATTTGCCTTTCCACCCGCAGGCTTCGATGAGCCAGCCCGCCGCGAGCTTGATGCGGCCGTCGGCCAGGGGATAGTGAACGATGCGCGGCTCCCGCGCGATGATGTCGGCGCATTGTTCGGGCGTCACGGTCGGGTTCTTGAAAAAGCTGCCTGCATTGCCCAGCACGCGCCAATCCGGCAGCTTGGCCGCGCGGATCGCGCAGACCCAATCGAAAATCTGGCGCGCATCGGGCGCGCCGATGCCGGTTTCCGTGATCTTGCGCTGCAAATCGAGGTAGCCCAATTCCGGTTTCCAGGGCCGCGGCAGCCGCAGACGCACGTGAGTGACGACTGCACGCCCGGCCAGGCCGAAATCATTGGCGCCGCTGGCTGCGTGCTTGAACACCGAATCGCGGTAGCCGAAAGCGCACTGGGTCGCATCGAGCGTGAAACACTGGCCGGTCTGCAGGTCGACGGCATCGAGCGATTCAAAACGGTCTTGCAGTTCAACGCCATAGGCGCCGATGTTCTGCACCGGCGCTGCGCCTGCGGTACCCGGAATCAGCGCCATGTTTTCCAGGCCCGGATAGCCCTGTTCGAGCGTCCACTGCACCACGTCGTGCCAACGCTCGCCCGCGCCGGCCTCCACGATCCAGGCGCGCGGCGTTGCGTCAACCAGCCGCAGACCCCGGATCTCGATTTTGAGCACGAGCGCGCGCAGATCGCCGGTCAGCACAATGTTGCTGCCGCCGCCGAGCACGAACTTGGGCACGTCGCGCCAGCGCGCGTCAGCCAGCAAGTCCTGCAGCCCCGCCACGTCGGATACACGCGCCAAATGCCGCGCACGCGCGGCGATGCCGAAACTGTTGTGCGGCTGCAAGGTAACGTTGGCGTTCACGATCATGGGAGAATTGTCGCATTCACATCCGAGTACGCCAGGAATAGATATGCCGTCTTTCGACACTGTTTGCGAGCCCAACCTCCCCGAGGTCAGGAACGCCGTCGATAACACGATCAAGGAAATCACGACCCGCTTCGACTTCAAGGGTACGTCCGCAGCCGTCGAATTCAAGGACAAGGAAATCACGCTGACCGGCGACGCCGAATTTCAGCTCACCCAGATAGAGGACATCCTGCGCAACAAGATGACCAAGCGCAGCGTGGACGTGCGTTTCCTCGACAAAGGCGCGGTGCAGAAGATCGGCGGCGACAAGGTCAAGCAGATCTTCAAGGTCAAAAGCGGCATCGAGTCCGAGCAGGCCAAGAAAATCCAGCGCATCGTCAAAGACAGCAAAATCAAGGTGCAGGCTGCCATCCAGGGCGAGGCGGTGCGCGTGACCGGCGCCAAGCGCGACGATCTGCAAGCCGTGATGGCGCTGATCAAGAAGGAACTGCCCGACCTGCCGCTGAGTTTCAACAATTTCCGCGATTGAACCTGGAAACGGCGGTTGACCAGCAGTTGACTGCTTGCGATCCACGCCAGAACCGCGCATGGATATGATATTGGGAGCTTAGCCCCCGCTCACCATCCGGGTGAAAACGCTGAGCGTCCTCACGCCGCTTGGCATGCCGGGCACGCCAGTCACGGCGCCGGCGAGCACGCTCAACTGCCGTTTTAGCTTGAAAAATACGATGCGCCCCGTGCGCATTGCCCTGTTCTCCATTTCGGGCTGCGTGGCCCGTACCTGTAACTTCTGACAACGATTCGAATCCATGGCCCAGTACGTCTACACCATGAATAAAGTCTCCAAGACCGTGCCGCCCAAGCGGCAGATCTTGAAAGACATCTCCCTGAGCTTTTTCCCCGGCGCCAAGATCGGCGTGCTCGGCCTGAATGGTTCGGGCAAGTCCTCGCTGCTCAAAATCATGGCCGGTATCGACAAGGAAATCGAAGGTGAGGCCACTCCGATGGCGGGCCTGTCGATCGGCTATCTGCCGCAGGAGCCCAAACTCAATCCCGAGCACACCGTGCGCCAGGAAATTGACGAGGCGATGAGCGAGGTGAACGCCGCCAAGGCGCGGCTCGAAGAGGTTTACGCCGCCTACGCCGAGGAAGATGCCGACTTCGACGCGCTTGCCGCCGAACAGGCCAGGCTCGAAGCCGTGATTGCCGCGGCGGGAACCGAGTCTGAACACCAGATCGAAATCGCCGCCGACGCGCTGCGCCTGCCGCCGTGGGACGCCGGGATTGGCCAGCTCTCGGGCGGCGAAAAGCGCCGCGTCGCGCTATGCAAGCTGCTGCTGTCCAAGCCCGACATGCTGCTCCTGGACGAGCCCACCAACCACCTGGATGCCGAATCGGTCGAGTGGCTCGAAATCTTCTTGCAGCGCTTTCCGGGCACGGTGGTGGCGATTACGCACGACCGCTACTTCCTGGACAACGCCGCCGAGTGGATTCTCGAACTCGACCGGGGCCGCGGCATTCCATGGAAGGGCAACTACAGCTCGTGGCTCGAACAGAAAGAGGCCCGTCTGGAAGCCGAGCAAAAGGGTGAGGAAGCCCACGCCAAGGCGATGAAGAAGGAACTCGAATGGGTGCGCCAGAACGCCAAGGGCCGCCAGGCCAAGAGCAAGGCGCGCATCGCCCGTTTCGAGGAACTCAGCG
>CAYTPC010000040.1:0-7025 GCA_964439605.1 uncultured Burkholderiaceae bacterium
CACCGGCAGCGCCAATCTGATCGCGCGGGCCGCGCTGATGGCCGAGCCGCCCTTGCTCGACCAGGGAGAAGTAACCGATAAGGGCTCGATCAACCAGTGCGCGGTGCTCAAGCACCGCGCCTCGACGGTCGAGGCGCTGCACGCCGGGACGCTGTCCGGAATCATTCAACCCTTTTTGCCGTTTCGGCTATAAAGCAATCGATTTCATGGCGTGCAGCGACTTGAGGGACTGCGCACCCGCCGGTTCATTATTCAGGGAGACATTCACATGAAAATCAAGCAAGCAACCGTGGCCGTTGCGATGACCTTCGGTCTGTTCGGCAACGCATATGCCGACCTCACCATCGGCATGGTGCTGCCGCTCACCGGACCGGCCTCGGGACTGGGCATTCCGGTCAAGAACCAGATCGCGCTGTGGCCCAAGGCCATCGCGGGCGAGAACCTCAAGCTGGTGGTGCTCGACGACGCAAGCGACCCCACCACCGGCGTGAAGGACACGCAGCGGCTGGTGACGGAAGACAAGGTTGACGTCATCGTCGGCTCGGTGGCGACGCCGGTCGCGATCGCGATGGTCGATGTGATTACCCAATCGGACACGGCGCAGTTGTCCCTTGCGCCGTCCGTGCTGCCGCCGGGCAAGGACAAATGGGTCTTTCGGGTGCCGCAATCGAGCGATGTGATGGGCTATGCCGTGGTGCAGCACATGAAGGGCCAGAAGGTCAAGACGATCGGCTTTCTCGGCTATGCCGATGCCTACGGGGAACTGTGGCTCAAGGTGCTGCAAGCCGAGGCCGAAAAGAACGGCATGAAGGTGGTGGCGGTGGAACGCTTCGGCCGCGCCGATACCAGCGTGACCGCGCAGGCGCTCAAACTCGCCTCGGTTAATCCCGATGCGATCCTGATCGTCGCTTCGGGCAGCGGCGCGGGTATGCCGCAAAAAGCGATCATGGAGCGCGGCTACAAGGGCAAGGTCTACCAGACGCACGCCGCCGCCACGCAGGATCTGATGCGCACCGCGGGCAAGGACGCCGAAGGTACTTTCGTCGTCTCCGGCCCGGCCACCGTCGCCGAGCAACTGCCCGACAGCCACCCGTCAAAGCAGGCGGCGATCGCGTTCGTCACGCAGTACGAACAGAAATACGGCCCCAGCTCGCGCAACCAGTTTGCCGCCCACGGCGCCGATGTGCTGACGATACTCGAGAAGGCGGTGCCGATGGCGCTCAAGAAGGCCAAGCCCGGCACGCCGGAATTCCGCGCCGCGCTGCGCGATGCGCTGGAGACGATGGGCCGCACCACGATCGCGCACGGCGTGCTCAACTGGACGCCGCAGGACCACTGGGGCTATACAAACGAAACCGGAGTGATGCTGAAGGTGGTCAACGGCCAGTTCAAGGTCGAGTAGCGCCGCCATGGATCTCTCGATCGCCGGCATCCTGACGCTGGACGGGCTGACCAACGGCGCCATCTACGCGCTGCTCGGGGTGGGCATCGTGCTGGTGTTCACGGTGACCCGGATCATTTTCATACCCCAGGGGGAGTTCGTCGCGTATGGCGCGCTTACGCTCGCCATTTTCCAGACCGGCGAAGTGCCCGGCACCGTCTGGCTGCTGCTGATCCTGGCGGTGGTTGCGGCGCTCATGGAACTGGTGAGCACCTGGCGGCATCGCGGCCGCATCGCGCTCGCGCTCAAGGCGGCGGCGGGCGTGCTGGCGCTGCCGGCGGTCGTTTGCGCGGTGTCGGTATGGGCGGCGCCGCGCAACCCGCCGCTGGCGGTGCAGGCGCTGCTTGCGCTGGCGATCGTCACCGCCCATGGTCCGCTGGTCTATCGTGTGGCCTACCAGTCGCTGGCGGGCGCCAGTTCGCTGGTGCTGCTGATCGTCTCGGTCGGGGTGCACTTCGCCATGACCGGGCTGGGCCTGCTGCTTTTCGGCGCGGAGGGCTTTCGCAACCGGCCTTTCTGGGACGAGCGCTGGTCGATCTCGACGCTCAATATCAGCGGGCAGACGATCATCATTTTCATGGCCTCGGCGGCGCTGATCGTGATGCTGCGGCTCTATTTCGAACGCGCGCTCTACGGCAAGGCGCTGCGCGCGACGGCGGTCAACCGGCTCGGCGCGCGGCTGATGGGCATTTCCACGCAGGCCGCGGGGCAGATTACGTTCGCCATCGCGGCCTTGATCGGCGGGCTTTCCGGTCTGCTGATCGGGCCTACCACCACGATCTTCTACGACTCGGGCTTTCTCATCGGCCTGAAGGGTTTTGTGGTCGGCGTGATCGCCGGACTGGCGAGCTATCCCGGCGCGCTGGCGGGCGCGCTGGGCGTGGGCGTGATCGAGTCCTTTGGCGCCTTCTGGGCCAGCCCGTTCAAGGAAGTGATCGTGTTCACAATCGTCTTGCCCGTGCTGCTGTGGCGGTCGCTCGGAAGCCACTCCAGTGAGGAGCATTGAAGTGTCCGCCGCGCTTTCTTCCGACGCCGTCCCCGCGCCGCGCAAGGGCGGGGTTCGCGCCTGGGGACTGCTGGCGTTCGTTATCGCGCTGGCGGTTTTGCCGCTGCTGCCGCTGCCGGACTTCTGGATCATCCAGATCAACTACATCGGGATTTACACGCTGCCGGTGCTGGGCCTGGTGCTGCTCACCGGCGTGGGCGGTCTCACCTCCTTCGGGCAGGCGGCGTTCGTCGGCATCGGCGCCTATACCACCGCCTACCTGAGCGTGAGCTACGGCCTTTCGCCCTGGCTGACACTGTTCATCGGGCTGGCGCTGACCGGTATCAGCGCCGTGATGATAGGCGGCATCACGCTGCGGATGTCGGGCCACTACCTGCCGCTGGCGACCATCGCTTGGGCGCTCGCGCTGTACTACCTGATGGGCAACCTTGAAGCCCTGGGCAAGTACGACGGCATTCTGAATATCGGAGGGCTGACGCTGCTGGGTTTCCAGATTGGCCAGCAGCGCGTGTTCTACGTGGTGACGTGGGCTTTTGCGTTGCTCGCGGCGCTGATGGTGGTGCGGCTGCTTGATTCGCGCAGCGGCCGCGCCATACGCGCGCTGGCCGGCGGATCGCTGATGGCCGAGGCGATGGGCGTGAACACGCTGCGCTACAAGGTCGGCATCTTCGTGCTGGCGGCGCTGCTGGCCTCGGTCTCCGGCTGGCTGTTCGCGCACTTCCAGCGGACGGTCAACCCATCGCCCTTCGGCATCAAGATGGGCATCGAATACCTGTTCATGGCGGTACTCGGCGGCTCGGCGCATGTGTGGGGCGCGGTGGCCGGCGCGGGCGTGGTCAAGCTGCTTGAAGACCAGTTGCAGGTGCTGCTGCCGAGGCTGATCGGCACCAGCGGCAGCTACGAGCTGATCGTCTTCGGCATCATGATCGTGCTGATACTCAAGTACCTGCCGGACGGGCTTTGGAATTTCGTCGACCGGCGCCTGCCGCGCAAGCAGCGCGCGGCGGATTGGCACGGCGCGCCGGATCTCCCGGCGCGCCCCAAGCCCGCGCCGGGGGAGGTGGTACTGGACGTGCAATCCATCCGCAAGACCTTTGGCGGCCTGGTAGCGGTCAACGACATCAGCTTCCAGACGCGCGCCGGCCAGGTGGTCGGACTTATCGGCCCGAATGGCGCCGGCAAATCCACGACCTTCAATCTGGTGACAGGCGTGTTGCCGCTGTCGGGCGGCCAGGTGCGGTTGCGCGGCGAGGCCATCGGCGGCTTGCCGTCGCGCGCCATCGCCGAACGCGGCGTGTCGCGCACTTTCCAGCATGTGAAGATGGCGCCGAATATGACGGTGCTGGAAAATGTTGCGCTGGGCGCGCATCTGCGCGGCGGCAAGGGCGCGATCGCCGCGATGCTGCGCACCGATCGTGCCGAGGAGCGCCAGCTCTTGCGCGAAGCCGAGCGGCAGTTGCAGCGTGTCGGCATGGGCGGGTGCCTGCATGAACTGGCGGGCAATCTCGCGATGGGCCAGCAGCGGCTGCTCGAAATCGCCCGCGCGCTATGCGCCGACCCGGCCTTGCTGCTGCTCGACGAGCCTGCCGCGGGCCTGCGGCACAAGGAAAAACAGGCGCTGGCCGATGTGCTGCGCACGCTGCGCGGCCAGGGCATGAGCATCCTGCTGGTCGAGCACGATATGGACCTGGTGATGGACATCTGCGACCACATTGTGGTGATGGAGTTCGGCACGCACCTGATGGAAGGCACGCCGGCCCAGGTGCAGCAAAGTCCCAAGGTGCGCGCGGCCTACCTCGGAACGGAGCACTGACATGACCGCTCCGCTCCTGCGCATCCGCAATCTGCGCGCCGGTTATGGCCGCGCCGAGGTATTGCACGGCATAGACCTGGAAGCGGGCCAGGGCAGCGTCGTGACGGTGATCGGCCCCAACGGCGCGGGCAAGTCCACCATGCTCAATGCCCTCATGGGCGTGCTGCCGTCCAAGGGCGCGATCGAATTCCGCGGCGAAGCAATCGGCAGCCTGTCGCTTGAAGAGCGCGTGATGCTCGGCATCGCGCTGGTGCCCGAGAAGCGCGAGCTTTTCGGCACGATGCCGGTGGAAGACAACCTGGCGCTCGGCGGATTTCGCCAGGTGCGTTTGGGCAACCGCCAGTGGCGCGAGCGCATCGACGATATCTACGCCCTTTTCCCGCGCCTGAAAGAGCGGCGCGCGCAACTGGCGGGTACGCTCTCGGGCGGCGAGCGGCAAATGCTGGCGGTGGGACGCGCGCTGATGTCGCGGCCCGCGCTGCTGATGCTCGACGAACCCAGCCTCGGCCTGGCGCCCCTGGTCGTGCAGGATATTTTCCGCACCGTGAGCGCGTTGCGCCAGACCGGCGTGACGATTCTGCTGATTGAACAGAACGCGCGCGCGGCGCTTGAGGTCGCCGATTACGGCTATGTGCTCGAAATGGGCAGCGTCAGCGTCGAAGGGGCGGCGCGCCAGCTTGCCGGCGATTCGCGCGTGATTGACACTTACCTCGGCGCCCAGCGCGCCTGACGTGGATCCCTCCATGGACTACCAGCCTCGTCCTGACGAAACGGGTTTCCTTCTGAACGCGGTGCTTGCCGCCGTGCCCCGGCTGCGCGCGCTGCCCGCCTTTGCCGATTTTGACGCGGACTTGCAGGGCCAGGTGCTCGGCGCGGCGGGCAAGTTCGTCGCCGAAGTCATGGCTCCGCTGAACCGCGTTGGCGACGAGATCGGCTGCCAGCTGGTCGATGGCCAGGTCATCACGCCGCCGGGATTTCGCAGCGCCTATCAGGCCCTGGTCGAAGGCGGATGGCCGGCTCTCTCGGCCGCGGCCGAGGACGGCGGCCAGGGCTTGCCCCTGGCGCTCGAAGCCGTGCTCTACGAATGGCTCAGCGCCGCCAATCACGGCCTGACCATGGCGCCGGGCCTGCTGCACGGCGCTTATGAATGCCTCCGGCACCACGGCAGCGACGCGCTGAAGCGGCGCTATCTCCCGAAAATCGCCACCGGCCAATGGCTGGCCACCATGTGCCTGACCGAAGCGCATGCGGGCAGTGACCTGGGCCAGGTGCGCACGCGCGCCGATATGCAGGCCGACGGCAGCTTGCGCGTCACGGGCGGCAAGATATTCATCTCCGGCGGCGAACACGACCTCAGCGACAACATCGTCCACCTGGTGCTGTGCCGCCTGCCTGACGCGCCTGCCGGCCCCAAGGGACTGTCGCTGGCGCTGGTGCCCAAACTGCTGCCCGACGGGTCGCGCAACGCGGTGCAATGCGAACGCATCGAGGAAAAAATGGGCCTGCACGGCAGCCCGACTTGCGTGATGCGCTTTGACGCCGCGACTGGCTGGCTCATCGGCGCGCCCAATCGCGGGCTGGGCGCAATGTTCGTGATGATGAACGCCGCGCGCCTGCACGTCGCGCTGCAAGGCATCGGCCTGCTCGACGCGGCCTGGCAGAAAGCCAGCGCCTATGCGCACGAGCGCCGCCAGATGCGCGCGCCCGGCCCGGCGCCGGCCAGCCGCGGCGGCGAGGCCGCCGATCTGATCGTCGAGCATCCCGCCGTGCGCCGCATCCTCGACACCCAGCGCGCATGGATCGACGGCTCCCGGCTCATCGCGTATCGCACCGCGATCCAGCTCGACATTGCGCGCCACGACCCGGACCCCGGGGCGCGCGAGCGCGCGCAGCGCTGGTGCGCGCTGGTCACGCCGGTCATCAAGGCCGCCTGCACGCAGCAGGCTTTCATGGGCGCCAGCGCGTGTCTGCAAGTCTTTGGCGGTCATGGCTACGTGCGCGAGTGGGGCATTGAACAGGTGGTGCGCGATTCGCGCGTGACCATGATCTACGAAGGGACCAACGAAATTCAGGCCGTGGACCTGCTGGTGCGCAAAGTGCTGCCCGATGCCGGAGCGGCTCTTGCGGCGGCGCTGGCCGAGTTGCGCGATGAGCTGGACGCCGCGCGCGAGGCGGATGCCGACGCCCAGCGCCGCATGGCCCGATTGCGCGGCCTGGGCGCCGCCATTGCGCAGGCCGCCAGGACCAGCCCCCGCTTACCCTGCGAAGTCGCGGACGACTATCTGCGCGTGGTGATGCTCACCCTCATGGCATGGGCCTGGGCGCGCATCGAAGCGGTTTGCGATGCCGGCGACGCCCGTTGGCGCGCACCCGCCGCCGCTTTTCGGCGCTGGGTGCTGCCGGAATTCGATATGCGGTTGGCGATGGTCCAACGCGCCTGCGATGCCGTTAATTAACGCCGGCGTGAACGCGGCAAATGAGGCGGTTGCGCGCGCAACCCGCCACCTACAATGCGGGACGTAACAATGCGTTAACTCCCCAACGTGCCTCACGAGATTTTTCCGGTGCCGATGTTCCGGTTCGCCTCCCGGCGGATCCGGCGGGCCGCGGCTTGCGCGCTGGCCGTACTGGCCGTTTGGGGCGCGGGCGCAGCCCTGGCTGAAAAAGCCGACCGCGATCAGCCCATGCACATCGAGGCCGATGCGATGCGCTACGAGGACGCGCGCGGCAGCCAGCCGCAGACGGCGATTTTTACCGGTCATGTG
>CAYTPC010000041.1:0-32761 GCA_964439605.1 uncultured Burkholderiaceae bacterium
GGATGAGCCACCGTTATTGATTCCGGTCATGCGGAGGAGTTTTTGTAGCGATGCACGTGCAATCGCATCAAATCGAAATCGAGACACAAGAACCGCGCGAAACTCACGCTTGTCCGATGCGCTGAAACAGGCCGCCGGGCAGGCGCGCGAGGCAGCCTGAGAGTTCAAGTTCGAGCAAGCGGGCTTGCAGTTCGGCGGCGCTCCAGCCGGTGCGCGCCACCAGCGCATCGAGGCTGACCGGATCATGGCCGATCGCATCGAGCAGCGCACGCTCGGCTGGCGTCGCGTCGCCGGCAGGCGGCACTGCCTGAGCCGGCGATGCCATGGCATCGGCTGGCGCGAAGCGCAGATCCTCGAAGATATCGGCCGCCGTCTCGACCAGCTTGGCGCCCTGGCGGATCAGCGCATGGCAGCCGCGCGACTGGGGCGAGTGGATGGAACCGGGAATCGCGAATACTTCCTTGCCCTGCTCGACCGCGATCCGCGCGGTCACAAGCGAGCCCGACTGCAGCGCCGCTTCGACCACCAGCGTGCCACGCGAAAGGCCCGCGATGATGCGATTGCGCCGGGGAAAATTGGCTCCCAGCGGCGGCGTGCCGAGCGGGAATTCGCTGACGATCAGCCCCTGGCGCGCGATGCGGTGGGCCAGTTCGCGGTGGCGCGCGGGGTATACGCGGTCGAGCCCGGTACCCACTACCGCGACTGTGGCCAACCGTGCCGCCGTACCCGCCGCGGCATCAAGCGCGCCTTCGTGCGCCGCGCCGTCGATGCCCAGCGCAAGCCCCGATACCACGGTCACGCCCGCTTCGCCGAGCGCACGCGCGAAGCTGCGCGCGTTTGATGCACCCTGGGGCGTCGGGTTGCGGCTGCCGACGATTGCCAGGCTGCGTTCGGCCTGCTTCAAATTCAAGCCGGCAGCGCCCATCACGTAGAGCATCGGCGGCGGATCGGCCGTTTGCAGCAATGAGGCCGGGTAGTCTTCGTCGGCCAGCGTCACGAGCCGCCGGGTGATCCCCTCCTCGGGCGATGCCGTGAGCCATTGGCCAGTGGCCTCCAGCAGCGCCGGCAGTTCGGGCGGAGGCGTGCGCAGCGCCTCGGCCTGGGCCGCACCGACGACCTGGCGCAGCGCCGCGACCGGCTGCGCGAACACCGCCGCCGGCATGCCGAAGGCGGCGAGCAACCGGCGCATCGTGACGTCGCCGATGCCCGGTGTCAGCGTCAGCCGCAGCCAGCCGGCCAGTTCATCGTGTTGCGTCACAGCGCCTGGTCGTTAGAGAAAAAAGAATCAGGGATTAACCAGCAGATCGCCCGTGCTCGGCGTGTCGTTGATTTCGAGAACCAGCGCATACGATACCCGATCGAAGGGCCGGAACACCATCAGCAGGCCGATGCGCTCGCCGGGCAGCTTGAGGGTTTCGTGGGTGCCGCCGGTGCGGTCGACGATGGTTCCACCGTTCTTGACGATCGCCAGTACGTTGCCGCTTTCGATGCCGTCGAGCAGCCCTTTGTTGATCGCGACCACTTGGTACTGGGCCACGAATTGCACCGCGTTGCCGTAAACCGAAACGATGCGCCCGCCCTCGATGGGCCGCTGCGGCGCGTGCGGGACGTAGCTCAGAAGCTGCCGGCTCGGCTCGGGCAGCAGCCGGTCGCCGGCGCGTATTTCCTCACGCGCGCCGACGATGTCGAGGGCGGCCGCCACTTGGCTGGCGCCGCCCTGAGTCTGTGTCTCGATCGATTCGCTGCGCCGCAGCCGTGCCTTGCCCAAGTATTGCGCTTCGTAGCCGAGCACTTCGCCGGTGCCCGGATCGACCAGCGGCGTGGCGTTGCGAAAGATGCGGTATTGCGGGACCGGGCCAGGCCGGTCAACCAGCGGCGCATCGGCGGGGCCACGCGCGTAGGCACGGTCCCCGCGCGAGAGCAGCACCCGGCCATCGTTGCCCGCCACAATGCGCGGCGCACTGTCCAGCGCGTTTTGCTCGACCACGATCGGCTCGTCCAAAAAGGGCTCGATCAGATGCGGCTTGAGCGCGGGCAATGCCATTCCGGCCACCGACTCCTCGCGCACGCGCGGCGATAGCTTGACGGTGGGAATGCCGCCCGCGCCTTTGGGGCTGTACACGGACAAACGCGCGCGGCCGTCGCTTTTATCCAGATGAAGCATTTGGCCCGGATAGATCAGGTGCGGATTGCGAATGTCCTGCAGATTCATGCCCCACAGCTCGGGCCAGCGCCAAGGATTGCGCAGGAGCAGGCGCGCGACGTCCCACAGGGTATCGCCGCGCTTGACGGTGTATTCATCAGGTGCGCTGGGGGCCAGTTCGGCCAGCGGCACGCCGCTTTGTGCGATCCGTTCGGCGGTGGCGCGCTGCTGCGCGGTGATGGAATGAGGCTGGGCTTGCGCGTATGAGGCGGCCGCCGGCAGGCCCAACGCCAACGCAGCGAGCAGACCATGACAGGCCGGGATTCGGAAACGAGGGGTTTTCATCAACTTATATAGTGATAGTGCGCACTTGCTGACATAAAACAATCAGTCATATACAATACAAATACTCACAATTAGCGGCTTGAATTTTGCGCCCAAACCCCGGACCGGGCAATGTTTATCCGTCCCGGCCTCAGTTGAGTCGTCGCGAAATGGAGAAAATAGCGACGGTTAAAGCTCTGTTGCATGACAAAACATACCATTCTGAGTTACCCCGATCCTCGGCTGCACACAGTCGCCAAGCCGGTGCAGGGTATTGACGCGCACGTCAGCACCCTGGTGGCCGACATGCTGGAAACCATGTACGCCGCCAACGGTATCGGCTTGGCCGCCACGCAGGTTGGCGTGCACGAGCGCGTGGTGGTGATCGACGTATCGGAGAAGCGCAACCAGCCGCTGGTGCTGATCAACCCCAAGATCGTCTGGGCCAGCGCAGAAAAAGCCATTGGCGAGGAAGGGTGTCTGTCGGTTCCGGGTATCTATGGCGATGTCGAGCGTTCTGTTCAGGTACGCACGCAGGCGCTTGATCTGGATGGCGAATTGCGTACCATCGAAGCCGAAGGAATGCTGGCGGTGTGCATCCAGCATGAACTCGATCACCTGCAGGGCAAAGTGTTCGTCGAATATCTGTCGGCGCTCAAGCGCAACCGCATCAAAAGCAAGCTGCTCAAGCAGCAGCGCGAAGACGTGCGTGAACGGCGCGCCGGCAGCGGATAAAAGACATGCGTCAACTTTTTCGGGGACGGTGGCTGGCTATCGTGGCCTTGCTGGGCGCGCTGGCCGCTTGTGACGACCAGATGAATCCATTTCGAGACCCTTCCCGCATTCCGCTGGGTTCGACCCGCGAATTCACCATCGCCCACCTGGGCCAGCCGACCGCCATCTACAAGCTCGAGTCAGGCGAACGGCTGCAATATTCGCGCGCGCCCTCGGGCTACGAAGTCAACAATATCGATCTGGACGCCGAGGGCCGGGTCACGGCCGTGACGCAGGTGCTCGACGAACAGCGCTTTGCCGACACCATCCAGGTTGGGATCTGGACCGAAGAAGACGTGGAGCGCACCTACGGCAAGCCCGGCAAAATCACCCGCGTGCAATCCTTCGATGGAGTGCTCTGGGAGTGGCGCTATAAAAACAACAACGAAACGCGCATTCTTTCCATCTACATCGACCCGCGCGGCATCGTGCGCCGCTATGGCGTGATTGATGACTACCCGGCCTGAACTTGGACAAATCCCATGACGCGTTCTTTTTTCATGCATGCGCGATGGCTGGCCCTGCCGCTGCTTGCCGGCCTGGCGGCCTGTGCTTCCGATCCGGTGCGCATTCCCATGGGCGCCATGCGCGCCGACGCGATCGCGCAGGCCGGCCCGCCCACCACGATCTACCTGTTGCCCGACGGCGGCGAGCGCCTGCAGTATTCGCGCGCGCCCATGGGCACCGAAGTCACCAACGTCGACACCAATGCCGCAGGCCGTGTGGTTTCGGTGCGGCAAGTGCTTGACGAGCGTTATTTCTCGGACACGATCCAGGTGGATGTCTGGCGCGAGGCGGACGTGCTGCGCACTTACGGCCGGCCTTATGAAATTTCCCGCGTCTCTTCCTTCAACGGCGTGATCTGGTCCTGGCGCTACAGACAGATCAACGCGCCGCGCTTTTTGCACATCTACATCGATCCGCAGGGCGTGGTGCGGCGCTACCACGTCGCGGACGATTACACCTACGAGAGGCGTCTGTTCCGGTGAAGCTGATTTTTGCCGGAACGCCCGAATTCGCACGCACGGCGTTGCAGGCTCTCGATGCGGCCGGCTTCGATGTCGCACTGGTGCTCACCCAGCCCGACCGTCCGGCGGGCCGGGGGCTGAAGTTGCAGCCTTCGCCGGTCAAGGCACTGGCGCTCGAGCGCGGCTGGCCGGTGGCACAGCCGCGCAGCCTGCGCCTGGATGGAAAGTATCCTGAAGACGCCGCCGCCGCGCGTGAGGCGATTGCGCTCGCATGCGCCGATGCGATGGTGGTTGCGGCCTACGGCCTGATCCTGCCGCAATGGGTGCTCGATACACCGCGCCTGGGCTGCCTGAACATCCACGCTTCCTTGCTGCCGCGCTGGCGCGGCGCGGCGCCGATTCACCGCGCGATCGAAGCGGGGGACGAACGCAGCGGCGTCACCATCATGCAAATGGATGCGGGCCTGGATACCGGCGACATGCTGCTCGCCGAATCACTCGATATCGGCGAAGACAGCACCGGGCGCCTGCACGATCGTCTGGCGGCGCTGGGCGGGCGGCTGATCGTCCAGGCGCTGCACCACGCGCAGGCCGGCACCCTGGTGCGCGTGCCGCAGCCGGCCCAGGGAGTCACCTACGCACACAAAATCGAAAAGCACGAGGGCCGCATCGACTGGTCGCTGCCGGCCGGGGTGATCGCGCGGCGCATCCGCGCCTTCGATCCCTTTCCGGGTGCGAACGCTTCGCTCGACGGCGAAGCGATCAAGTTCTGGGCCGCGCGCGCCGAGACCGCGCACCGGCCTGCCGCGCCCGGCACCGTGCTCGAAGCAACGCCCGACGGCGTGCTAGTCGCGGCTGGCGCGGATACGGCGCTGCGTGTGACCGAATTGCAGCGCGCGGGCGGCAAGCGGCTTGCGGCCGGTGATTTTCTGCGCGGCTTTGCGTTGGCGCCCGGACAGGTATTCGGCTGAGAGCACGGCCGGCGCTTTCTTTGTACCGGCGTGCGAAGCGGGCCGCTTGCACCGCTTTCGCAATGGGCGCGAACCTACAATGGCGGACGGTTTCCCCTCCCCCATCCCCTTCCCTGTCATGAACGTTCTTCGCTTTTCCGATCTGTGCGCCCAGGGCAAAGTCGCCGGCCAGCGCGTTTTCATCCGAGCCGATCTCAATGTGCCGCTGGACGATGCCGGCCGCATCACCGAGGACACGCGCATCCATGCCTCGGTGCCCTGCATCCGCATGGCGCTCGATGCGGGAGCGGCGGTGATGGTCACCTCGCACCTGGGCCGCCCCAAAGAGGGCGAATTCAAGCCCGAGGATTCGCTTGCGCCGGTTGCCAGACGGCTGTCGGAGTTACTCGGCCGGGATGTGCCGCTGGTATCGGACTGGGTCGGCGGCGTCGACGTCAAGCCCGGCCAGGTCGTGCTGCTCGAAAACTGCCGCGTCAACAAGGGCGAGAAAAAAAACGACGAGGCGCTTGCGCGCAAACTCGCGCAGCTGACCGACATTTACGTGAACGACGCCTTCGGCACCGCGCACCGCGCCGAGGCAACCACCTACGGTATCGCGCAGTACGCCAAAGTCGCCTGTGCCGGCCCGCTGCTCGGGGCCGAGATTGATGCGATCACCAAAGCGCTGGCTCAACCCAAGCGCCCGCTGGTGGCCATCGTCGCCGGGTCGAAAGTCAGCACCAAGCTCACCATACTCAACAGCCTCGCTGAAAAGGTCGATCAGCTCATCGTTGGCGGCGGGATCGCCAACACCTTCATGCTCGCTTGCGGGCTTGCGATCGGCAAATCATTGGCCGAACCCGATCTGGTCGCGGAGGCGAAGTCGGTGATCGAAAAAATGCGCGCGCGCGGCGCCGCGGTGCCGATTCCGGTCGATGTGGTGACGGCCAAAACCTTTTCCGCCGACGCGCCAGCGGTCACCAAGGCCGCGGATGCGGTTGCCGAAGATGACCTGATTCTTGACATCGGCCCCAAGACCGCTGCGCTGCTGGCGGCGCAGTTGCGCCAGGCCGGAACCATCGTCTGGAACGGGCCGGTGGGCGTGTTCGAGTTCGACGCCTTTGCCGGAGGCACCGAAGCCATCGCGCGCGCGATCGCGGACAGCAGCGCCTTCTCGATCGCAGGCGGCGGCGACACGCTCGCGGCGATCGCCAAATACGGCATCGAAAAGCAGATCGGCTACATCTCGACCGGCGGCGGCGCTTTCCTCGAGGTGCTCGAAGGTAAAACCCTTCCGGCCTTCGAGGTGCTTGCCACGCGCGTGGCGGGTTGATCATCGGGCCGAACGGGTTGCCGCGCGTGGCCCGATCGGCGTCGGCCGCAAGCTCTCAGGAAACACGTATGGATCCGTCCATTTCCCCCTCGCACTCCACCAAGATCGTCGCCACTCTCGGCCCGGCAAGCAACTCGGTCGAACTGATCGAGCAAATGATCCGGTACAAAGTCTCGGTGGTGCGGCTCAACTTCAGCCACGGCAGTGCGCAGGATCACATTGCGCGCGCCGCAATGGTGCGCGAGGCTTCGCACCGCGCGGGGCGCGAGGTCGCGATCATGGCCGACTTGCAGGGCCCGAAAATCCGCGTTGGCAAATTTGCCAACGGCAAGGTCTGGCTGGAACCGGGAGCTTCTTTCGTGCTCGACGCGGCGCGCACCGAGCCCGGCGACGTTGACGCGGTGGGGCTCGATTACAAAAATCTGCCGCGCGACCTCAAGCCCGGCGACCGGCTGCTGCTCAACGATGGGCTGATCGTGCTGCAAGTACGGGCCGTCAAGGGTGATGCGGTGCACACCACCGTGTGCCTGGGGGGCGAGCTGTCCAACAACAAAGGCATCAACAAGGAAGGCGGCGGCCTGACCGCCCCGGCGCTCACGGCCAAGGACATGGAAGACATCAAAACCGCGATGAGCTTCCAGGCCGATTACGTCGCGGTGAGTTTTCCGAAAAACGCCGCCGACATGGAGCTGGCGCGCCAGCTATGTACCGCCGCCGCGGCCGAATACGGACACAAGCCCGCGCTGATCGCCAAGATCGAACGGGCCGAGGCGATTCCGCACCTGGAAGCAATCCTGCAGGCGAGCGACGGCATCATGGTCGCGCGCGGCGATCTCGCGGTGGAAGTCGGCAACGCCGCGGTGCCGGCGCTGCAAAAGAAGATGATTCGCATGGCGCGCCACATGGACCGCGTGGTCATCACCGCCACCCAGATGATGGAGTCGATGATCCACAACCCGGTGCCGACGCGAGCCGAAGTCAGCGACGTGGCCAACGCGGTGCTCGACGGCACCGACGCGGTGATGCTCAGCGCCGAAACGGCATCGGGCCGTTACCCGCTGGAGACGGTGCGGGAGATGAGCCGCATCTGCGAGGCTGCCGAAATCGCGGAAGACAAGCAGCTCGATGCCGACTTCAGCGATCGCACCTACACCCGCATCGATCAGGCGATCGCGATGGGCGCGCTGTTCACCGCCAACCATCTCGGCGCCAAAGCCATCGTCGCGCTCACCGAATCGGGCTCGACGATGTTGTGGATGAGCCGGCACGCCGCGCACATCCCGATGTATGCGTTGACCACGCGATTGGCGACGCAGCGGCGGCTGGCGCTGTACCGCAACGTGCACCCGCTGCTGATGGACCCCGAGACCGACCGCGACGCCGCACTCGCGCAGGCCGAGGCGCACCTGAAAAAGCGCGGCATCGTCCAACCGGGCGACGTGTACGCCATCACTTGCGGCGAACCGATGGGCGCGCCGGGCGGCACCAACATGCTCAAGATCTGCCGCGTGGGCTGACGCATAGGCTGACGCATTTGCGTAATCCCCCGCTCGGCGCGGTGCGGACGGTGCGTTCAGCCTCGTCCGCTCACGCCCACCAGCGCCTCGATCGCCAGTGCGTAGCCTTGTACGCCCAAGCCAATGATGATGCCGCGCGCCACAGGTGAAACATAAGAATGATGACGAAATGTTTCACGTGTATGCACATTCGACAAATGCACCTCGATCAAGGTCACGTCCGCGCCCTTGATCGCGTCATGCAACGCGATCGAGGTGTGGGTATAGGCGCCCGGATTCATGACCACCCCGAGCAGACTTCCCTGGGCCTGTTCGCGCCCGGCCTGATGCAGCCAGTCGATCAATTGACCTTCATGGTTCGACTGGAGGCATTGCACCGCCACGCCAAGCCGGGCGGCGGCTTCGGCGCATAGCCGGTGCACGTCATCGAGCGTCTCGCGGCCGTACACCGCCGGCTCGCGCTGGCCAAGCAAGTTGAGGTTGGGGCCGTTAAGAACGAGAACTTTCTTCATGGCTGCATTTTCCAATATGGCCGCCCCGCCGGTGCGCGGTATGCCCTAAATTTCAACACGAGATGCATATGTCGCGCTTTTGTCCGGAACAGAAAGACACGTGGCTTACGCTATATGCCAAGCAATCAGGGAATTCAAGCCTTATGATTGACGCAAGGCAACGCTGAACAAGTTCCATGCGCTCGTCGCATTCAGGCTCCTGGTGGACTGCTTCGGTGCAAGTGCTCACGATACCGATGGGTATGTTTGGGCTTTGCGCCTCGCAGACCAACTCGAATCCGGGTGTGTTGATGCGCACAGATTTATTCAGCAATTCCGCAACAGAGGAAATCAATTCGCGTGATTCTCTACGAATACCCCTTTAACGAACGCATCCGTACTTATTTGCGGCTGGAGCATCTGTTGCGCCGTCTCGGCGAACTGATCGCGTCTGACTCGTCGTTGCTGCATCACTACGCGCTGGTCACGATCTTCGAGACCATGGACGTCGCCTCCCGCGCCGACCTCAAGTCCGACTTGCTGCGCGACCTTGACAAGAACAAAACCTTGCTCAACAGCTACCGGGGCAATCCGGCGATTTCGGAGACAGCGCTCAACGAGGCCATCGAACAACTGGAGCACAGCTTCAGCACGCTCACCACGACCCCCGGCAAAGCCGGCCAGGCCTTGGTTGAGAACGAGTGGCTGATGAGCATCCGCAGCCGCGTGACCATTCCCGGCGGTACGTGTGAATTCGACCTGCCCTCTTATTTCGCTTGGCGGCACCACCCGCCGGCCGCACGGCGGGCCGATATCGAGCGCTGGGCGGCGACGCTGAGCCCTCTGGCCGAGGCGATCCACCTCTTGCTGCGTCTGCTGCGCCAGTCGGACATGCCTTGCAAGGCAATCGCCACCAACGGCCAGTTCCAGATGAGCTTGCCGCAGCAGGGGCGCTGCTTTCAGTTGCTGCGCCTGTGCATCGACGAGAAGGACGGGATGATCCCCGAGATCAGCGGCAACCGGATCATGATGTCGGTGCGCTTCATGTATCAGGATGGATCCGACGACCGTCTGCACGCAACCACAAAGGACGTGCCCTTCGAAATGACTCTTTGCGCATGAACGACGCATCCGGTTTTCCCGCGCGCACCGTCCGCTGCCCGGCCTGCGGCGGAAATAGTCTCTATGCGCCGGACAATCCCTACCGGCCGTTTTGCAGCGCGCGCTGCAAAGGGATCGACCTCGGCACCTGGGCCAGCGAAGAGTTTCGCATCCCGGCCGAGGCGCCTGTCGAAGATGCCTCTTACGGGGATTACGGGGATTCCAAGCTCCAGTAGAAACTGGCTCTCAGTACAGCAGCGACAGCGCGGAAGCAGGCGTGCGCTGCTCGCCGTTGACCGCTTGTGCCGTGGGGTTTGCCGTCGTGCGGGCTTGCACCACTGCGCTGCCGATCAGCACTACTGCCGGGCTGGCCAAGCCGGCGGCCAGTGCATCGGTCAATGTCGCGAGCGTGCCGTGCCAACTGCGCATGTCGGCGCGGCTCGCATTCATGACGATGGCAGCGGGCATGCCGGGGTCCATGTTCGCAGCCAGCAGCGCATCACGGATGTCGCCGAGACGGTTCATGCCCATGTAGATCACGAGCGTGGTGCCGGCCGCGGCAAGTGAGCGCCAGTCAGGGCCCCCATCGTTTGCAGTGTGCGCGGTGACGAAGCTCACGCCGTGGCCGTGATCGCGGTGCGTGAGCGCCATGCCCAGCGCCTGCGCGGCGGCGGCGCCGCTGGTAATGCCGTTGATCACCTCGGCTTCGATGCCATGCGCGCGCAGGAAAGCCAGCTCCTCGCCGCCACGTCCAAACAGCAGCGGATCGCCGCCCTTGACGCGCGCCACCTCCCGCCCGGCTCGCGCGTGTTGGAGCATGCGTTGCTCGATCGTGCGCTGGCTGGTCGAGCAGCGGCCGCCGCGTTTGCCGACCAGTTCGATCACGGCATCTGGGTGCGCGAGCGCGAGGATGCCGGGGGTGACCAGATCATCGACGAGCCAGACTTCGGCTTGCGCGAGCACGCGCGCCGCCTTGACCGTCAGCAGATCCGGATCGCCCGGCCCGGCGCCGACCAGCCAGACTTTTGCGTTTTTTTTCCGTGCTGTCATTTCAACGACTCCAGCGTGTTCGATGCGCTCTGGTCAAGAAGGGGAATGTAAGGAGAGAGATTAGCGGTGTTCAATGGCTCGTTCCCTCGGATCGAGTGGTCTTGTTGTACACGTTGTACTTGCCTACCGGCTTGCTCATCGGGATGCGCCTGACTTCACGCAGCGTGGCTGCGTCATAGACGATGATCGCACCTTCGAGCTCCATCAGGCTGGCCAGGACGTAACGCCCGTCGTACGTGAATTCGACGTGTGCGAGCGTCTGGCCCGCTCCGGCCTTGACGCTGGCGGCTACCTGCAGTGTTTTTTTGTCGATCACCGTCAGCGTGTTCTTGTTCTCGCGGCTCATCATCGAGTCGACCCAGGCATAGCGCGAGTTCTCATGGCTGCGCATGAAAAAACCCGGCCCCGGGGTCTTGATTTCTCTGATCGTTTTCCAGGTATCGAGGTCGATCACCGTGACGAGGCCTTCGCGCAGATTCGGGCTGGCCATCACGGTGCGCATGCGGCCCTGTTCGTCTTGCCAGCCCCAGGTGATGCCCGAGCCCAGATGCGGCATGCCTGCGATTTCAAGGTCGGCGATTTTGCGGCCGGCGTCCAGGTTGATGACCTGCCCTTTTTGGGCGTCGCGCGAGGATCCGATCAGTTCGTCGTAGCTTTGCGTGAAGAAAAAGTCGTCCAGGTAATCATCCAGATACAGGCGTCGCGGCGTGAATTGCCCGGGCTTGAAGTCGCCTTCGCCCATGCGGTAGTCATGCACCAGACCGTCGGCCACCGGCGGGGCTTTGGGGTCGTAGCTGATCTCCCAGACTTCGGGAATGTCCTTGAGCGCGGCAACGAAACTCTGGCGTGGCGCCGCGTCGTAAACGGCCGACACGCGCGAGCTTTTGTTCTCGCCGCGCAGGCTGACGGCCGCAATGATCTTCTTGAGCCTCAGGTCGCTCGCATCAAGTACCACCAGGTTGTGCGGCAGGTAGTTGGCCACCATCACCCACTTGCCGTCGCTGGAGACCGCGATGTTGCGCGTGTTGATGCCGGCGCGGATCTCGCCGACCAGCTTCAGGTTCCACAGGTCGTATTTGCTGATCCAGCCGTCGCGTGAGGCGAAGTAGACGTAGCGCCCCTCGGGGGTGAATTTCGGCCCGCCGTGCAGCGCGTAGCGCGATGGGAAGCGCGCCAGGCGGGTGAAGCGGTCGCCGTCGAGGATGGAGACGTGGCTGTCGCCGGTTTCGACCACCACGAACAGATGGCGCGGATCGCTTTTGTAAACGGGCTTGGCCGGCAGCGCGGACGCGGCGCTGTCGAAGACGCGCGAGGCCTCGATGTCCGCCGCTTCCCAGACCGGCTCCGGCACCACCGGCGTGTAGATCCAGTCGGCGATCGCGGCGATCTCCTCGGGCTTGAGTACGTCTTTGTAGCCGATCATCTGCGTGGCGACGCGGCCGTTGCCGATCACGTCACGCGCCTCAGCCTTGCGCAGCCGTTCGAGGTTTTCCGGCAGCAGCGCCGGGCCGATGCCCCCGAGACGGTTGGCGCCGTGGCATTGCGCGCAGATCTGCTGGTACAGGGCCTGAACGTCCACCGCCGCCGCCGCCGCCGCCGCCGCGGGCGTAGGCGTAGGCGTAGGCGTAGGCGTAGGCGTAGGCGTGGGCGTGGGCGTGGGCGTGGGCGTGGGCGTGGGCGCGCCGGCCGGCGCGCTGGCGGGTGTGGCAGCGGGCGCCTGGGCCAACGTGCTGGCGAACGCGCTGGCGCTGGCCAATGGCAGGAAGACGGCAAGGCTCAGCGCGGCGATCCAGCGTCCCGGCGCTCGGCGCGCAGTCCGGTTTCCGTGGAACGCTGGGACACATTGAGTTTTCATGGCGTATGGAATCCGTCGGAGACGCGCGCGAGGCCAATTTCCTCGTCGCTCAGGTAGCAGCCCGGGTCTTCGGCCCAGGCGTTGCCGCTTTCACCAAAGGCGCGCGAGCGGGTGTTGCCGTTGCAGATGTCCTGCTGCGGACAAGCGCCGCAACGGCCTTGCAGCGGGCGCGGAGACGCTTTGAGCCCCGCCATCAACGGGTGGCTGGTGTCGGCCCAGATCTCGCCGAAAGGGCGTTCGCGCACGTTGCCCAGCGAGACCTGCCACCACATGGTGTCGGGATGCACGTTGCCGAGGTTGTCGATATTGGCCACGTTCACGCCGCTTGCGTTGCCGCCCCAGTTGACCAGGCGCTGGCGCATGCCGGCCACGCGCTCGGGGAAATGCTGCGCGATCCAGCGCAGCAGATAAACCCCGTCGGCATCGTTGTTGCCCGTGACGAAATCGCCCGCTTCACCGCGCTGCGCGCGCGCCCAGACGTGTTCTATGAGCCAGTCCAGCGCGTTGCGCGTGGCCAAGTGGCGTGCATGGTCGCGCCGATGGCTGCGTGCGCGTCCCGCGTAGTTGAAGTGCGAGAGGTAGAACTTGTCGATCCCTTCGGCTTCGGTCAGCGCGACAACCGCAGGCAGTTCGGGTGCGTTGGCCTCGGTCAGCGTCATGCGCACACCCACGCGCAAGCCCGCATTGCGCGCCAGGCGCAGGCCCGCGAGCGCATCGACGAAGGCGTTCGTGCGCCGGCGGAAAACGTCGTGCGTGGCCTGCAAGCCGTCCAGGCTCACGCCCACGTAATCGAAGCCCGCCTTTGCGAGCCGCGCTGCGTGGCCGGCGTCGAGCAAGGTGCCGTTGGATGACAGCGATAGATGAAAGCCCAGTTCACGCGCACGCGCAGCGATCTCGTAGAGGTCCGGCCGCAGCAGCGGCTCGCCGCCTGAGAGGATCAGTGCCGGCACCCGTGCGGCGCGCAACTGGTCCAGCACGGCGAACGCTTCGCCGGTGCTTAACTCGCCTTTGAAATCGGTGTCGGCTGAAGTCGAGTAGCAATGCTTGCAGTTGAGGTTGCAGCGGCGGATCAGATTCCAGATCACGACCGGCCCAGGCGGCTTGCGCGCGGGCGGCACCGGGCCGCCATCGTGCAGTGCTTCGAGAAAACGGGATAGACGGAACATTTGTGCAATTAACCGCGCAGCATATCCAAACGAAGCATGCCGCCGGAACCCTCTGGATCACCTTGCGTGAGCCGGCGCGCCCGGATGGGTTCAGTGCGGCTTTTCATCTGATTCGCAGCCCCGTTTTTTTGAGCAGCCGCGTCGACCACAAGACATCATGCGCGCGGCAAGCCGCCCCCAGCAGGTGAACGATGCCCTCGATGAGGGGAAGCGCCTCCTCGCGCGTGCGTGCATGAACCATCGCGAACAGGTTGTAAGGCCAGCACGGCAGCCGGCGCACGCGCTGGTAGCAATGGCTCACGAAAGACAGCGTTCCCACGGCCTGGCCGAGCGTGTCGATGCTGGCATCGTCCACATCCCATACGGTCATTGCATTGGCTCGCCAGCCGATTGCGTAGTGATTGGGGACCGCACCGACGCGCCGCAGCACGCCGCGTTCGCGCATCGCTTGCAGGCGCGCCATGACCTCGTCCCCGGTGATGCCGAGCGTCTGCCCGATCGCCACGTAGGGCTCAGGCACCAATGGCAGACCGGCCTGCGTCGCGTGCATCAGCGCCCGATCGAGCGCGTCAAAAGGCGGGTGAGTGTCGGACATCGACTCAGGTTGGGAGGAAGAGGTTCACGAAGAACTCGCGTTCTTTCGGAAAGCTCAGCACATCAACGCCAGCATCGGTCTCGATGCGCTCGATTGTGTTTTGCATTTCTTCAGGATCCTCAAGCGCGAGCACGAACCAGAGGTTGAGTTCATGGGTGCGTTCGTAATGGTGCGCAACCTCAGGATGCGCATTGATCGCGGCGATGATTTCCTCGCGCCGTTCGGGCGGCGCATGGCACGCGCACAGCACGAAGCAGCCGCCCGCGCGCTCGATCTGGAACAGCGGGCCAAAGCGTGTGAGTACGCCGCGCTCAAGAAGCGATTTCAAGCGCTTGATCAGCGTCGCCTCATCCATGTCGAGCTGCCGGGCCGCCTCGGCGTAGGGCCGGCGGCTGATCGGAAAATCTCGCTGCAGGGCATTGACGATACGGCGGTCCAGCGCGTCAAGCGGCACCGTGCTCATACCGGCACCTCAAGCGGTGTCACATACGGTGTCGCATAACGTGTGCCGCGCTGCACGTAACAGGTACGGCTTGGCAATGCGAGGTCCGGCGCGGCCGCCTCGCGCGTGATCAACTCCAGCGCACGCTCGCGCTCACAGGTGTCGCGCGCGTGCACCATGACGTACATGTTGTAAGGCCACTCAGGCAGATGGCGCGCACGGCGGTAGCACAGACTCACCGGCGCCAGGCCCGCGAGGTGCGCGCCGAAGGCATCGGCTTGCGCGTCGGTGCAGTTCCACACGCACATCAGGTTGCGCGCATAGCCAAACTGGCGGTGGTGCAGCACGGCCCCGAAACGGCGGATCAGGCCGCTTTCCTGCCACTGTGCAAGCCGTGTCATGACGCGCTCACTGGACAATCCGCTGCGTTGTGCGAGTTCACGATAGGGACGGGGCGTCAACTTCAGCCCCTCCTCGAGCGCCGCGATCAGTTGCCAATCGCTCGGATCCAGCGAAGCGGGCTGCTGGCGCGGCTTGGTTGGCGTTGTGGCGTGGCGCGGCCGCCGGTGTGAGGGCACCGACAGCGTGAAACCAAGGTCGATGTGGAATTCGCGCTGCAGCGGCAGATCCAGCGGAGTCTGCTTGACCTGCGAGCCGATATGGGCCAGGACGCGATTGAGCGTCCAGCGGTCGCGTGCGCCGGCCACGAACCAAAGGTTGTAGCGGTGCCCGTCGCGTGCGTAGTTATGGCTTACGGCGGGATGTGCGCTGACGATTTGCGCGATGCGGTCGATCTGCTCGGGCGCAACCGCCAGCGCCGCCAGGGTGCTCACGCCGATCTGGTTCGGCGCGAACACCGCGCCGATCCGGTTGATGCGCCCTGCCCCAAAATCGCGCGCGAACAGGCCCAGCAGAGCCTGCTCGTTGCAGCCCACACGCTCAGCCAGCGTCCGGTAGGGCCGCTCGTCAAGCGGGAAATCGCGCTGGATCCGATCGTAAAAACGCCGCTCATCAAGCATGATGTTTCACTCCAGACGTTTCATCACAAGTTCCCGGGAACGCGCACGGCACAAGCCGCGTGTGGAACAGGGTGGAGCCGGTTTTGCCAGACCGCCGGCGTTGTCCCTTGACGAAATGCAAGGCGACATGAAATGGGCGAAATTGAGGGAGTCTTTCATTTACATCCCGAAACGTTGTGCGCGCACGGTCAGGAAAATGCCGCTCGGGTTGTCGGCCGCCAGCGTCTTGACCGGCGCCAGCGTGGCGGTGTCGTAAATCATCACGCGGTCGTCGTCACGGCACGAGAGCCAAACCGATTCGCCTTTGGGCGTGAACTCCATGTGCAATACGCCGCGGCACGGCTCGAGCGTGCGCACCACCTGCCGCGTGGCGCTATCGATGACCTGCACCTTGCCGTTGTCGGGAAACGCGAAGTTGACCCAGACTTGGCGGCCGTCGGGCCGCGCCATCACGAATACCGGCTGACCCAACAGGGCGATGCGCCCGCTCTCCTTCCAACCCTGCGCCACGTTGGCAATCAGCAATTCGTGCCGCCCGATCGCGGGCAGCCAGGCCTGACCCTGCGCCATGGCCCAACCGCGCAAGTGCGGCATTTTGTAGACCGGAAGTTTCTCTTCCCCACGGCCGTAACCCGAGAGGATCTTGGTCACCTCGAGCGGTGTTTTCCAGAGGTCCACGAGCGCCAGGCCGTCTTCACCGAACAGGCCCGCGAGATACCAGCGTCCGTCCGGTGTCACCAAGCCATCGTAGGGCTCACGCCCGGCCTTGAGCTTGGTGACGGCGGGATTGCGCGGATCGGCGATGTCGATGATCCAGATCTCACCCGATTCAAACAGGCTGGCCGCCAGGCGCTTGCCTGGGAGATCGGCCAAGCCGACAACCTTGGAGCGGCGTCCGTCGGCGCCGATGGCGGGAATCTCGGCCAAGGGCTCCAGCGTGCCGGCATCGAACAGCCGGATACCGCCGGGCTCATAGTTCTGTGCCGCGACCACACGGCCATCCTGCGAAATGGCGCCGCCGATGCTGTTGCCAGCCTGAATGATGCGGTGCGTGATGCGCGCTTGCAGCAGATCGACGCGCGTGATCCCGCCGTCGCGCCCGAACACATAGGCATAGCGCCCGTCGCGCGAGAACACGGCCGAGGCGTGCGACAGATCGCCCAGTCCGGTGACGGTGGCCAGTTGCGTCATGCCGGTGGTTTCGACGATCTGCAGTTGGCCCTTCGCGCGTTCGATCACGACGCCGAGGTCGCCGGTGCCGCGCAAGGGCTCCTGCAAGAGATCCTGCGAGGTGCCGGCACAGCCTGCAAGCAGAACCATGCCCAACGCGCCGATCAATCGCCGGAATGCGGAGCGTGTGAGACGGCCGGCGGTGTGCCGGCCTGTAACTGTTCGATCAACCATAGGGCTTCGGTTTCGGAAAGAAAGGGGGACCACGGTGGCATTGCGGTGCCGGGCCGCCCGCGCAACACGGTTTGCACCAAACTGTCGGCGGGCTTGTCCGCCAGCGCGGCAGCCGTCAGCGGGGTGCCCAAGCCTCCATGAAGCGTCATGCCGTGGCAGGCGCCGCAGTCGTCGCGCAGCCACCGGGCCAGCTGTGCGCGCCGCGCGGGCTCAGGCGGCGCGGCGGCTATTGCAGCAGTGGCGGCAGTAACGCATACGGTGCCCGCCAGCAGCAAGAGCAGCATCCGCCCCGCGCGAAGGTGTCTGCAACGCATGTGGTTCGACTTTCGTGTGCCGCCTTGCAACGGCACGGTGTGAGCAAGACCAACGAGTTCCGGAAACCTTTCGCATCCGGCGCTTTTCTCCGCAGTGTCAGTGTTATGACACAGCGAGGAGTTGACTTGATGCAAAAGGATTGAACGGTAGCCATTTATGACTAGTTCATGTAGGATACGGCCGATAAACACAAAGCGGTAAGACAATGCAACCCATGTATCAGATCAATTTTTTCCGTAAGAGTTGGTCTAGCATGGATCGTCTTCAATGATCTTGACTGCAGAGACGACTGTGTGATAGCAGTAGATCACCGAGACTAAGCAAAAGTACCAAAAAGTACCGCTCCCAAATGAACATCTCCAGCTTGATTGTTGACGTACGAGCTGAATGCCTGCCCGCCATCCGCGCAACGCTAGATCAGTGGCCCGGCATCGAAGTCCAAGCTACCGCCCCGCAGGGCAAACTCATAGTCACCATCGAAACTCCAACCGATGCCGAAAGCAGCGAGATGTTCTCGCGCATCAGCGCCGTGGATGGCGTGATGTCAGTTGCGATGGTCTATCACCAATTCGAACCCGAGCCAGATCAGGAGGTCCCCCATGGCATTGACGCGACGTGAGTTCATCAAGCACAAGGCAACGGCAGCCGCAGCCGCGGCCGCCGGCATTACGCTGACCCAGACCGAAGCGGCGGCACAAACAACGGCCGGCGCATCCGACGGCGTGCGATGGGATAAGGGCGTGTGCCGCTATTGCGGCACCGGTTGCGGCGTGCTCGTAGGCACCAAGGGCGGGCGCATCGTCGCCACGCAGGGCGACCCCGACGCGCCGGTCAACAAGGGCCTCAATTGCGTGAAGGGCTACTTCCTGGCCAAGATCCAATATGGCACCGATCGCCTGAAAACGCCGATGCTGCGCATGAGCAACGGCAAATACGACAAGAACGGCGAGTTCCAGCCGATCAGTTGGAAGCAGGCCCTCGATGTCATGGAAGAAAAGTGCAAAGCCGCACTCAAGGCCAAGGGGCCGACGTCGGTGGGCATGTTCGGTTCAGGCCAGTGGACCATCTGGGAAGGCTACGCGGCCAACAAGCTGTTCAAGGCGGGCTTTCGTTCCAACAACGTCGACCCCAACGCGCGCCACTGCATGGCCAGTGCGGTGTTCGGCTTCATCCGCACCTTCGGCGCCGACGAGCCGATGGGCTGCTATGACGACGCGGAACACGCGGATGCTTTCGTGCTATGGGGCTCCAACATGGCCGAGATGCACCCGATCCTGTGGTCGCGCATCACGAATCGCCGCCTGTCGGCGCCGCACGTAAAGGTGCACGTCCTGTCGACCTTCACGCACCGTTCCTGCGAAGTTGCCGACGCGGAGTTGATCTTCAAACCGCAGACCGACCTGGCGATCCTCAATTACATCTGCAACTACATCATCCAGAACAATGCGGTGAACCAGGACTTCGTCGCCAAGCACGTAGGCTTCCAAAAGGGCGTCACCGACATTGGCTATGGCCTGCGGCCCAATCACGCGCTCGAAAAGGACGCCAACAATAACGGCTATCCTGGCCCTGACGGCAAGCCGCGCGGCAATCCGCAGGGGGCGTCGCCGATCACCTTCGACGAATTCAAGCAGTTCGTCTCGACCTATACGCTGGACTACACCGCCGAACTGTCGGGCGTGCCGAAGGAAAAGCTCGAGGCGCTGGCCAAGCTCTACGCCGATCCGAAGATCAAGGTCACTTCGTACTGGACCATGGGCTTCAACCAGCACACGCGCGGCACGTGGGCCAACAACATGATCTACAACGTGCACCTGCTGGTGGGCAAGATCTCGGAACCGGGCAACAGTCCCTTCTCGCTCACGGGCCAGCCCAGCGCCTGCGGCACCGCACGCGAAACGGGCACTTTCGCGCACCGGCTGCCGGCCGACATGCTGATCGCCAATCCGCAGCATCGCGAAGCCGCCGAAAAGATCTGGAACATCCCACTGGGCACGATCAACCCCGAGATCGGCCTGCACGCGGTGGCGCAAGACCGCGCGCTCAAGGACGGCAAGCTCAACTTCTACTGGACCTCGACCACCAACAACATGCAGGCGGGGCCCAATATCAACCAAGAGCGTTATCCGGGCTTTCGCAATCCGGCGAACTTCATCGTGGTTTCCGATTGCTATCCAACCGTTACGGCCATGGCTGCCGACCTGATTCTGCCCACGGCCATGTGGATGGAAAAAGAAGGCGCCTTCGGAAACGCCGAGCGGCGCGGTCAGTTCTGGCGTCAGCAAGTCAAGGCGCCGGGCGATGCCAAGAGCGATCTGTGGCAGTACGTCGAATTTTCCAAACGCTTCAAGACCGACGAAGTCTGGCCAGCCGAGTTGCTTGACGCCAACCCGCAATACAAGGGCAAGACGCTCTACGAAGTGTTGTACGCCAACGATGCGGTCAACAAATTCCCGAAGGCCGACACTGCCAAGGTCAACGCGCATGCATGGGCTGGCTATACGAATGACGAAAGCGAGGCTTTCGGCTTCTATCTGCAGAAGGGCCTGTTCGAGGAATACCGCCGCTTCGGCCTCGGCAAGGGCAAGGACCTCGGTGAGTTCGATCACTATCACAAGGTGCGTGGCCTGCGCTGGCCGGTCATCGACGGCAAAGAGACGCTGTGGCGCTACCGCGAGGGCTATGACACCTACGTCAAGGCCGGCGAAGGCGTGAAGTTCTACGGCAAGCCGGACGGCAAGGCCGTGATTTTTGCGCTGCCCTACCAGCCGGCGGCTGAATCGCCTGACAACGAATACGATCTGTGGCTGTGCACTGGCCGTGTGCTTGAACACTGGCATACCGGCTCGATGACGCGCCGCGTGCCCGAGCTGTATCGCGCGTTCCCGGATGCGGTGGTGTGGATGCATCCCAAGGACGCCGAAAAACGCAGTCTCAAGCATGGCGACCCGGTCAAGGTCAGCACGCGCCGTGGAGAAATCCAGTTGCGCGTCAATACACGCGGTCGCAATCACCCGCCGGAAGGGCTGATCTTCATTCCGTTCTTCGACGAGTCGCGGCTGGTCAACAAGCTCACGCTTGATGCGACCTGTCCGATCTCGAAGGAGACAGACTTCAAGAAGTGCGCCGCAAAGGTAATCAAGGCTTGAGATCAGCGCTCGCGCGCCGCATGTAACTTTTTTTCGGGATACGTGCGGCAGTAACGGGCGCAGGAAAAAGGAAGGAGATGACCGCAAAGGCAAAGAATCCGCAGGCAGTGCGTGCACGCCGTCAGTTCATGATTGAAACGGCGCGCATAGCTTGTGGCATCGGCGTGGCGGGCCTCGGTCTGGGGCTTTACGCGCACGGTGCGCGAGTCAATCCACCGCAGGCAATCCGCCCGCCGGGTGCGATCGACGAAGCGGATTTTCTCGGCGCCTGCGTGCGCTGCGGCCTGTGCGTGCGCGACTGCCCCTATGACATCCTGAGCCTGGCTACGCCCGAATCACCTGTGGCGACCGGAACGCCCTATTTCGTCGCGCGGCAATTACCGTGCGAGATGTGTGAAGATATCCCCTGTGTGAAAGCTTGCCCCACCGGCGCGCTCGACCACAGCCTGACCGACATCACCAAGGCCAAAATGGGCTTGGCGGTGCTGATCGATCAAGAAACCTGTCTGAGCTTTCTGGGCATGCGCTGCGAGATCTGTTATCGCGTCTGCCCAGTCATCGACAAGGCGATCACACTCGAACAAAAACTCAACACCCGTACCGGCAAGCACGCCGAGTTCATTCCCGTGGTGCACTCCGATCAGTGCACGGGCTGCGGCAAGTGTGAGAAATCGTGCCCACTCGAAGTGTCGGCGATCAAGGTCTATCCGATCGCGCTGGCCAAAGGTGAGCTTGGCAAGCACTATCGCCTTGGCTGGATCGAGAAGGACAAGGCCGGCGCGAGCCTGGTTGCGCCCGATCCCGAGCACCGCTACAACTTGCCAAAAGGCATGCACTATGAACAGGGCGGCGGGCTTTTGCCCGGCGATGCACCCGCGGCTCCAGCTTCACCGGCCGATGCAGCGCCACAGGCGTTGCACGGAGACAAGCTATGAGCAACCGCCCGCGTATCGGCGCCGATGCCGTGGCCATCAAGGGCTGGTTCGGCGCGCACCGGTGGCTGCTGCTGCGCCGCTTGTCGCAGTTAGGCGTGCTGCTGCTGTTTCTGGTCGGCCCGTGGTTCGGTCTGTGGATCGTCAAGGGCAACCTGACGTCCAGCTATACGCTCAATACGCTGCCATTGACGGACCCCTATGCGTTCCTGCAACTGCTGTTGAGCAGACACCAGCCCGAGAACAGAGCCATCATCGGCGCACTGATCGTGCTCGTGTTTTACGTACTCGTCGGCGGGCGGGTGTTCTGCTCGTGGGTATGCCCGGTCAACCCGATTACCGACTTGGCGGCTTGGCTGCGCCAGCGTCTTGGCATTCACGGCGGTGCGCGGCTATCACGCTCGACGCGCTATTGGCTGCTCGCCATGACGCTCGTTGTGGCCGTCGCTACCGGCAGCATTGCCTGGGAACTCGTCAACCCGGTATCGATGTTGCACCGCGCGTTGATTTTCGGCGTCGGGGCAAGCTGGGCGATTTTGCTGGCGGTGTTTTTATTCGATCTTTTCGTCGCGCAACGCGGCTGGTGTGGCCACCTGTGTCCGGTTGGCGCTTTCTACAGCCTGCTTGCGCGCTGGAGCCCACTGCGGATAACGGTTGTACGGCGCGAAGCTTGTAACGACTGCGCCGACTGCTACGCCGTCTGTCCCGAGCCGATCATTATCAAATCACCGCTCAAGGGCGTAGACGGCTGTGGCCCGATGATTTCGTCGATCAACTGTACCAACTGCGGCCGTTGCATCGACGTGTGTGCAAAAGACGTTTTCGAATTCGGCCTGCGGCGCCAAAGTGCTGGCATCGCCGCCCCATCCCTGCAGCCTGGCAATCCGCCGGGCGCATGAACCCTGCATGACGCGAAAGGAAGCAACGATGAACATGTCGATCAAAACGATGATGGCGGCGATAATCGCTGTCGGCGTGTACGGTGGCGCGCACTATGCTGATGCCGCTGGCACCGGTGTATCTTCGCTGCGCGGCGCCGACATTCCAGCCGCTGACGTGGCGCCGGTGGATCTCAAGACCTACGCTGGCAAACGTCCCGGTTCGGGAGCGCCGATTACGCGCACGTTCAAGGAGCAGCCACCGTTGATTCCGCACGCGATCGATAATTTCGACGAAATTACGGTCTCCGACAATCAATGTCTCGAATGCCATAGCCCAGAGACTGCGAAGGACAAGAAAGCCCCTCCAGTGGCCGATACGCACCTATTCGCTAAAGCGGTGAGGATGGACCGTTATCAATGCAACATGTGCCACGTTCCGCAAGTTGATGCCCGGCCGCTGATTGCCAACACTTTCATTGGCACGCCGGTGCCCAAGCGCTAGAGCCTGTTCAACCTGGCATCCATACCCGACTTGGCGCGCGCATCCGGACACGACTGTCCAAGCCAAGGCCGCTGACGCCGCGCTCAGTCCGGGCGCCGGCCGTGCTGAAGCATTTCGCGCATATCACCAAGCGAAAGCGCGCTCTGCGCCGCCACCTTGACACGCGGCGCTGACTTGAAGGCATGGCCGTAAATGATCTCGAAAGTCATGCCGATACGGCCCTGCGCATGGCCTTCCGCCAAAGCGGCCAGCGCGCGCCCAAGCGCCGCATGCCAATGCCGGCCTCGCAACGCGCCAAAACGCGCCGGATGCAGATTGCGCCCCAACATGCGCAATTCAGCCAATGCGGCGGCCGGGGTGCTCCAGGTCAATTCGATGCGCTCCATGTCCATCACCGGCTCAGCGAAGCCTGCGGCCGCCAGCATGTCGCCCCAATCGTGCATATCGGTCAATTCATGGCCCGCGGCTGGCCAGCCCTGCCGTGCATAGAGCGCGCGCAACTCGCGCACCGTATCGGGGCCAAGACAGGAAAACATCAGAAAGCCGTCGACCGCCACATACCGGTGCCACTGCGCGATCAGCGCCTGCGGATTGGCTGCCATATGCAGCGCCATGTTCGACCACAGCAAGTCAACGCCGCCCTCGGGCAACGCCTCCACACCGAAACGCGCAGCCGGCACGGCGCTTTTCTTCCAGCGCCTTGCACTCCACCACGACGAACTCAAGGCACGCTGCGTCGGAGCCCATAACACCGGCTCAGGCTCGACGACGAAAGCCTGCGCCCGAGGATACCGCCGGGCCACCTGCGCATGCGCCTCAAGTCCACCGCGCAGCGGCGACCAATCGAGCCAGTGGCGCGGCCGCCGCGTGATCCACTGCAGGCGCTGCTCCATACGCCTGCCAATTTCCTCGTGCAGCCATGGCGAGCCGTCCTGCGGCACATGACGCGCCCAGCGCGCTGCGGCAGCGGCATCAATGGTCGGCGGGCATTGTTCTGATTCGTTCAACATCGGCCAGCCAGTATATTGAGTAGAACAAGATAACCATCACGATGCAGTCGCCAACTTCATTTTCCTTCCTGCGTGGCCGCCTGCGGCACTGGCTCGGCAACCTTCCGAGCCAATGCGCCATCTGCCGCAGTTGGCCCGCGCGGCCGGTGTGCGAAGCCTGCGTAGCGCGCTTTGCCGCCCCTCGCCACCGCTGCCGCACCTGCGCGCTGCCACTGCCGCAGAGTGCAACCCACTGCGGAGAATGCCTGCGGCACCCTCCCCCGCTGGACCTGTGCATCGCCTGCTGTGATTACGCATGGCCCTGGTCCGAACGCATTGCCGAATTCAAGTTCCGCGACGAAACCGGCTGGGCCGCACCGCTGGCCACGTTGATGCGCAGCACCCCCTGGGCGGAACCGCTGCTGGATGAGGCCGACCACGTACTGCCGATGCCGTTGGCACATGCGCGCCTGCGCGAACGCGGTTTCAACCAGGCCCATGAACTCGCGCGCCGGCTCGCGCCCGCCAAGGCCGACGCCACGCTGCTGCTGCGCGTGCACAACACCCCGCCGCAGGCCGGGCTGCCTCGCGCCAAGCGCCTGCAAAACCTGCGCGGCGCTTTTGCGCTCGACCCCCTGCGCGCCCACGCCGTTCAAGGCAAGCGCATCGTGCTCGTGGATGACGTGATGACGAGCGGCGCGTCCCTGTTCACCGCCGCCCAGACCCTGCGCGCGGCGGGTGCGGCGCATGTGGCGGCGATGGTGCTGGCACGCACGCCGCGTCCGGAAAATTCGAAATAAAGTCACCCTGAAAACGGCAGTCAAGCGCTTGCCAGAACCGCCATTGAGCCCTCCATCTCCATGTTTCACATCGTCCTCGTCCATCCCGAAATTCCACCCAATACCGGCAACGTGATCCGGCTCGCGGCGAACACGGGATGCACCCTGCATCTGGTCGAACCGCTGGGGTTTTCGATGGAAGACCGGCTGCTGCGCCGTGCCGGGCTCGACTACCACGAATGGGCCGATGTGCGCCGCCATGCGAGTTGGGATGCCCTGCTTGCCGCCGCCCAGCCGCCGGACGAGCGCACGTTCGCGTTAACCACGCGCGGCACGCGCGCGGTGCATTCGGTGCAGTTCCGTGCCGGCGACTGGCTGGTGTTCGGTTCGGAAACGAGCGGCCTCCCGCCCGAATTGCGCGAACGCTTCGCACCGGCGCAGCGGCTGCGGCTGCCGATGCGCGCGGGCCAGCGCAGCCTGAACCTCTCGAACGCGGTCGCGGTGACGGTATTCGAAGCTTGGCGGCAGACCGGCTTCGCGGGCGCGTCAGAGTTAGGGAGGCTCTGAACAACCCAGGCGCGCCGACTCACTCAGGGTTATTCAGAGCTTCCTTAGGGGTAGCGGCGCACGACTGATTCGACCACGCAGGCCGGCTTGTCCGCGCCTTCGAGTTCCATGGTGGTCTGCCACACCATCTGCATGCCGTTGTTGTCGATCGGCTCGCTGCTCAGCAGCTTCATGCGCGCACGCAGGCGGCTGCCCGCCGGCACCGGCGACATGAAGCGCACACGGTTGAGGCCATAGTTCACGCCCATGCGCGATTGGCGCACTTCCATCGTCGTGCCAAAAAAACGCGGCAGCAGCGACAGCGTGAGGAAGCCGTGTGCGATCGGCGCCCCAAAAGGACCTGCCTTGGCTTTTTCCTCATCAACGTGAATCCACTGGTGATCACCGGTGGCGTCGGCGAATAGTTGAATCTCCTGCTGGGTGATGGTGATCCAGTCGCTGACGGCAACTTCCTGCCCAACACAAGCGGCAAGGTCTTGCAATGTATCGAAAATCTTTTTCATACACCAAACTGTAACCCGAAAACATCACGTCAAAAGATGCTTCACATCGCTATGCGCCCGCCGGGGTGCTCAGCCGCCATTTTTAGGATCATTTGCTTTTTGTTACCGTTCACCACAATTACAGTAGGGCTTCTTTTAGGGCAAATGAGCCAAATCAAAAAAACTGATAAACAAGAGCGGGAGAATGCTCCGGACGCTTGCCGAATAAAAAACAAGCAGTCATTTTTTCAAGGAGTGCTCTCACCATGGCATGGGAAATCTTGTTTAAGACGGACATCGGCTTGCTGAGCTTGTTTACGATCGCATTCATGCTCGGAATGGCCGCCTATATCTGGATCTTTGTGCGTCGCCGCATGCGCGAAGAGGAGCCCAGCCAGAAATCCTGAGCGTCGTTTACGGCCATGCCCTCGCCGCCAAGGGGCGCGGCGCCATCGACCCGCAGTGAACCGGCGGTGCGGTGACCGAATTCGGGTGGCGCTCTTCGCGTGGCGCTGTGGGACGCAAGCCGACTGCACCAGCCAGTTGCCTGGACTGGAAGAAGTGGCCGGGCTTCATGCCGGTTCAGTCGCGCCTGCCATCGTGCGATGGGGTATCGCCGATGGAAGGAAGGCGTTTGATCACGCATTCCGTGGCCGCGTTGCTGATACCGTCCTGCAGGCTGCGAATTTGACCGGCCCCGCGTGTGCGGGCGATCAGGTATCGTTTCTGGTGCAGGCCGCCGCGCTGTGCGCGCAAGGCGAAAAGAGGATTGGATAGAGCATTCATGCCCACATAGAAGCAAATCGTGGGCCAGAATAGAAAAATACTTATAAATCAACGAGTTAAATATTCATCTCGATGATTTTCCGGATGTTCGGAGGGGTTTAGCCCGTTCAGAACCGCGGCTTTTGTCGCCGGATCGCGACAAGGCAAGGATCGGCGCAAGGTATTCTCAATTAAATCAACGGCTTAGGCTCGTCGCTCATCAGCGACAGTCTCGCTCGCCGCAGTGTCCGATGGATCGGCCTTGAACAAGCCTGGTGTGAGCTCATACTTTTGCAGCAGCCGATAGAACTCGGTGCGGTTGCGGTCAGCGAGCCGGGCCGCGTCGGCCACGTTGCCGTCCGTCAGTTTGAGCAGGCCCACGAGGTAATCGCGCTCGAAACGCTGTTTGGCCTGGGCGTAGGTCTGCACCTCGACCGTGGGAATGCGCAGCGCGCGCTGCACCAGCGACAGCGGAATCAGCGGCGAACTCGACAGCGCGCAGACCTGCTCCACTACGTTGTAGAGCTGGCGCACGTTGCCGGGCCAGGGCGCGGCCGCCAGTACCTTGAGCGCCTCCGGGGCGAAGCCCGACAAGCGTTTGTCGTACTTGCCCGCGAGTTTTTGCAGGAAATGATTGGCCAGCAGGGGAATATCCTCGCGCCGCGCCGACAGCGGCGGCAGCGAAAGCGTCACGACGTTGAGGCGGTAATACAGATCCTCGCGGAACTGGCCGGCCCGCATCGCGGCGTCCAGATCGCGATGCGTGGCCGAGATGATGCGCACGTCCACCGCGGTCGATTGGCTTGCGCCCAACGGACGCACCGCGCGCTCTTGCAGCACGCGCAGCAGCTTGACTTGCAAGGCCAGCGGCATGTCGCCGATTTCGTCGAGCAAAAGCGTACCGCCGTCGGCCTGCTGAAACAGGCCCTTGTGATTGGTGACCGCGTCGGTAAAAGCGCCCTTGACGTGGCCGAACAGCTCCGATTCGAGCAAGGCCTCGGGAATCGCGCCGCAGTTGATCGCGACGAAGGGATTGTTTGCGCGCCCGCTGGCACGGTGAATTGCGCGCGCCAGCAGTTCCTTGCCGGTCCCGCTGTCGCCGCGCAGCAATACGCTGGCGTCGGATTTGGCAACCATGCGCGCCTCGGCCAGCAGTTCGGCCATACGGTTGCTGCGGCTGATGATCTCGGCGCGCCAACTCTCGTCGCTGCTTGCGCTGGGCACCGTGGGGGATGCCGATAGCGCGAGCGCCTGCGCGATTTTTTCGAGCAGTTCGCGGCTGTCATAAGGCTTGGTCAGGTATGAGAAAACACCTCGCGCGGTCGCCTCGACCGCATCGGGAATGGTGCCGTGCGCGGTGAGCAGAATGACCGGCAAGGTCGGGTGCTGCCGGCGAATTTCATCGAATAGCGCCAGCCCGTCGCGCCCCGGCAAGCGCACGTCGCTGAGCACGAGCTGCGGGTGTTCGATCTCGAGTTGGGTCAGTGCCGATTCAGCCGAGGTCACCGCGCTAACCTGATAGCCCGCCGCAGTCAGCCGCAGCGACAGCAGGCGCAGCATGTCCGGGTCATCATCGACGACCAGCAGCCGCGCACCGCGAGACGCGGCGACGTCGGCACTCATGGCTGCGGCCTCTGGGAAGCGTTGGAAGGTGCCGGCATCACGTTGCCAGGGGCCGGCGCGGCAGTGGCTGGAACCGGCGTGGTGGCTGATGACCGCATGAAGCTGCGCTCGATCGCACGCAGCGCTTCGATGCGATCGTTGAGTTGCTCGATGTGCTTCTGGCTGTCACGCAACTGCTGCGCCAGCCGGTCGCGCTCGTCTTCAATACGGCGCTGTTCGAGGTAACGCGAGACCAGCAGCCGCGCCAGCGGCTGCAGTGGCTGCGCATCGGGCGAGAGATTGGAGGCGACGCGCTGTCCGAGTGCGGCGGCGCGCGCCAGATCGACGCTGGCGCGGGTGTGCGACAGCGCGATCGCAAGCTGCAACTGTGCCGCCGGCGCTTCGCCCGGATCGCCCAGGCGGTTGATTTCGGCCGTGAGATCGGGCCCGTTCAACTGCCGAACCTTGTCGGCATAAGCGAGCATCAATGCCGTTGGTTCGTTGGTGATCGCGCTGGGCTTGATAACTGGCCGGGCAACGGCTTCAGCCGGGATGGCGCACGGTGCGTCTTGTGGCGCGCGTGCCGTGATCTTGCGCAATTCCGAAGTGTTGCAGGCAGCCAGCAAGGCGCAAAAGGCCAGGGAACAAACGAATGCGGATGAACGAAAGGATGAACGAAAAATGGAACTGGACATCATGGTGTCAAAGTGGCAACTCAATCCGAAAGCGAGCACCGGGCCCATCGGACAACAGGGTGACGCTGCCGCCATGGGCCGCAATGTACTCCTGCACGATAGACAGGCCGATGCCGGTGCCTTTGACGGTATGTTCGGGCTGGCGCTCGCCTCGGAAAAAAGGCTCGAAGATGCGGTCGCGATCGTGCGGCGCAATACCCGGCCCGGAATCGGCGATGTCGATGCACGCGCTCGTCGGCGTGGCGCTCAGGCTGATCGCGATGACGCTGTTGCGCGGTGAAAAACGGATCGCATTGGACAGCAGATTACCGATCGCCGCGCTGATCTTGACCGGATCGACCGTGAGCGTGACCGGCTCGCCCTCGATGTGCACCGTCAGGCCCTGGGCCTGCCATTGCAGGCGCTGCGCATCGACTTGCTCCTCGATCAGCGAGCGCAGCGGCGTTGGCTCACGGCGCAGCTCGCGCGCCTCGAAGGCCGCGGCATTGAAACTCAGCAGCGCCTCGATCTGGCTTTGCAGCGTCATCGCGTTTTGCTGCAGGATCTGCGCAACCTCGCGCTGCGCCGGATTCATGGCGCCGATGACTCCCTCTTCGAGCAGCGATACGCCTTCGCGCAATGCGGCCAGGGGCGTCTTGAGCTCGTGCGAGACGTGGCGAAGGAAACGCGCCTTGTCGGCGTCGAGTTCCGTCAAGCGCAGGCGCAGCCATTCGAGCTGCTGCGATACGCGCCGCACGTCGGCCGGGCCGCGAATGTCGATCGGCTCATCGATCCGGTTCTGGCCCAGGCTGACGATCGCGCGCTCGATGTGCTTGAAAGGCCGCGCCAGCCAAATGCCGAAAACCAATGCCAATCCCAGCGCCAGCGTGCTGGCCGCGATCGTTTGCCACATGAGCCACTCACGCGCATGCTCCATGCGTTTGGTCAGCGCGTTGTTCTGCGTTTCGATGACGAACTGCACCTGTTGCGCGATGCTGGTGTTGAGCGTATCGAGTTCCCGGAACTGCAACGCCATCACGGCTTCGCGCGTGAATGCGGTTTCGGGCGGGCCCGACATCAGGCTTTCGATCCGTTTGTGCTGGGCGTGCCAGTTCTGTATCGCCTGGAGGTGCAGATCGCTGTCGGTCAATTGATCGATCGCTTCGCGCGCATCGCGCGCTGCCTCGCTGAAGCGCTGGCGCAACACCTCGTCGCCCAGCACCAGCGACTGCCGCCCGGCGCGCTCCATCGCGGCGCTGTGTTCGGCCAGCGATTGCGCCGCGCTCGACAGCGTGAGCGCGCGCTGTGCGGCGTCGCGGCTTTCGGTCATCAGCGCGCTGTATTGCGACATCGAACGCGCCGCCACGCCAACCAGCAATGCGGTGATCAACAGGAAGGCAAACAGCAGCAACTGCTGGAACGAACCATAGGCGCGCCGTTTGCCGGACATCAGGCCGCCGTCCCGTCTGGTGAAGGCGGCGCGGACAGCTCGCCGCGCAGCGTGTACGACATGGCCTGGGTGATGCGCAAATCAACCATCTGGCCGATCAGCCGCGCATCTCCGGCGAAGTTGACCACCCGGTTGCACATCGTGCGGCCCATCAGCTCATTGGCATCGCGCCGCGAAGCGCCCTCGACCAGTACCCGCTGCACCGTCCCTACCCGGCTCTGGCCGATGCGCCGTGCCGCTTCGTCGATCGTCTTTTGCAGATGCTGCAGCCGGGCGAGCTTGACTTCATGCGCGGTGTCGTCGTGCAGTTGGGCTGCCGGCGTGCCGGGGCGCGGGCTGAAGATGAAGCTGAAGCTGGCGTCGAAACCAACGTCGTCGATCAGCTTCATCATCTTGTCGAAATCGGCGTCGGTCTCGCCGGGAAAGCCGACGATGAAGTCGCTCGACAAGGATAGCTCGGGGCGAATGGCACGGAGTTTTTTCACGGTGCTTTTGTATTCCATCGCGGTATAGCCGCGCTTCATCGCCATCAGGATGCGGTCGCTCCCGTGCTGCACCGGCAGATGCAAGTGGCTTGCGAGCTTCGGAACGCGCTCGTAAGCCTGGATCAGCCGCGGCGTGAATTCATTCGGATGGCTGGTGGTGTAGCGGATGCGTTCGATGCCCGGAATCTCGGCGACGTATTCGATCAAGAGCGCGAAATCGGCGATCTCGTTTGTTTCACCCATGCGGCCGCGGTAGGCGTTCACGTTCTGGCCCAGCAGGGTGACCTCGCGCACGCCTTGCTCGGCCACGCCGGCGATTTCGACCAGCACATCGTCCAGCGGACGGCTGAATTCCTCGCCACGGGTATAAGGCACGACGCAGTAGCTGCAGTATTTGGAGCAGCCCTCCATGACCGAAACGAAGGCCGTCGGCCCTTCGACGCGGGCGGGCGGGAGGTGGTCGAATTTCTCGATCTCGGGAAAGCTGACGTCCACCTGCGGGCGATTCTGCCGCGCCCGCGCGGCCAGCAATTCAGGCAGGCGGTGCAGGGGCTGCGGGCCGAACACCACGTCCACATAAGGTGCGCGCGCAATGATCGCGTCGCCTTCCTGGCTCGCCACGCAGCCTCCGACGCCGATCAGCGTGCCACGGGCCTTCAGGTGTTGCACGCGGCCCAAATCGGAAAACACTTTTTCCTGCGCTTTCTCGCGCACCGAACAGGTGTTGAAAAGCACCAGATCGGCTTCCTCGACGTTTTGCGTCGGCTCGTAACCTTCGACCGCACTGAGTACGTCGGCCATCTTGTGCGAGTCGTACTCGTTCATCTGGCAGCCGAAGGTTTTGATGAAAACTTTCTTGTTCATGTATTCGTCAATGTGCCGCAGCGCAAAAGAGAAAAGGCAAAGCCGCAAAGCATGCCGAGGGCGTTGCGCCCATGGCGGTTTTTTCGGTCACTGGCCGGATTGTTGCGGGTCACCGCTATCCGTCCAAGTGCTCGTGGTGGTGGATGGCTGTGAATCCAGCAGGGGCTTTTGCACCGATGCGCGCTTGGTCTGCGCTTCCTGCGGCGTCAGGATCCAGATTTCGCGGATCTGCCCGGTGCCCTCGCGCCGGTAATTGATGACCAATTCCTGTCCGGCGATCGCCGACGGCGTCACGAGCATGCGCTGCGCGCTATAGATACGCGCGCCGGGCGCCAGCCGCTCAGGTTTTCCGTCGAGCAGTATTTCGGGCATTGCCCCCATGACCATCCGGCCACGCAAGGTACCGGCCGGGAAATATCGCCCGCCGGCCGCGGCTTCGTTCTGGGTTTGTGCAACGAGCGCCTCTTGCGCGCCCGCATTCAGGGAAAATACGGAGACACCTGCCAAAAGCAGGCCCGCAGCGGCGAAGGACAGAAGGTTCGGGGAAAAGTATGCAGTGCAGCGATTCATGGGCACATCCAGAGGCTGAACCTGGTATTTTACCGGCGCGGGCCTTCACAGAGTTGGGTGTGCCAAGCAATGCACGGGGCCATCTTGACCTGCCTTCTGTAAGGTAAGGATCCGTTCATCGTCTTTTTGGGACCGCGCCGCGTGGGAGCCTCTTGTTGGGGTTGTGTAGTTTTCCGTCATGATCCGGCTTGGGACAATCAATTTTTGATAACGAACGGCTTGAGGATTTGCGAATCATCATGGGTTCAATGTTTGTTGTCGCCCGCCGCTGCCGGACACGGGCATTGGCAGCTTTTCTGACGCTGGGCATGGCCGGATGCGCGGTGGGGCCGGATTACGTACCGCCCACGCTGCCGCCGGGCGTTGATGCGCCTGCCTTCAAGGAAAGCGGGCTGTGGATGCCCGCCAGCCCCGCGATTGCCGCGGCCGATGGCGCCTGGTGGCAGGCGTATGGCGATGCGCAGCTCGATGTGCTGGTCGAGCAAGCCAACCAGGCCAATCCATCGCTGGCGCAGGCCGAGGCGCGGTACCGGCAGGCGCAGGCGCTGCTGCAAGGCGCGCGTGCGGCTTTTTATCCGACGGCGAGCGCTGGCGCTTCTGGTGGGCGATCGCGCTCGATCAGC
>CAYTPC010000042.1:0-5598 GCA_964439605.1 uncultured Burkholderiaceae bacterium
TGATCCCGGTGCTGGAACCCATCCTCAACCCCCTGTGGGTCATGCTCGCCCTCGGCGAAAAACCGGGCCCGTGGGCCATGCTCGGCGGCGCCATCGTGCTGGCCGCCTCCATCTCGCGGGCCTGGGTGGCGCTGGCCAGGCGATCGGCGCGGACGTGAACGGGGACAATCGAAGGAGCCTACTAGGTATTTGTATTTCCTGCAAGGCCTTGCTATAATTGCGTCCTTAGGACGCAATTATAGCAAGGCCTTTCATGAATAAACCAGCTCATCTCGCTGAAATTTGGCCGCTCGTCATTGACAAAGTGGCCGATCATCTTTCGCGTGCCGGAGCTCCCGTGGTCACTGCCTATGAAATGGGAGCGCAAGTCTTTCTTGCGCTGCACTCAGCGGGCGTCCGTCCGGGTAGGGAGGCTTTCAACCAAGTCTTGCGGCATCTTCAGGCCATCAAACTGATCTCGCCACACAAGGATTTTGCCGACGGTGCGGTGTTCAGCCTGTTTGGTCAGCCAAATCCCGATGTTCGGGCGATTGCCTGCACCGTGGACCCATTTGCTTACATCACGCACCTGAGCGCCATGGAGTTTCATGGGCTGACGGATAGATTTCCCAAGATTCTCTACCTGTGTTCGCCTTCGTTCAGGGAGTGGCGCAGGCATGCCGAGCATCGGATGGCGCATGACTTGGGCGCGGCTGTGCGCGCCTATCGCGGGGCAAGGTTTCCATTGCCGGGCAAGCCGGCTTTCCGTCGGATTGCCGGGACGGTGGTGCAAGTTCTGGATCGATCGAAGCAGGGCGCTTTCAAGATGATCAAAGGGTCGCCGCTGAGGGTGGCGACTGTCGGGAGAACGTTCCTTGACATGCTGCGGGAGCCTCAGGATTGCGGCGGGATGCAGCATGTGCTCGATATCTACAAGGCGTCGGCGCCACGGTATCTGACATTGATTGTCGACGAGGTGGACAGGAACGGGACGGGAATCGACAAGGTCAGGGCGGGATACGTCTTGACCGATCTCTGCGGTCTGGCTCATCCAACGATCAAGGATTGGGAGCGATTTGCGCAGAGGGGAGGCTCCCGCAAACTCGATCCGAACGCCGAGTATGCGAGTGACTTTTCCGCGCGCTGGAAGCTCTCGCTGAATGTTCCTTCCTTGCAGTCAGGGAGTGGCCAGCATGGGTGATCTGCGGGAGTTGGACCTCGCGGCCTGGGTCGAGAGCGCGCCCGCGGCGCATCGCGAGTTCCGCGAAGCGGTGCACGTGGTTCTGGATGCGATCACGGGTTCGTCCGAGCTGAGATCAAAGATGATCATGAAGGGCGGGCTGCTCATGGCCATTCGGTACAACAGCACGCGATTCACGCGGGACATTGACTTTTCCACACGCGAGCTGTACCAGTTTGGCGAGGAAGCTGCGTTATTGCGGCGGATTACCGAACAACTGACCCTGGCCGTTGCTCGCACGGCCTATGACATTCACTGCGTGTTGCAACGGCACAAGGTTCAGCCGGGGGGCATTGATAAAACATTTCCGGCCTTGAGCTTGACAGTTGGATACGCTCGCCCCTCCAACAGACGCGCATTCGAAAGGCTGCTGGCAGGTCAATCTCCCGGTGTTGTCGCAATCGACTACAGCTACTGTTTATGACATGGAAGTGGTCAAACTTGGTGACGGCCATGAACTGATGGCCTACAGCCTCTACAACGTTTTGGCCGAGAAGTTGCGTTCCCTGCTGCAACAACCCATTCGAAAGCGTAATCGCAGGCAAGATGTCTACGATCTGCATCTGCTCATGACACACTGTGCGGCGTTTTCCGAGCAGGAGCGTGCTCAGGTTTACAGGATGTTCGTCGCCTCGTGCCGATCCCGTGGTATTGATCCCAACGAAGCATCAATCCTCGATGCTTCAGTTCGCTCGATGGCCGAACACGACTACGAGTTGCTCAAGGGTGAAGTGCAGGGGGATATACCCTCCTTTCAGGCAGCCTACGAAGCTGTGGCCGGGTTCTACCAGGCGCTGCCGTGGGGCCGTGAGCGGGGGACAATCGCCTGCAACGATTCATTTTGATCTCCATGCCCAACCTCACCCCCACGGAAGAAGCCGCGCAACTGGCTGAGCAGTTGCGCCATCACGCGCATCTTTATTACGTGCTCGACGCGCCGGAAATTCCTGATGCCGAGTATGACCGGCTGTTTCAGCGGTTGCAGGAGCTTGAAGCCGCGCACCCCGAATTGCGCACGCCCGATTCGCCGACGCAGCGGGTGGGCGGGGCGGTTGTTGATGATTTGAAGCCGGTGCCGCACAAGGTGCCGATGCTGTCGATACGCACAGAAACAGACACCAGCCCCAAGGGCGCCGAAACCTTCGATCAGCGCGTGCGCGACTGGTTTGAGGCCGAGCAGCGCCGCACGCGGCTCAAGCCCACGGACGAGCGCTTTCGCGCCGAGCCGCTGCCGCCCCAGGCGCAGGCCGTGCTGGCCGGTGCGTCCGTGGCTTACGTGGCCGAGCCAAAGTTTGACGGGCTGGCGATCAGCTTGCGTTACGAGCGCGGCGTGCTGGTGCAAGCGGCCACGCGCGGCGACGGCACTACTGGCGAGGACGTCACGCACAACATCCGCACCATCGGCCAGATTCCTTTGAGGTTGGGAGGCAGCGTGCCGCCCGTGCTGGAAGTGCGCGGCGAGGTGTACATGCGCCGCGACGATTTCGAGGCGCTCAATGAGCGCATGCGCCAGCGCATGGCCGCCGGCGACAAGGCCGCCAAAACCTTTGTCAACCCGCGCAACGCGGCGGCGGGCGCGGTGCGCCAGCTTGACCCGGCGATGGCCGCGCAACGCCCGTTGAGCTTTTTTGCCTACGGCCTGGGCGAGGTCACGCCGCCTGCCGAGGGCGGGCCGGACTTTCAAAGCCATTGGCAGATTCTGCAGGCGCTCAAGGGCTGGGGTTTGCCCGTTTCCGATCGTGCGCGGCCCGCGCGCGGCGCTAGTGAACTGATAGCATTCCATGCCGATATCGCCGCCCGGCGCGACGCGCTGCCGTTCGACATCGACGGCGTGGTCTACAAGGTGGACGCGCTTGCGCTGCAACGCGAGCTGGGCTTTGTCACGCGCGAGCCGCGCTGGGCCGTGGCGCATAAATACCCGGCGCAAGAGCAGTTGACCACCGTGCAGGCCATCGACGTGCAGGTGGGCCGCACCGGCAAGCTCACGCCGGTGGCCAAGCTCGCGCCCGTGTTCGTCGGCGGCGCGACGGTGACCAACGCCACCTTGCACAACGAACTGGAAGCGCGCCGCAAGGACGTGCGCGTGGGCGACACGGTGATCGTCCGCCGCGCGGGCGACGTGATCCCCGAAGTGGTCGCCGTGTTGCCCGACAAGCGCCAGCCCGACGCCAGCGAATTCACCATGCCCGCCCACTGTCCCGTCTGCGGCAGCGACGTGGTGCGCGAAGAAGGCGAGGCCGACCACCGCTGCACCGGGGGCCTGTTCTGCCCCGCGCAGCGCAAGCAGGCGCTGCGGCACTTTGCCGGACGGCGCGCGATGGACATCGAGGGGGTGGGCGTGGCGCTGATCGAGCAGCTTGTCGAGCAGGGCAAGGTCAAGACCCTGCCCGACCTGTACTGCCTGAGCCGCGAAGACTACGCCGGCCTGGACCGCATGGCCGAGAAATCCATGCGCAATCTGGAAGATGCGTTACAAAAATCAAAGCAAACCACGCTTGCGCGCTTTCTGTACGCACTGGGCATCCGCCACGTGGGCGAGAGCACGGCGCGCGATCTGGCGCGCCACTTCGGTATGCTGGATGCGGTGGTGGCCGCCAGCACCGGTCAACTGATGCAGGTGCCCGACATCGGCCCCATCGTGGCCGAAAGCGTGCACACCTTCTTCGCCCAACCGCACAACCGCGAGGTGGTCGACCAACTGCGCGCCGCTGGCATGACCTGGCCCGAAGGCGCGCCCGCCGAAAACGCTACGCTGCCCCTGGCCGGTCAAACCTTCGTGCTGACCGGCACCTTGCCCACTTTGAGCCGCGACCAGGCCAAGGCCATGCTCGAAACCGCCGGCGCCAAGGTGGCCGCCAGCGTCAGCAAAAAAACCAGCTACGTCGTGGCCGGCCTTGAAGCCGGCAGCAAGCTCGACAAGGCGCGCGAACTGGGCGTGCCGGTGATCGACGAGGCGGGGATGTTGGGAATCCTGAACGCGCCGCACTGCTGTCCGGAATAAATTTTTCATACTCAAGGGGCGCACAAAATTCTTGGCAATACCAGCACAAACTTGTGCCGCTGCTTGAATCCGAGGTTGGCGAGCTTTTGACCACGCTCATGTAGCAGTTATCGTGTATTTGGGAGACGGTTGAAATCGAGCACTGGGTGCCTTTCAGTCGGTGGCTGCATTGGTCGCCCGTCGCATGAGCGCCAAGCGCTGGCGGGTACGTTTGTAGCCAAGGCGGTACTGGGTTTGTCGCTGACGATCGATTTGGTCACATGGCCAGGAAAATCCACAGCGTCAGGCAGCGGTCGAGGAAGGATAGACGCTGCAGGGTGGATTGGGGCATGGGTTGCATTATTTGTCGCTCGGTCTCACCTGCCCCGCCAGCTTGCGCGCTCGCGCGCGCACGGAGGGCCACGGCGATTGCAAGGCGAAGGCGAGCATGGCCGCAAAGGTTTTTTGCGCGCCGGGGGATTGGTGACTAAGCTCGAATGCGGTCTGGAGCGCGGCGGTCTTCACGATGCGGCTTTCATCTTCATGCAAGAGGCGGTCAAGGCGCTTGAGGGTGCTCGCCACCTCGGCGGCATCGAGCGGCACGCGCCGCAACATGGCGATCAGGTGCCAGCGCATTTCGGGCGTGCCGTCGTCGAAGGCGTTGGAGAGCAAGGCTTGCTTGCGGCAAGCGAGCGCGGCGGCGTTGAACCGGCTGATTTTTTCTACCGCGTCAACGGCGCGCATGCGGACGACGGGGTCGTTGTGCGCGAGGCAGGCCCACAATTCATCAAACCGCTGCGGCGCGCGCCGGACGCTTTCCACGGCTTCATCCGCCCGCCCGATGGAGCGGCGGTCGCCGCCTTGGAGCAGGGATGCAAAGGGTTCCATGGTCATGCCGTGTCCGAGCACGCCCTGCCCCGCTGCCTCGCGCGCGGGAGAGCCGGCATCGTCCTCGAATGCCTTGACATCGGCGAGCGTGACCGGCCGGCCGGAGCGGAACACGCCAAGGCCGGTCTGCGGATCGATCCGGTGGGTGCGCACGGTTTGGCGGACTTGTTTGGTGGAAGGGGTGTTTATGGAAATTTCCTTTCACGCGATGGCATTTTCACGATAGCAGAAAATCCATGGCTGCACTGAGACTGCCCATGACCATCCTCACCCTGCCCACCCTCTACACCGCCGCCGATGGCCGCGCCCGCTTTCGTGACGACGCGCTGCCGTTGGCCGAAGGCACGCCCGCCGCGCGCCTTTCGGCGCTGATGGCCAGCGGCGGCTGCCAGTTCCGCCACAGCCCGGCGGGGTTTGCCAGCAGCTTTCACTGCACCACCACGCCGCAATGGCTGGTGGTGCTGCAAGGGCGCATGGAAATTGGTTTGCAAGACGGCAGCACGCGCATCTT
>CAYTPC010000043.1:0-8908 GCA_964439605.1 uncultured Burkholderiaceae bacterium
GCGCGTGTCCCGCTCGATGAAGAGACAGCGGTCAGCGTGGTCTCGCCGAGCCTGATCGATCCGGCGGCCGCGCCGGACGGTTTTTCCACACTCGAATTGACCCTGCTCGTGCCCAATGAGAAGGCGGCGCAATGGTTTCCGCAAAAAGGCCTGGCCGATGACCCCGCCACGCGTGACAGCGACGAATATGCGGCAGCCAAGACGGCGCTCGGCGACCGCATGATCGCGGCCGCCGCGACGCTGATCCCGGACCTGCACGAGCGCATCGTGACCCGGCACGACGCCAGCCCGATCACCTTCTCCCGCTACGACTGGTCATCCGAGGGCGCGATCTATGGCGTGGCCCAGAAGGCGCGTTTCAAGGGCGTCAAATCGCCGCTGCGGGGGCTTTACCTGGCCGGCGCCGGCAATATGGGGCCTGGCGTCGAAGCGGTCATGATCGCCGGCGCGCGCGTGGCGGAGGCGATCGTTCCGGGCGCTCTTCAGGGGCGCAGGCTGGTGTAGCTGCGACCGCTGTGCTGTGGGGTGTGGGGGGCAGCCAGCGACGCCACGAAGCTTTTACTTGCCCACGAGTTCCGACAGTTTGTCGGCTTCGAAGTGCTCGTCGCGCGCTGCGTCGCCGGGGACGCAGTTGTCTTCCTGGTTGCCGGCGACGAGCTTTTCGATCGCTTGCCACAGCAGCGCGATCTGGTGTTCCTGGCTCGCCGCGTTGTCGATCAGGCCGCGCATGGCCTGCGAGAGGGGGTCGTCGTTCTGCGTGACGCCGTAGGCCGAGAAGCCCATGCGCGAGGCAGTCTCTTCGCGCCGCGCGTCCGAATCGGCCTGGATGATGCGCGCCGGGTTGCCGACCGCCGTCGCGCCCGCCGGCACCGGCTTGGTCACGACCGCGTTGGAGCCGATCTTGGCGCCGTCGCCAACGGTGAAGCCGCCGAGCACTTTGGCTCCCGCGCCCACCACCACGTCGCGCCCAAGCGTCGGATGCCGCTTGGCGCCCTTGTAGAGCGAGGTGCCTCCCAGCGTGACGCCCTGGTAGATGGTGCAGCCGTCGCCGATTTCGGCCGTCTCGCCGACGACCACGCCCATCGCATGGTCGAAGAAAACCCGCTCGCCGATGAGCGCGCCCGGATGAATTTCGATACCGGTCAATGCGCGCGAGCAGTGCGAGATGAAGCGGCCCAGCCACTTGAAGCCGTGCGTCCAGCACCAGTGGGCCGGACGGTGCATGATCACCGCGTGCAGGCCGGGATAGAGGGTAAAGACCTCCCAGCGTGAACGCGCGGCGGGATCGCGCTCAAGGATGCACGCGATGTCGGAACGCAGACGGGAAAACATAGGGGCAGAGTCTAAGGGAAGCTCCGAGATTCCGTGGGCGATCGGCGCGGCCCGGATCGATCGCTAAGGAAGCTCTAAGCTTTTGATTTTCCGCGCGCCGGCTGGTTTTTTGCTTCGATCATGGCTTTGGCAATGCCGCGCAGGATGTGAATTTCCTCGTCCGTGGGCTGCGCGCGGTTGAACAATTGCCGCAGGCGCGGCATCAGCTTTTTGGGCGCGGCCGGGTCGAGAAAGCCGATTTCGGCCAGCGCGCGTTCCCAATGCCCCAGCATGCCGGCGACGGCCTGCGCGTCGGCGCGCTGCCCCTGCGCGGCCGCATCGCGCACTTCAAATCCGCCCAGCGCAAGACGCCACTCGTAGGCGATGACTTGAATCGCCGCCGCGAGGTTGAGCGAGCCAAAGCGCGGATCGGTTGGGATCGAAAGCGCGACGTTGCAGCGATAGACGTCTTCATTGCGCATGCCGAAGCGCTCGGAGCCGAACAGGAAGGCCACGTGTTCATTGCCGGTTGCGGCCAGCGCGGGCAGGTGCTCGCGCGGCGTTCGTGTGGGCGGGCCGAAATCACGCGGCACCATCGCCGTGGCGCACAGGTGCGTGATGCCGTCGAGCGCATCGTCGAGCGTGGCGACGATGCGCGCTTTGTCGAGCACGTCCAGCGCGCCGCTGGCGCGCTGAATCGTTTCCTCGCGCCGCAGCACGTTGGGCCAGCGCGGCGCAACGAGCACCAGATCGTCGAAGCCCATGGTGCGCATCGCGCGCGCGGCCGCGCCGACGTTGCCGGCGTGGCTGGTCTGAATCAGGATGAAGCGGGTGCGCATGAAGCCGGTTCGCGGCCCATAAAAAGAGGCCGCCGGATAAAATCACGCACATTGTCGCCGCCTGTATCAACGGGCGCGCTGTCCGGCACTTTCCAGCCCCCGTTCTTCACACAATCCGATGTCGTCCAACCTGCACCCCATGCTCAACGTGGCCATCAAGGCCGCCCGCGCCGCCGGCGCCATCATCAATCGGGCCGCGCTCGATGTCGAAGCGGTGCGCGTTTCGCAAAAGCAGGTCAACGATTTCGTTACCGAGGTTGACCAGGCCAGCGAGCGCAGCATCATCGAGACGCTGCTCACCGCCTATCCGGATCACGGCATCCTGGCCGAGGAATCCGGGCGGCAGCATGGCGCCAAAGCCGATTACGTCTGGATCATCGACCCGCTGGACGGCACCACCAACTTCATCCATGGCTTTCCGGTCTATTGCATTTCGATCGCGCTTGCGGTCAAGGGCAAAGTGGAGCAGGCGGTGATTTACGACCCCACGCGCAATGACCTGTTTACCGCCACGCGCGGGCGCGGCGCTTTTCTGAACGAACGGCGCATCCGGGTGAGCAAACGCACGCGGCTGGCCGAGAGCCTGGTTTCGACCGGGTTTCCATTCCGCGCGGGCGACAACTTCAAACAGTACCTGGCGATGATGGCCGAGGTGATGCCCCGCACCGCGGGCTTGCGCCGCCCCGGCGCGGCGGCGCTGGATCTGGCCTACGTCGCGGCGGGCTTTGCCGACGCTTTCTTCGAAACCGGCCTGAACATCTGGGACGTGGCCGCCGGTTCGCTGCTCGTGACCGAGGCGGGCGGGCTGATCGGCAACCTCACCGGGGAGCCCGATTTCATGGACCAGCACGAATGCCTGGCGGGCAATCCGCGCATCTACGGGCAGCTCGTATCGCTGCTGGCGAAGTATTCGAAATTCGCCACCGTGGACGAGAAACTGGAAGCCTCCAAACGCGTTCGCGCGCCGGAGGCGGCAGCCGATGCTGAAGCGCCCGCACCGGCGCCCGCGCCCGCCAGACCCAAGCTCACGCGCGTGCGCGCGCCGGTTGCGCCCTCATCGGAATGACGCCAGCAGGCAGCCGCTCACGCGCGGCGATGCGTGTGGCGCTCAGCTATTACGTTGCCAATGGACTGGTCGTCGCAATCGGGCTGGCGCTGATCGCCGCCGGCGTGCAATTCTGGCTTGGCGCGGCGGCCGGCGCGGCAGCTTCGGTCGGCGTCCTGGTGGCGACGCCGCCGGATGCCGCCGCACCGCGGCGCGGCAAGATCCGGCAACTGCTGCTGGCGCCGTTGATGGGGATTCCCCTGTTCTTCACGGTGCAGGTGCTGCACGCCGACCCCTTGCGCCTGGGCCTGCTGCTGGTGCTGGCCACTTTCGTGGCCTTCCTGACGATGGCCTGGGGCAAGCGCGGCATTCCGATCGCGATCTCGGCGATGTTCGCGATGCTCTTTTCGATGGCGACCCCGCCGCCGGCGAGCCTGCGGCAGTGCATTGAAACCACGCTGCAATTCAGCCTGGGCGCCGGGTTGTACCTGCTGTGGTCGGTATTGGCCAATCTGGTACTCAACGCGCGTTACCGTGTGCAGTTCAGCGCCGACCTGCTGCTATCGCTGGCGGCTTTGATACGCACGCAGGCCGAGCAATTCAGCCTGCGCGCCGAAGCCGGCATCGGCGGCCGACTGCTCAGGGACCAGGCCGCGCTGGCCGATCAATTGCAAGCCACCTGCAACATCGTGCTCGAATCGCCGCGCACGCCGCAGCGCCAGAAGCTCGCCAGCATGCTCATGGTCGTGCTTGAAATGCGCGACCACCTGCTGGCCAGCGAACTCGACCTCGACGCCCTGCGCGGCGACCCGGCCACCGCCGCCGCGCTGCCGGCGCTGCGCCAGATTCTGGAAGAGCTCGCCGGCGACCTGTGCGCGCTGGCCGACTCGATGCTGCTCATGCGCACCGCGCCAATCGCCGTCGATCGCCGGCCGCGCCTGGCCGAAATCCTGTTGCCGCAAGACACCCAGCCGGCCACCGGCCACCTGGGGCCGACGGCGGCGACGCTCGCGCGCGCAATGGCCAACCGCATCGGCCACCTCAATGATGAGCTGCTGCAACTGTCGGCGCTGGCGCGCGGTGAGCGCGCGCCCGATCTCGCGTTGATACGCGCGAACTGGCCCATGTTCGTGAGCCCCACGGGATGGACGCTCGCGCCCTTGTTCCAGTTATGGCGCTGGGACGCCCCGCCGCTGCGCCATGCGATCCGCGCCGCGCTCGCCATCGGCGCCGGCTGGGTCATCGCGGTCTGGCTGCCGTGGGGGTCGCACGATTATTGGATTTTGCTGACCATCGTCGTCGTATTGCGCGGCAGCCTGTCGCAAACGCTGGAGCGGCGTAACCACCGTGTGGCCGGCACGCTGCTGGGCTGCGTGCTGGCGCTGGGCCTGCTGTCCACGCATCTGCCGCCGCTGGTGCTGCTGGCGTGCATCAGCGCGGCCCAGGCGATCGGGCACGCCTTCGCGGTGCGGCGCTACCTCATCACGGCAGTCGCGGCGACCGTGCTTGGCCTGGTGCAGGCGCACATGCTCAACACTGGCGCCAGCCCCACCTTCGCGCTGTTTGAGCGCGTGATGGATACGCTCATCGGCACCGCGCTGGCCTGGGCCTTCTGTTATGTGCTGCCGTCATGGGAGCGCCACCAGATCCCGGCGCTGGTCATCCGCGTGCTGCGCGCGCAGGCACGGCATGCCAAGCTTGCGCTGGGCCTGGGGCGGTTGAGCGCAAGCAGCGCCCGCCCTCAACTCGATTGGCAACTGGCGCGGCGCGAAGCCTACGACAGCCTGGCGGCCCTGGTGCAGGCCACGCAGCGTTCGCTGTCGGAGCCGCGCGCCGTGCGCCCGCCGGTCGAATCGCTCGAATACCTGCAGGCGCACGCTTACCAGCTCCTGGCGCAACTGAGCGCGGTCAAGTCGATGCTGGTGCTGCGCCGTGACCGGCTCACGCCATCGGAAATCGAAACGCCGATCGCACGCGCCACCGCCGCGATCGAAACCGCGCTCACGCCGCCGACCGCCGGCGGATCCGGGCCGCACGCCGGCGCGGCCACCTTCACCTCGGACGGGCCGGTGCCCTTGCCCGACCTCTTCGGCAAGGACATCAGCCCCTGGCTGCTGCGCCGCCTTGATTTCGCCACGCGCATCGCCTTCCAGTTGCAGGATGACGCCGCGCGCGTGCTCTATCCGGCCATCGATCAGGATGCCTAAACAGGCTCTCAGGGAGACACACTTGGGTTCCATGAATAGAGACGATCTCGCCTTGCACACGCCGATGATGCAGCAGTATTTACAGCTCAAGGCGCAGCACCCGGACACGCTGTTGTTCTACCGCATGGGGGATTTCTACGAGCTGTTCTACGCCGACGCCGAGAAGGCGGCGCGCCTGCTGGACATCACGCTGACGCAGCGCGGCCAGTCCGCTGGCGCTCCGGTGGTCATGGCTGGCGTGCCCTTTCACTCGGTCGATACCTACCTGGCGCGGCTGATCAAGCTCGGTGAATCGGTGGCCATCTGCGAGCAGGTCGGCGAGGTCGCAACGGGCAAAGGCCCGGTCGAGCGCAAGGTGGTGCGCGTCGTCACGCCGGGCACGCTCACCGATGCGCAATTGCTGTCCGACAAGAACGAACCGCTGCTGCTGGCCGTGCATGGCGGCGCGCGGGGCCGCTGCGGTCTGGCCTGGTTTGCGCTGACGGGCTCGCAAATGCATCTGGCCGAAATCGCCGCCGACGACATCGAAACCTGGATCGCGCGCGTCGGCCCGAGCGAAGTGCTTTACAGCGCCGATGCAACGCCGGCCTTCGAGCGGCGGCTGAGCCAGGCGCGCGACACGATGGGCAGCGCCATCACGCTGACGATACGCCCCGCATGGCAATTCGACGCCGGCCTGGGCGAGCGCAAGCTGACCGAACTGACGAGCACGGCTTCGCTCGCCGCCTGGGGCGCCGAAACGCTGCGCGAGGCGCAGGCCGCCGCAAGCGCGCTGCTGGGCTACGCCGAACACACCCAGGGCTGCCTGCCCACGCAGGTACAGCGCCTGGCCGTCGAGCGCGACGACGACCTGATCAACCTGCCCGCCACCACGCGCCGCAACCTCGAACTGGTGCAAACGCTGCGTGGCGAAAACGCGCCGACACTGCTCTGGCTGATCGACACCTGCATGACCGGCATGGGCAGCCGGGCGCTGCGCCGCTGGCTGCTCGCGCCGCGTCGCGACCGGACCGAAGCGGCGGCGCGGCTCGTCGCCATCGCGGCGCTGCGGCAGAGCGCCGCCAGCGCGGTCGCGCATTGGCGCACGCTGCGCGAACAGCTCAAGAACATCGGCGACGTCGAACGCATCACGGCGCGCATCGCGCTGCGGCAAGTCAAACCGCGCGAGCTGGCTGCGCTGCGGATCGCGCTGGGCCGCGCGGCGCAGCTTGCGCCGATGCTGTCGAACCTGGCGCCGCTGCTCGATGCGCTCGGCGCCGACCTGGGCGCTCCGCCCGAAATCGAAGCCCTGATTTCCGGCGCCATCCAGCCCGAACCGGCCGCGCTGGTGCGCGATGGTGGCGTGATCGCCACCGGCCACGATGCTGAGCTGGACGAGCTGCGCGCCATCAGCGAGAACTGCGACGCTTTCCTGATCGAGCTCGAAACGCGCGAGCGCGAGCGCACCGGCATCACCAACCTGCGAGTGCAATTCAACCGCGTGCACGGCTTCTACATCGAAGTGACGCAAAGCGCGCTCGCGCGCGTACCCGAGAACTACCGCCGGCGCCAGACGCTCAAAAACGCCGAACGCTTCATCACGCCCGAACTCAAAGCCTTCGAAGACAAGGCCCTGTCCGCGCAAGAGCGGGCGTTGGCGCGCGAGAAGTGGCTGTACGAACAGTTGCTCGACGCATTGCAGCCGCACGTGCCCATCCTCACCCGCGTCGCCGGCGCGCTGGCCTCGCTGGACGCGCTCGCGGCGCTGGCCGAGCGCGCGCACACGCTGAACTGGAACGCGCCCGAATTCGTCAACCATCCCTGCATCGAAATCGTGCAAGGCCGCCATCCGGTGGTCGAAGCGCGGCTGGCGGAAAAATCAAGCGGCGCCTTCATCCCCAACAACACCAGCCTCGGGCCGCAGCAGCGCATGCAGATCATCACCGGCCCCAACATGGGGGGCAAGTCGACCTACATGCGCCAGGTCGCGCTGATCGTGCTGCTCGCCTCGATCGGCTCGTGCGTACCGGCGGCCAGTTGCCGGCTCGGGCCGATCGATGCGATTCACACCCGCATCGGCGCCGCCGACGATCTTGCCAACGCGCAATCGACCTTCATGCTGGAGATGACCGAAGCCGCGCAAATCCTGCACGGCGCCACCGCGCAATCGCTGGTATTGATGGACGAAATCGGTCGCGGCACCAGCACCTTTGATGGACTCGCGCTGGCTGCCGGTATCGCGGCGCATCTGCACGACCGCTCGCGCGCCTTCACGCTGTTTGCCACGCACTACTTCGAGCTGACCGAATTTCCGGCCACGCACCACGGCGCGGTGAACGTGCACGTGAGCGCGGCCGAATCGGGGCACGACATCGTCTTTCTGCATGAAATCCAGAACGGCCCCGCAAGCCGCAGCTACGGGATCCAGGTCGCGCGGCTGGCGGGCATTCCGGCGGCGGTGGTCAACCACGCGCGGCAGGCGCTGACCGCGTTGGAAGCGCAGCAAAGCCAGACGCGCGCGCAGGCCGATCTGTTCGCGCCGCCGCCTCAAGCGCATGCGCCAACCGTCAGCCCCGCCGAAGCCGCGCTGGCCGCGCTCGACCCGGACACCATGAGCCCGCGCGAAGCGCTTGATGCGCTGTACGCGCTGCGCCGAATGGTTTGACCCCCAGCCTCGCCCACTTCGTGTGGCTCTGACACCCCCTTCCAGGGGGCAATCCCAGTGGCCCGGTCAAGCCGTGCCACGGGATTTCTGGGCTTGGCTGCGCCGGTGTCATCCAGCGCGCGAGTGGCGTGCAGCGCTATGAACATCACTGACCCCACTTCGGGTGGCTCGGACCTTGACTATAATCAGCCCTTTCGGTGTGTGGCGCAGCCTGGTAGCGCGCTTGCATGGGGTGCAAGGGGTCGAAGGTTCGAATCCTTTCACACCGACCATAGATATGTCCAAGGGCATCCGCTTAGGTCCAGCGGGTGCCCTTTTTCATTGGGGTTGCGACGGTTTCACGTCCGCATAAGTCCGCTTGCGTCCGAGTACATCCGAGGCGAATGGGGAGCAGGCAGGGGAGCTGATAAGAGACGGTCAGCGCGACCGGCCCTTACGCCGCCTGCGCCAGCAATGGCACATGGATTTCCAGTTCATCGAACGGCACGCGCACACCATTGCCATCGCGCTCCACCAGGTCAAGGGCGATCAGGCGGGAAATGTCGCCATGGACGTTGCTGTAGTTGCGGCCCAGCGTTTTGGCCAAGGCGTAGATACTCTGCGTACCTTCGCGCCGCAGAGTTTCCAGCGTGCGCAGGCGTTCGGCGCTGAGCTCAGAGAACAACTGCGCGGCGCTCTCAAAGCCAATGTGCAAGTCCGCAGCCCGCGCCCCTGTCGCAGTCAGATTGCGGGCGGTTTCCAGCGCTCGGCGGTGCATCTGCGCATTGCTGGCGATTTCAAGAATGGCTTTCATGGCTGCTCCTTGATCAAACGAGTTACATCGGCGTTGAAGTCTTCCAGTAGGGCTTCCAACGTGGTGAAT
>CAYTPC010000044.1:0-1971 GCA_964439605.1 uncultured Burkholderiaceae bacterium
GCTGCACCTGGGCGGCATGACCGCGCGCCTGATCGGCATGCAGTTTCACCGCGAGACGGCACATGCCCTGGGGCTGCCCGATACGGGCGATGCGAGCGACTTCGCCCGATTCATGGTCGCGCTGGCCCAGGCGCAAGGCGACCGGGCTGAATGGACCGAGGCTGCCGGCACCATTCGCGTGCGCCAGCACGGTTGGAAACTCATGAGCGGCTTGCCCGCGCTTGCCGCAGCCGCCTTCGAGATATGGAACTGCCTGCTCGACGGCGCGCTATCGGCGCACAACCGGCATCTGCAACTTAAGGTCGAACGCCGCCTCGACCAGGGCGACGAATGCTTCGAGTGGCGGGTGCTGCAGCGCCCTGCCCAAGTTGCCCTTTGAAATTTCGGTGCTCCCATGACAGCAAACCTCCAATGCCTGACGGGCCTGCGCGTGATCGACGCTTCGCGCGTGCTGGCCGGTCCCTACTGCGCACAGATACTCGGCGATCAGGGTGCCGACGTCATCAAGATCGAATCGCCCGACGGCGATGAGAGCCGCACCTTCGGCCCTCCGGTGACCGAAGGCGGCGCGGCCTACTTTCAGGCGCTCAACCGCAACAAACGCGGCATCGTGCTCGACATGTCGAAGTCGCAGGCGCGCGATGTGTTCTGGCAACTGCTGGCCAATGCCGACGTCCTGATCGAAAACTTCAAAGCTAGTACGCTGCGATCCTGGGGCATCGAATCGCCCGCCGCGATCATCGCGCGCTTTCCGCGCCTAGTGCATTGCCGCATCACCGGCTTTGGGGACGACGGCCCGCTGGGCGGCGCACCCGGCTATGACGCGGCAATCCAGGCCGTATCCGGTCTCATGAGCATCAATGGCGAACCCGAGGGCGAGCCGTTGCGCCTGGGCCTTCCCGTGGTGGACCTGAGTACCGGCATGCAAGCGGCGATCGCGGTACTTTCGGCATTGCACGAACGCACCCGCTCAGGCCTTGGCCAGATGTGCGATGTGGCGCTCTACGACTGCGCGATCAGCATCGCGCATCCCTATGTGCCGAACTACCTGTGGTCGGGCAAGGAGCCGGCACGCACCGGCAACGGCCATTCGAATATCGCACCTTACGACGCTTTCAAGACCGCCACTTGCGGCCTCTATATCGCCGTGGGCAATGACCGCCAGTTCGCAACCCTGTGCAAGGTACTCGGCCAGCCGGAATTGGCGCGCGATCCGCGTTTTGTCGGCAACGCACAGCGCGTGGCGCAGCGCACACTGCTCAACGCCAAGATTTCAGAGCTGCTTGGCACGCAAGACGGCCATGCGCTGGCCGATCGTCTGCAATCGGCTGGCGTACCGGCCGCGCCAATCCTAAGCATTGCCCAGGTCACCAAGGCGCCGCAAGCCCTGCATCGCCACATGGTCATCGACAAACCCGACTATCACGGCAGCGGCTTCCCCATCAAGTTCAGCAGAACCCCTAGCACGTTGCACAGGTTGCCGCCGCAGTGCGGTGAACACACGCGCGCGGTGTTGGCCGAGGCGGGCCTGGACGCACAGCACATTGACGCGCTGCAGGCCAATGGTGCGCTTGGCCGCGCTGCATGAACCCTGAAAAGTATGCTCTTTTTTCCTTGTGCTGCGTCACACGCCACACTTTCAAAACCAACCAGGAGACTTGTGTGAAATTTCGGCATCCCATCCTTGCAGCCCTTTTCGCGCTGCCTTTAATGATTGGCCCAGTCGTTCACGCGGACGACGTGTACCCGAGCCATCCGATCCGCATCATCTCGCCGCACGACCCCGGCTCGACGACCGAAACCTTCGCGCGCCTGCTCACCACCGATATGAGCGTGGCGCTCGGCCAGCCCATCATCATCGAATCGCACGCCGGAGCGGCCGGCACCATCGGCGCAAACGACGTGGCCAGAGCCAAGCCCGATGGCTACACCGGCCTGATCAACGCGTCGATTCAGGTCATGTACCCCGGC
>CAYTPC010000045.1:0-23382 GCA_964439605.1 uncultured Burkholderiaceae bacterium
ATCGGCGGCGCCGACATGCCGGTGGTGGTGTCCATGCTCAACAGCTACTCCGGCTGGGCCGCGGCGGGCATCGGCTTTTCGTTGAACAACGCGATGCTGATCATCGCCGGTTCGCTGGTGGGCAGTTCGGGCGCGATCCTCAGCTACATCATGTGCAAGGCGATGAACCGCTCGTTCTTCAACGTGATTCTGGGCGGTTTCGGCGGCGAGGCCGCGGCCGGCGGGGCCGGCTCGAAAGAGCAGCGCCCGGTCAAGAGCGGCAGCGCCGAGGACGTGGCTTATCTGCTTGGAAACTCCGAAACCGTGATCATCGTGCCGGGCTACGGCCTGGCGGTCGCACGCGCGCAGCACGCGGTCAATGAACTGGCCAAAAAGCTCAAAAGCAAGGGCGTGGACGTGAAATACGCCATTCACCCCGTCGCGGGCCGCATGCCGGGCCACATGAACGTGTTGCTGGCCGAGGCCGAGGTGCCTTACGACCAGGTGTACGAGATGGAAGACATCAACGGCGAGTTTGGCCAGGCGGACGTTGCGATCATCCTGGGCGCCAACGACGTCGTGAATCCGGCCGCGCACACCAAAGGCAGCCCGATCTACGGCATGCCGATCCTGGAGGCTTACAAGGCCAAGACCGTGATCGTCAACAAGCGCTCCATGGCCGCCGGCTATGCGGGGCTGGATAACGAGCTGTTCTACATGGACAAGACCATGATGGTCTTCGGTGACGCCAAAAAGGTGGTTGAAGACATGGTCAAGGCCATCGAATAACCATCCCGCGTTGCACGTGGAAATTGAATCTGGTTCGCGTCGTTGTTTAAAGGGAAAAGGAGATCGTATGACTGATCGACCCTGGCTTGCCAGCTATCCCCCTGGGGTGCCCGCTGATATCGACCCATCGAAGTACCGCTCGCTGGTGGCGTTGATGGAGGAGAGCTTCGAACGCTTCGCCGAGCGAACGGCCTACAGCTTCATGGGCTCCGACATCAGCTACCGCAAAACGGGCGAAAACAGCCGCGCGCTGGCGTCCTGGCTGCAAGGGCTGGGCCTGGTCAAGGGCGACCGCGTGGCACTGATGATGCCCAACGCGCCGCAGTATCCGGTCGCGGTGGCGGCCGTGCTGCGCGCCGGGCTGGTGGTCGTCAACGTCAACCCGTTGTACACGCCGCGCGAACTCGAGCATCAGCTCAAGGACGCAGGCGCCAAGGCCATCATCCTGATGGACAACTTCGCGGCGACGCTGGAACACTGTATCGCCGCCACGCCGGTCCGGCACGTCCTGCTCACCGGCATAGGCGACAGCCTGGGCCTGTTCAAGGGCACGTTGATCAACTTCGCCGCGCGCAAGATCAAGAAGCTGGTACCGCCCTATCGTTTGCCTGGCGCGGTGCGTTTCAATCAGGCGCTGGCCGAGGGCGCCACGCGCAAGTTCACGCCGGTCGATATCGGGCCTGACGACATAGCGCTGCTGCAATATACCGGCGGCACCACGGGAGTCCCCAAGGGCGCGATGCTGTTGCACCGCAACGTGATCGCCAACGTGTTGCAGTCCGAGGCATGGAACGAGCCGGTGATGAACCGGCTGTCCGAAAACGAGCAACCCACCAGCGTGTGCGCGTTGCCGCTGTATCACATCTTCGCGTTCACCGTGAACATGATGCTGTCGCTGCGTACCGGCGGCAAGACGATCCTGATCCCGAACCCGCGTGACCTCAAAGCCACGCTCACAGAGCTGTCCAGGCACACCTTTCACAGTTTTCCGGCGGTCAACACGCTGTTCAACGGCCTCGTGAACGATCCGGATTTCAACAAGGTCGATTGGAGCCATCTGAAGGTCTCGGTCGGCGGCGGCATGGCGGTGCAAAGCGGTGTGGCCAAACTCTGGCTCGAAAAGACCGGCTGCCCGATCTGCGAAGGCTACGGCCTGTCCGAGACTTCGCCCTCGGTTACCTGCAACCCGACCACCAGCCGCGAATACAACGGCACCATCGGCTTGCCGTTGCCCAGTACCTACGTGAAGCTGATCGACGACAACGGCGCCGAGGTGCCCTTCGGGCAGGCCGGCGAACTCGTGGTCTGGGGGCCGCAGGTGATGGCCGGCTATTGGCAGCGTCCGGACGAAACCGCCGCGGTCGCGACGGCAGACGGCTACTTCAAGACGGGTGATATCGCCGTGGCCGAGCCGGGCGGTTACTTCCGCATCGTCGATCGCAAGAAGGACATGATCCTGGTCAGCGGCTTCAACGTCTATCCGAACGAAATCGAAGACGTGGTTTCGCGCCTGCCCGGTGTGCTGGAATGCGCGGCGGTCGGCGCCCCCGACGAGAAGACCGGCGAGATGATCAAACTGCTCATCGTCAAGAAGGATCCGGCGCTCACCGAAGCGCAAGTGCTCGCCTACTGCCGCGAAAATCTCACCGGCTACAAGCGGCCCAAGGTCATCGAATTCCGCGATGGACTGCCCAAGACACCCGTCGGCAAGATCCTGCGGCGCGAACTGCGCGACAACAAGTAAGGCTGCGGCCGCTGTGTTCTAGCCATGACCACAGCCATCCTCAGCGCATTACCCGAAGAGCAGGCGGGGCTGCACGCGCAGCTTCGGCCAGCGACGCTGGTGCGCCATGCCGGGCGCGAATTCCACGCTGGACAGTGGCACGCCCGCCCCGTGGTGCTTGCGCTTTCGCGCATCGGCAAGGTGGCGGCGGCCACCACCGCAACGCTGCTGATCGAGCGCTTCGGTGTGCGGCGGATCATCTTTACTGGAGTGGCCGGCGGCCTGGGCCCGGGCGTGCGCGTGGGCGACACCGTGGTCGCGCGCGAAACCTTGCAGCACGACATGGATGCCTCGCCAATTTTTGCGCGCCATGAGATCCCGTTGTACGGACGCTCCCGTTTCGATACGGACGCCGCCCTGAGCGGACTGTTGCTTGACACGGCACGCGAGGTTGCTACGCGGGCTTGGCAGCGGATGTCCCCTGCCTTGCGCGTGCAATTCGGCCTGCATGAGCCGCCCGGCGTGCACCACGGGTTGCTGCTCAGCGGCGACCGCTTCATCTCCAGCGCCAGTGAGGCACGCGCACTGCAGCAGGAACTACCCGATGCGCTTGCGGTGGACATGGAAGCCGCCGCGGTGGCACAGGTGTGCAATGACTATGACGTGGCCTTCGCGGCGGTGCGCAACGTATCGGATCGTGCCGACGATCAGGCGCATGTGGATTTTCCTGCTTATCTGTCGCAGGTCGCGGGCGTGCAGGCAGAGGCTTTGATTGGAGCGTTGCTGGAGCGCTTGAGGGATTGAGACGGCGCTGAACGAACGCACGGCCTGCACGAAAGACACAAAAGGCATAAAAGGCACGCAGGCCACGTGCCGTTGCGAAACAGATACTGGGCTATTTCAACCAGCCACGCCGCCGGAAATACCACATCGGCACCAGCGCGCTGGCCACCATGAGCAGCAGCGCGAAGGGGTAGCCCAATGTCCAGTCGAGCTCGGGCATGATTTTGAAGTTCATCCCGTAGATGCTCGCGATCAGCGTTGGCGGCAGCAACGCGACGCTGGCCACCGAGAAGATCTTGATGGTCTTGTTCTGGTTGATGTTCACGAAACCAACGGTCGCATCCAGCAGGAAGTTGATCTTCTCAAACAGGAAGGCGGTGTGGTTGTCGATCGATTCGATGTCGCGCAGGATTTGGCGTGCATCCTCGAATTGCTCGGCACTGAGCATCCGGCTGCGCATCATGAAACTGACCGCGCGGCGCGTATCCATCACGTTGCGGCGAATGCGGCCGTTCAAGTCTTCCTGGAGCGCGATGGCAGCCAGCACCTCGGCGGCCAGTTCGTCGGTCACGTTGCCAGCAAGCACTTTCTTGCTGGCGGCCTCAAGCTCGTCGTAGATGCCTTCGAGCGTGTCAGCCGAATACTCGGCGTCGCCATCCAGGAGCTTGAGCAACACATCCTTCGCATCCTTGATCAGCCCCGGCGCACGGCGCGCGCGCATTCGCAGCAGACGAAACACCGGCGCGTCTTCATCGTGGATCGAGAACAACACGCCACAGCTGCGCAGTTCGGTATTGTCCTGATTCAGGATGAAGGCAACGCGCACCGAACGCGGGTTCTCCTCATCGGCGATCAGGAAATCATCGCGGATATGCAGTTCGCCGTTGTCTTCTTCGTAGAAGCGCGCCGATTCCTCGATGTTGTCGGCCATCGCATCCTCGGGGATCGACAGGCCGTAGTACTGCTTGACCCAGCGCTTTTCCTCAAGGGTCGGTGATTCGAGATCGACCCAGATCGGCTGGAATCGGGATAATTCTTCGAGTGCCTCGATCTCTTCCTGGAAGAGGCGGCCGTTAGCAAGCGAGAAGATGTTGAGCATGGCTCACTCCGTGCGGATGACTGCGGGAACGACGGGATAGTGGGGCTCGCTTTCGAACCCCTGCGCGAGCCATCCGCCGATGGCCATCAGCAGGAGACCGAAAGCCGCCGAGGCGGGACGCTTTCCAAATCAGTACTCCGGTAATTTCAACGTTGAACGTTCAACGGCCGCGATTATGTCACCGGATGTAGCATCCCGGGCCAGAATCGTGGCTCGATCAACGCCTGTGGCGGTTGCGAGTCTGGTCCGAACAATGCCGCCATCGGCAGAACGCGTATCGACTCCATGGCGAACCGGGAAAACAACCGTGGTGCGGGATGTGTCATGATGTGTCAAGATGTCATCCATCCAGTCAGACACGGGATTGCTTTTCGGGGGTACCCGGGGCATAGTGAATCGATCTTGGAGGCTTGTCGTTCCCCTTGCTTTCCCCTTTTTCTTGAGTCCCTGTCCAGTTTCCAGCAGTTTTTTCCTGGCTCCGCGGTTCCGCAACGCGGGGTCTTTCATTACGTCGATTCCAGGAGGTCATTCATGAATTTGACGATCAGTGGGCACCATCTCGAAATCACCCCCGCGCTGCGCAATTACGTGACGAGCAAGCTCGATCGGATCACGCGGCATTTTGATCAGGTGGTTGATGTCAGAGTGATCCTCACCGTCGAGAAACAGAAAGAAAAGGAAAAGCGACAACGCGCCGAGTGCAACATCCACGTCAAAGGCAGCGACATATTCGCCGAAGCGAGCCATGCAGATCTCTATGCAGCGGTCGATGAACTGGTCGACAAGCTCGATCGGCAGGTGGTTCGCCACAAAACCCGCTTACAAGATCACCAACACGCAACAGCCAAGCGCGCGATATAGGCGTGCCGTGCGCGAAGTCAAAATACACCACTAACTTCCGGGTAAATCCTCTTGCCGGCCACCTGCGGGTGGCCGTGTGGGTGCATAATCGCGTTCGTTTTGTCATCATGAACCGCCTCGCGTCCATCCTGCCGCCCGCTCAAGTGCTGGTGCGCGTCAATGCCACTAGTAAGAAGCGCGCCTTCGAAGAGGTTGGGCTCCTGTTCGAAAACCTCCATGGCCTGGGTCGGGCGTTGATCACCGACAGCCTTTTTGCGCGCGAACGACTCGGTTCGACCGGGCTGGGCCATGGCGTGGCGATTCCTCATGGCCGCATCAAAGGACTGAAGTCGCCCATGGCGGCGGTGTTCCAACTGGCCCAGCCGATCGGCTTCGACGCCCCCGACGAACAGCCGGTGGTGATGCTGATCTTTCTTCTGGTGCCAGAGGCCGCGACCCAGAAGCACTTGGAGATTCTTTCGGAGATTGCTGAGTTGCTCAGCGATCCCCAGTTGCGCGAACAGATCAAGACCAGCCAAGACGCGCAAATGCTGCATTCGCTCATTGCGAGCTGGCAGCCGTCCAAGGCCGCGTGAACTTCTACTTCTCAATCTTTGTGGAGCCGCTGCGCGCATGAAGCCGATGGTCATCAGCGCCGATGCGATATTCGAGGATTTCCGCGGCTCGTTGCGGTGGGAATGGCTCGCGGGCCTGGGCGCCTCGGAACGCCAGTTCGCGCCTGATGTGATTAGCCGCGCACAGTCGGCGGCCGATCTGGTGGGCTATCTCAACTACATCCATCCTTACCGCGCGCAGATTCTGGGTACACGCGAAGTAACCTATCTGACGAAGGGCAGCGCCGAGGACTGCGAGCGGCGCATCGGGCGCATCGTCCGGCTCGAACCGCCGATGCTGGTGCTCGCCGACGGGCAGACTGCGCCCAATCAGTTGCTGTCGATCTGCGAGCGCGCACAACTGCCGCTGTTTGCCACGCGCGAATCGTCGGCTTTCGTCATCGATCTGCTGCGCGCCTATCTGTCCAAGCATTTCGCCGAGCGCACTTCGATGCACGGCGTATTCATGGACATCCTTGGGCTGGGCGTCATCATCACCGGCGAATCGGGGCTGGGTAAAAGTGAACTCGGCCTGGAGCTGATCTCGCGCGGCAACGGCCTCGTGGCCGATGACGCGGTCGATCTCTACCGCATCAGCCAAACCACGATCGAGGGGCGCTGCCCCGAACTGCTGCAGAACCTGCTGGAAGTGCGCGGCATCGGCCTGCTCGACATCCGGGCAATTTTTGGCGAGACAGCGGTGCGCCGCAAAATGCGCCTGAAGCTGATCGTGCATCTGGTGCGATGCGAGAACTTCGAGCGCGATTACGAGCGCATGCCGTCAGAACCGCTGACGCAGGATGTGCTCGGCATCCCGATCCGCAGGGTCGTCATTCAGGTGGTGGCAGGCCGGAATATCGCGGTGCTGGTCGAGGCGGCGGTGCGCAATACGATCCTGCAGTTGCGCGGGATCGACACCTACGCCGAGTTCGTTGCACGCCACCACAAGGCGATGGAAGACGAGCGCGGGCGGGGATGAACAGGCCCTAAAGGGGCCCTAAGACTCTCAGCGTTTTTCCAGGCAGTCCGGGCACAAACCGTACAACGACATGGCGTGATCCTGCAGCATCCAGCCTTTGTTTTTGGTGACATTCTGCTGGCACCGCTCGATTTCCGCGTCGTAGAACTCCTCTACCTTGCCGCACGAGGTGCACACCAGGTGGTCGTGGTGTGAGCCTTCGTTGAGCTCGTAAACCGCCTTTCCGCTCTCGAAAGGGCTGCGTTCGAGGATGCCGGCCTGCTCGAATTGAGTGAGCACGCGATAAACCGTCGCCAAGCCGATATCGGACTGCTCGCTGAGCAGGATGCGAAAGACATCTTCCGCGGTCATGTGGCGCCGTTCGCTGGTCTGGAAGATTTCGAGGATCTTCAGCCGCGGCAGCGTGGCTTTCAGGCCAGTGTTCTTGAGTTCGTCGATGTTCGCCATGGTCGATCTTGCGCTAGCCTGGCACGGCCTGAGGAAGATGGCCCGAGGAAGAAAACAGACCAGTACAATGCGCCGATCATATCGCTACCCCCTTGTCATGTTTGCCAACTACCCAATCCGCTCGTTGCTGCTCGTTGCCGCGGCCGCAGCTGGCAGCCTGAGTCTGGGCGCATGCAGCAGTGTTGGCGATGCCACGCGCAGCGTGCTGCAGACCATTACGCCTTATACGGTCGAAGTGGTGCAAGGTAATTTCGTCTCCAAGCAGCAGGTCGCGGCGCTGCGCCCCGGCATGACGCGCCAGCAGGTGCGTGAAATCATGGGCACCCCGCTGCTGACGGATGTCTTTCACTCTGATCGCTGGGATTACGCTTTCACCATTCGCCGCACCGGCGTCAAGCCGCAGCAGCGGCATCTGACGCTGTTCTTTGACGGGGAATATCTCCAGCGTTTCGAGGGTGACGAGATGCCCAGCGAGGAGGAATTCGTCGCCGCTCTCGACACCCGCCGCAAAACCGGCAAGGTACCCCGGCTCGACGCGACCGATACAGAGCTCAAAAAACATAAGCTGGACAAAAAAGAGGATGCCCAGGCAGAGCCGGTGCAGCCATCTTTGCCGGCGAGTTATCCGCCACTGGAACGATGACTACCGCAATACACCACGTCGCCGTCGCGGGCGCCTGCGGCCGCATGGGCCGCATGCTGATCGAGGCGCTGCAAGCCGCCAGTGATTGCCGGCTGGCGGGCGCCTTCGATGTGCCCAGCGCGCAGGGCATCGGCACTGATGCCGCCGCTTTCCTGGGGCAATCGAGCGGTGTCGCCATCAATGCCGACCCGCGCGCAGGCATCGCGAATGCGCGGGTGCTGATCGATTTCACCCGTCCCGAAGGCACGCTCGCGCATCTGTCCATCTGTCGCGAACTGGGCGTGCAGGCGGTGATCGGCACGACAGGATTCAGCGACGCGCAAAAGGCCGAGATCGCGCGCATCGCGCAGGATGTGGCGATCGTCATGGCGCCCAACATGAGCGTGGGCGTCAACGTCACTTTGAAGTTGCTCGAAATGGCGGCCAAGGCGCTGGCTACCGACTATGACATCGAGATCATCGAGGCACACCATCGCCACAAGGTCGATGCGCCCTCGGGTACCGCCCTCAAGATGGGCGAGGTGATCGCGCAGGCACTGGGCCGCGATCTGAAGGATTGCGCGGTCTATGCGCGCGAAGGCATAACCGGCGAACGCGACTCCTCGACGATCGGCTTTTCCACGATACGCGGCGGCGACATCGTTGGCGATCACACGGTATTGTTCGCAGGTATCGGCGAACGCATCGAGATCACGCACAAGTCTTCCACCCGTGCGCACTTTGCGCAGGGCAGCCTGCGCGCGGTGCGCTTCCTCGCGGACAAACGCGCTGGACTATTCGACATGTTCGACGTGCTCGGTCTGCGCTGATCGAGCCGTGCATCAATGGGTGCGCTGGAACTATTCACCCGGGGCGACGGTGTCAACCGCATGGCGGCGCTGCTGCTGCTCGTGATGTCGGTGTCGAGCTGGGTTTCCATTTTCTGGAAAGCCTGGCTGCTGCGCGGCGGCACACAGGCGGTGCTGCGCGCAATTGCCGCCTTCTGGCAGGCGCCATCGCTGGAGCAGGCGCTGCCGGCAGTCGCGCACTTCGATCGTGCCCGGTTCGTACTGCCGCAGGCCGCCGCGGCACACACGGCCTCATCGGCGCAGGCCGTTGCCGGGCTCGATGCCGGTAGCGAGCCGGGACTGCTCCTGACGCGCGCGCTGCGCGATGCGCTGCATGGGGCGGTGCGCAGGCTCCAGTCCGGCCAGATCCTGCTTGCCACCGTGGGCGCCACGGCGCCTTTTGTCGGGCTGCTGGGCACGGTCTGGGGTATTCATGAGGCGCTCCTGACGATTGCGGCACAGACCGGGGGCTTCACGATCGACAAGGTCGCCGGTCCGGTGGGCGAGGCGCTAATCATGACCGTCTTCGGCCTCGCGGTCGCGATCCCGGCGGTACTGGCCTATAACGTTTTCAGCCGCATGGTTTCGCGCATCGAGGCCGAGCTCGAAGGCTTCGCGCACGACCTGCTCTCGCGCTTCGCGCCGGGCGCTTCCTGAGGGGCCTGCGCAATGGCTTTTTGCCGCAGCAATCTCGGCCACAGCGCCTCGACCGGCGCGCGGATGCTGGGCGGCAACGGGCAGCGGCCGCTGTCGGACATCAACGTGACGCCGCTGGTGGACGTGATGCTGGTGCTTTTGGTGATCTTCATCATCACGGCGCCGCTGATGGCCAGTTCGATCCGCCTGGATCTGCCGCAAACCAATGCGGCACGGCCTAACGAGGAACCCAGATTCATCAGCCTGGCGGTCGATTCTCAAGACCAGGTGTTTTTAGACGGCCAACCGGTCGCGCCGGCGCAACTGCAGGCCGGACTCGAGCGCGCCGCGGCAGCGGGCCCTGACACCGAGGTGCAGTTGCGCGCCGACCGCACGGTGCCTTATGGCCGCGTCGTCGAACTGATGGGCGTGGTCAACAAAGCTGGACTTGCGCGTATTGCCTTCGTGGCCGAAGTACCGGCCGCCGCGCATTGACCCTGGAAACGGCAGTTGACCGGCCGTTTTCAGCGGCACATCAAAAAGACGGCGCCGCGCCCTGGCCGCCGATGAGGCGAAGCACGCAAGCCGCGATAATTCGCCTTTGCCGGACGCCTTCGCGCCGGGCAAGGTTATTTTTTGCATGAACCCCAGCTACAAACCCGCCGAGGTCGAATCCGCCGTGCAGTCCCAATGGGCTGCCGGCGATGTCTACCGCGTAACCGAAGACGCGCGCAAGAAGAAGTTCTACGCCTGCTCGATGCTGCCCTACCCCAGCGGCAAGCTGCACATGGGCCATGTGCGCAATTACACGATCAATGACATGCTCGCGCGCCACCTGCGCATGAGCGGGTTCAACGTGCTCATGCCGATGGGCTGGGATGCCTTTGGCCTTCCGGCCGAAAACGCCGCGATCAAAAACGGCGTGCCGCCGGCGCAGTGGACCTACGAAAACATCGCCTACATGAAAACCCAGATGCAGGCGATGGGACTGGCGATCGACTGGAGCCGCGAGGTGGCAACCTGCGATCCCGCGTATTACCGCTGGAACCAGTGGCTGTTTCTGAAAATGCTCGAAAAGGGCATCGCCTACCGCAAGACGCAGGTCGTGAACTGGGATCCGGTCGATCAAACGGTGCTCGCCAACGAGCAGGTGATCGATGGCAGGGGCTGGCGCACCGGCGCGGTCGTCGAGAAGCGCGAAATTCCCGGCTACTACCTCAAGATTACCGGCTACGCGGCCGAACTGCTGGACCACGTACAGCATCACCTGCCGGGCTGGCCCGAACGCGTGCGGCTGATGCAGGAGAACTGGATCGGCAAGAGCGAGGGGGGGCGTTTTGCCTTTACGCACGACATCCGCGATGAACACGGCCAGCTCATACAGGACGGGCGCATGTACGTGTTCACCACGCGCGCCGACACGATCATGGGCGTCACTTTCTGTGCGGTGGCGCCCGAGCATCCGCTGGCGCTGCACGCGGCGCGCACCCATCCGCAGGTGGCTGATTTCATCGCCCAGTGCCGCAGCGGCGGCACGACCGAGGCCGAACTGGCCACGCAGGAGAAAAACGGCATCTTCACCGGCCTGTACGTGCATCATCCGGTCACCGGCGGGAAAGTCCCGGTCTGGGTCGGCAACTACGTGCTGATCGGCTACGGCGACGGCGCCGTGATGGGCGTTCCCGCGCACGACGAGCGTGATTTCGCCTTCGCCAACAAGTACGGCATCGAGATCATCCAGGTCGTGCTGGTCGAGGGCGAACCGCACTTCGACTACCACCGTTGGCAAGACTGGTATGCCGACAAGGAACGCGGCGTCACCATCAACTCCGACAACTTCAGCGGCATGGGCCATGCCGACGCGGTGAAGGCCGTTGCGCACGTGCTCAGGGCAAAAGGGCTGGGCGAGATGCAAACCACCTGGCGCCTGCGCGACTGGGGCATCAGCCGTCAGCGTTACTGGGGCACGCCGATCCCGATCATCCACTGCGAGACCTGCGGCCCGGTGCCGGTACCCGAAAAGGATCTGCCGGTGGTGCTGCCGCCGGACCTGGTGCCAGATGGCGGCGGCAATCCGCTCAACAAATGTGAAGCCTTCCTGAAGGTGGACTGCCCATGCTGCGGCCGCGGCGCGCGCCGCGAGACCGACACGATGGACACTTTCGTCGACAGCTCGTGGTACTTCATGCGCTACTGTGACCCGGCGAACGAACAGGCGATGGTCGGCGAAGGCGCGCGCTACTGGATGCCGATGGACCAGTACATCGGCGGCATCGAGCATGCCATCCTGCATTTGCTGTACGCGCGCTTCTGGACCAAGGTCATGCGCGACCTGGGCCTGGTGAAAATCGACGAGCCCTTCACCCGCCTGCTCACGCAGGGCATGGTGCTCAACCACATCTACTCGCGCAAGGGCGAAAAAGGCGGCATCGAGTACTTCTGGCCGCACGAGGTCGAGGACGTGCACGACGAGGCCGGCAAGATCGTCGGCGCCAGGCTCAAGCAGGCCAAGGGCACCTTGCCCGCCGGTACGCCCATCACCTACGAAGGCGTGGGCACGATGAGCAAGAGCAAGAACAACGGCGTCGATCCGCAGGAGCTGATAGAAAAGTACGGCGCCGATACCGCGCGCCTGTACACGATGTTCACTGCGCCGCCCGAGGCCACGCTCGAATGGAACGATGCCGCCGTGGAAGGATCGTTCCGCTTCCTGCGCCGTGTTTGGAGTTTCGGCGCCGCGCAAGCGGACAAGCCGGCCGCCGCAGGCGAAAACGTGGTGTTCGGCAGGGCCGCCAAGACGCTGCGCCACGAAGTGCACACGGTGCTCAAGCAGGTCGACTACGACTACCAGCGCATGCAGTACAACACCGTGGTTTCGGGCGCGATGAAGATGCTCAATGCACTCGAAGGCTTCCGTGGCGCATCCGAAGGCGCCGATGCGCCCGGGGATGCGTTCGCGCTGCGCGAGGGCCTGGGCATCCTGCTGCGCTGCCTCTATCCGGTTACGCCGCACATCGCCTGTTATCTCTGGCAGCAACTCGGTTATGAATCGCAGTTCGGCACGCTGCTCGATGCGCCCTGGCCCACGGTCGATTCAGCGGCGCTCGAGCAGGACGAGATCGAGCTGATGCTGCAGGTCAACGGCAAGCTGCGCGGGGCGCTGCGCGTGCCTGCAGGGATTTCGAAGGAAGAGATCGAAAAGATGGCCTTGGCCAGTGAAGCCTTCTCCAGATTTGCCGGCACGGCGCCCGTCAAGCGGGTCATCGTCGTGCCGGGGCGTCTGGTCAACGTGGTGATGTGAAATGAAGCAATCCCTGGTCGATTTGCAGCCGGCTGCCTCCAAGTCCGACAGGCTCCTAGCGCGGCGCACTTTGGTGTGCGGCGGTGCAGCCGGTCTGTTGGCGGCCAGTCTCGCGGGCTGCGGCTTCGAGTTGCGCAAGGCGCCTGAATTCGCGTTCCGCAGCATCACGGTGCCGGGTGAATCGGCCTATCTGGCTCAACTGCGCCGTACCTTGCGCTCCGCCGGCATGGCCCATGTGATCACGCCGGCGCAATTGCAGGCTGGAGAGCAGGGTGAAGTTGTCTTCGACGTGCTCAACGAGACGCGCGATCAGATCATCCTCTCGGCCAATTCGATGGGGCAGGTGCGCGAGCTGCGGCTGCGGCTGCGCATCAGCTTCAGGCTGCGCACGCCGCAGGGCAAGGAAGTGATCCCGGCGACCGAGATCATGCAGACACGCGACATCACCTACAACGAAACCGCGGCGCTCGCCAAGGAGAGCGAACAGCAGTTGTTGTACCGCGACATGATCAACGACATCGTGCAACAGACTTTGCGCCAGCTTGCGGCCGTCAAGACGCTATGAGCAGTCGCCGATCGGGCCTGCAGTCAAGCTTTTGATTAAACCTAGAAACGGAGTACCAGGCGATGCACGTCGCGCCCGCCCAGCTGCCGGGGCACTTGGTCAAAGGCCTGCGCCCGCTTTACACGCTGCATGGCGACGAAGCGCTGCTGGTGCAGGAAGCAGCCGACGCGATCCGCGCCGCTGCGCGCGCCCAGGGTTACACCGAGCGCAGCGTTCACGTGGTGGCGGGCGCGCATTTTGATTGGAGCGCGGTGCTCGCCGCGGGCAACTCGCTGAGCCTGTTTGCCGAACGGCAGATCGTTGAGATCCGCATCCCCTCGGGCAAGCCCGGTAAAGACGGCAGCCTGGCATTGCAGCAGGTCGCCGAAGGCGCGCAGAAAAGCGAAGCCACCCTCACCCTCGTGCTGCTGCCGCGCCTGGACAAAACCACGCGCAGCGGCGCCTGGTTTACCGCGCTTGAACGCCACGGCGTCTGCGTGCAGATCGATACGATCGAGCGCGCGGCGCTGCCGCAATGGATTGCGCAACGCCTCAAGGAGCAGGGCCAGCGCGTCGGCGAGGGCGAGGCGGGACAGCGCACGCTGCAGTTCTTCGCCGACCGCGTCGAGGGCAATTTGCTTGCGGCGCACCAGGAAATCCAGAAACTCGCGCTGCTCCATCCGCCCGGCGAACTGTCGTGGGAACAGGTCGAGGCGGCAGTCAACAACGTCGCGCGGTACGACGTATTCAAGCTTTCCGAGGCCGTTCTCTCAGGGCAGCCGCAGCGGGTCGCGCGCATGCTCGAAGGGCTGCAGGCCGAGGGCGAGGCGCCGGTACTCGTGCACTATGCGCTGGCCGAAGACATTCGTGCGCTGCATCGCATCAGAGGCGCCGTCGACGCCGGCCGGCCGATACCGATGGCGCTGCGCGAGAACCGGGTCTGGGGCCCGCGCGAACGCGCCTTCGAACGCGTGCTGCCTCGCTTGAAGCGGCCGGCGCTGGCCGGTTTGCTGCGCGATGCGCATGTGGTGGACGGCATCGTCAAGGGATTGCGCCGCGATGACTGGCCCACCGATCCCTGGCTTGCGCTCGGCCGCCTGGCGCAGGCGCTGTGTCTGCGCTGCCGGACGGCCTGATTCTCCTCAGGGGCCAGTTGCACCCGGACCGGCAGGTCTCAAACTGGGCTGATCCTGGTATGGCCAGGGATTACCCATGGCCGAATGCGAAAATACGGGCCATGAACACTCTCCACGTGGACGAATACATGCGAACGCTGGGCCTGCAGGCCAAAGCCGCATCGGCGCGGATGGCGCGCTCTGACGCCATGACCCGCAACACCGCCTTGCGCGCGCTCGCGCGGCGTCTGCGTGCGGCCGGCCCGCAGCTTGCGGCGGCCAATGCGAAGGATGTGGCGCTCGCCATCGAGGCGGGCCTGGCGCAGCCAATGGTCGACCGGCTCAAGCTCACGCCCAAAGTGATCGAAACCGTGGCCGAAGGCTGCGAACAGCTCGCGGCGATGCCCGACGTGATCGGTGAAATCGTCGGGCTGCGTCAGCAGCCCAGCGGCATCCGCGTGGGCCAGATGCGCGTGCCGATCGGCGTATTCGGCATGATCTACGAGAGCCGCCCCAACGTGACGATCGAGGCCGCGAGCCTGGCGATCAAAAGCGGCAACGCGGCGATTTTGCGCGGCGGCTCGGAAGCGATCGAATCGAACAAGGCGCTCGCGCAACTGGTGACAGAATCACTCGCCGAAGCAAGCTTGCCACCCGAAGCGGTGCAGCTCGTACAAGTCACCGACCGTGCGGCGGTGGGCCACCTGATCGCGATGCCGGAGTTCGTCGACATGGTCATTCCGCGCGGTGGCAAGAGCCTGATCGAGCGCATCAGCCGCGAGGCGCGGGTGCCGGTCATCAAGCACCTGGACGGCAACTGCCATGTTTACGTCGATGACACCGCCGAGCTCGCGATGGCGGTCAAAGTCGTCGATAACGCCAAAACGCAAAAATACAGCCCCTGCAACGCAGCCGAGGGCTTGCTGGTGGCGCGGGCCGTCGCACCGGCCTTTTTACCGATGATCGGCGAAATTTTCGCGGCCAAGGGCGTCGAGATGCGCTGTGACCGCGAAGCCGCAACGATCCTGCGCACGCAGGCGATCGCGGGCGCAAAAGTGGCCGATGCGGTCGAATCGGACTGGTTCGAGGAATACCTCGCACCCATCATCAGCATTAAAGTGGTTTCGGGTGTGGACGAAGCGATTGCCCACATCAACCACTATTCGAGCCACCACACCGACTCGATCGTCACACGCGATCATGTCCATGCGCAGCGCTTTCTGCGCGAAGTCGATTCGGCCAGCGTCATGGTCAATGCGAGCACGCGCTTTGCCGATGGCTTTGAATACGGGCTGGGCGCCGAAATCGGCATCAGTACCGATAAATTCCATGCCCGCGGCCCGGTGGGCATCGAGGGATTGACTTCGCTCAAGTACGTGGTGCTGGGCCAAGGCGAAGTCCGCGGCTGAAGCGGCAAGTACGAGGCACTCGCATGGTTCCGCATCTGATCACTGCGCTGAACGGTCCGATCAATGAGCTTGAACAGCGCATTCTCGATTCCGTTCCTGCAATTGAGCGCTGGTTCCGCCTTGAATGGATGGAACATACGCCCCCGTTTTACAGCTCGGCCAATATCCGCAATGCCGGCTTCAAGGTCGCCCCGATGGGCACCAGCCTCTACCCGAGAGGCTGGAACAATCTCACGCCCGAAATGGTGTTGCTGGCGGTGCAGGCCGCGCAGGCGGCGATCGAGAAAATCTGTCCTGAAGCGGGCAACCTGCTTCTGATTCCGGAGAACCACTCTCACGATACTTTTTACCTGGCCAACGTGGCGCAGCTCGTGCGCATTTTCCAGGCCGCGGGGCTTAACGCGCGTATCGGTTCGATCGACCCGGCGATCAAGTCGCCCAAGAAGATCGAGCTGCCCGACGGCCAAAGCGTGGTGCTTGAACCGGTGATGCGCAGCAAGCACCGGCTCAGCCTGAAGGACTTCAACCCCTGCACCATCCTGCTCAACAATGGGCTCGCCGCGGGCATTCCGGGAATCCTGGAGGATCTGCATGAGCAGTACCTGCTGCCGCCCTTGCACGCCAGCTGGCCGGTACGGCGCAAGAGCAACCATTTCCGCAGCTACGAAGAAGTCGCCAAACGCTTCGGCAAGCTGCTGGGTATCGACCCGTGGCTGATCGCCCCAATGACCGCGCAGGCCCAAGGCATTGATTTCGCGCGGGACAACGATCTCGATGTGATCGCAACCCATTGCGCTGCGCTGCTGACCAAGATTCGCCGCAAATACAAGGAATACGGGATCAGCGAAAAACCTTTCGTCGTCATCAAGCCAGACGGCAGCAGCCAGGGCGCCGGCGTCATCACGGTGCGCCATCCCGCCGGACTCATGCGGCTGGACCATGAAACGCGCGCACGCATGAGCGCATGCCGCAGCGGCGAGGAACCCGGCGATTTTCTGATCCAGGAAGGACTGCCGACCTGCGAGCGGGTGCACGACAACCTGGCCGAGCCGGTGGTTTACATGATAGACCGCTACGTGGTTGGGGGCTTTTACCGCGTGCGGGCCGACCGTGAAACCGACGAAAGCTTCAATGCATCAGGCGCCAGCTTCGTACCATTGGCTTTTTCTGAAAGTGTGCGCTTACCACAATCCGGGGCCGCGCCGGGTGTGAGCCCTCCCAACCGCTTTTACATGTACGGCGTGCTGGCGCGGCTGGGCATGGCGGCGGCGAGCCATGAGCTTGAAGCCACCGACCCGGACGTTGAACTCTACGAGTGATGCCTGAGCGCGACATAGGTCCTTGCCGCCGGCTGCCGAAGCGGCACAATACCCTCCTCTATCGATAAGGACAAAAAGGGTTGGAGTACGGCGGCGGTCTGCCAGAGTTGGTTACCGCGTCTGGTGCGCAGATTGACGATGCCGCCGCCCTTTCCTGCGAGCTACGTGTCAGCGTCCAAAACCTCTCATCCTCTTTCTGCCGGCCTGATCATCGGCGCCATCGGCGTCGTCTATGGCGACATCGGAACCAGTGTGCTGTACTCCATAAAGGAGGTTTTCAGCCACGAGCGCGTGATCTTCACGATCGACAATGTTTACGGCATCCTGTCGACCTTCTTCTGGACGCTCAGCATCATCGTCTCGCTCAAGTACATCGTGCTCGTGCTGCGCGCGGACAACAAAGGCGAAGGCGGCCTGATCGCGATGCTCACGCTGGCCTCGAAGGCGGTTGCCGACCGGCCGCGGCTGCGCAACGTGATGCTGCTGGTGGGCATTTTCGGCACATCGCTGTTCTATGGCGACGGTGTGATCACACCGGCGATTTCGGTGCTCTCGGCGATCGAGGGCCTGGAGGTGGTGTCTCCGCACTTCAGCCACTATGTGATCCCGTCCACACTATTCGTGCTGTTCGTGCTGTTCGTGATGCAAAAACGCGGCACCACCGGCATCGGGCGTTACCTGGGACCGGTGATGCTGGTCTGGTTCGTCGCGATCGCGGGGCTGGGCGTTTTGCAAATCATGACGCATCCGGAAATCCTCAAGGCGATCAACCCCTGGTATGCGATCCGCTTCATCTGGCTGAACCCGGGCACGAGCTTCCTGGTCCTGGGCGCGGTGGTGCTGTGCGTGACCGGCGCCGAGGCCCTTTATGCCGACATGGGGCATTTCGGCAAGCGCCCGATCCGCTTCGCCTGGTTCACGATCGTGATGCCCGCGCTGACGCTCAATTACTTCGGCCAGGGCGCGCTGCTGCTGGCCAATCCGTCGGCGGTGAAAAACCCCTTCTTCATGATGGCGCCCGAGTGGGCGCTGATCCCGTTGGTGATGCTGGCGACGCTGGCCACGGTGATCGCATCGCAGGCGCTGATTTCAGGGGCCTATAGCGTCACGCGCCAGGTGATCCAGCTGGGCTACCTGCCGCGCCTGCAGATCGAGCATACGAGCGTGCGCACCGCCGGGCAGATCTACATGCCTTTCGTGAACTGGGGGCTGTTCGTGGCCATCGCGCTGGCGGTGCTGCTGTTTCGCAATTCTGGAAACCTCGCCGCGGCCTATGGCGTGGCGGTGACGACCGACATGCTCATCACCACGGTGCTGACCTTCTTCGTGATCCGCTTCGCGTGGAAACTGCCGCTGGCACTGTGCGTCATCGCCACGACCTTTTTCTTCCTCGTTGATTTCGCCTTTTTCTCGTCGAATCTGCTCAAACTGCCTGAAGGCGGGTGGTTCCCGCTGCTGATCGGCGGCACGGTTTTCTTGCTGATGATCACCTGGAAACGTGGCCGTGTGCTCATGGCTCAGGCACAGCAGACCGAAGCGATCGACCTGCGCGCCTTTCTCGACTCGGTGTTCGTCAGCCCGCCGGCGCGCGTGGAAGGCACGGCCGTGTTTCTGACCGCGGTGCCGGGTCTTGTGCCCAATGCGCTCTTGCACAACCTCAAGCACAACAAAGTGCTGCACGAGCAGAACCTGTTCGTGACCGTGCGCAATCATGAAGTGCCGTGGATTCCGTTGGACAAGCGCATCGCGATGGAACCCCTGGGCCGCCACTGCTGGCAGGTGATCGTGCACTATGGCTACAAGAATGACATCGATCTGCCGGGCGCCCTTGAAAGCGTGCGCATGCGCGGCTGCCAGCTCGATCCGATGACCACGAGCTATTTCCTCTCGCGCGACCTGGTCACACCCACGCTGAGCGGCGGCATGGCGTTATGGCGCGAAAAACTTTTCGCGCAGATGCACCACAGCGCCAGCGGGGCCGCCAACTTCTTGAACCTGCCGAACAACGCGGTGGTGGAACTCGGCTCCAAGGTCGAAATCTGAGATGAAGCTCACCCCCAGCCTCGCCCACTTCGGCTTCATGCGGCGCGGGTGGAACGGATGGCGCGTGAGCGCAATGGAAAACTGACATGAATATTCTTTTCGTTGCCGATCCGCTCGAGCAATTCAAGATCTACAAGGATTCCACCTTCGCGATGATGCGCGAGATGCACCGGCGCGGACACCGCATCGGAGCCTGCGAAAGTGGTGACCTGGTTTGGCGCCGCGGCGGCCGCGTCAGCGCGAAAGTGCGCGAAATCACCCTCACCGGCGACCCCGTCGAGTGGTTTCGCGAGGAAGCGGTGCGCGAATGCCCGCTGGCCGGCTGGGATGCGGTGCTCATGCGCAAAGACCCGCCCTTCGATACCGAATACACCTACGCGACCCATCTGCTCGAACAGGCCGAGCGAGAAGGCGCGCGCGTGTTCAACCGGCCTCGGGCGCTGCGCGACCACCCGGAAAAACTCGCCATCCTCGAATTCCCGGAATTCATCGCGCCGACGCTGGTCACGCGCCGCGCGGAGGCCGTCATCGCCTTTCACGCCGAGCATCGCGACATCATCCTCAAACCGCTGGACGGCATGGGCGGCATGGGCATCTTCCGCGTGCGTGAAGACGGGCTGAACCTGGGAGCGATCATCGAAACGCTCAACCGCAATGGCAGCGCCACGCTGATGGTGCAGCGCTTCCTGCCCGAGATCGCGCAAGGCGACAAGCGCGTGCTTGTCATCGGGGGCCGTCCGGTACCCTTCGTGCTCGCGCGCATTCCGCAGGGCAGCGAAGTGCGGGGCAATCTCGCGGCGGGCGGCAAAGGCGTCGCACAGCCGCTCGATGCGCGCGACCGCGCAATCGCCGAAGCGATCGGCCCGGCGCTGCATGAACGCGGCCTGCTGCTCGTAGGTCTGGACGTCATCGGCGACCGCATCACCGAAATCAACGTCACCAGCCCGACCTGTTTCCAGGAGATCGCCGGGCAGACCGGTTTCGACGTGGCGGCGATGTTCGTCGATGCCTTGGAAGCCTCACTCGCCTGAGAGCGGGGCGTTGCCATAACGCCTGCGCGCCTTCGAATTCGCGCGCGTAATCTTGTTGGCGTGAGCGCATTCCGGGCACCAACTGCCCTGCTTGATCTGGCGAACGCGCTCGCCAACGCCGTGCATGGGCTCAGACCTGGACCGGCTGATCCGGCGCTGACGCCACAGCGGTACCGGGCTGGCCAATGCCGCGGTCATTGCGCGTCAAACGCACGTTGTCCGCTCCCGCGTACACGCGCCGGTAGCGCAAGTAGCCCGCGCCTATCCAGTACATCTCGCGCCCCTCGGTGAGCTCAGGTGCATATTTGCCCTGCTCCTCGTACAGCTTCACCCATTGCTCCTGAGTGGGTGTCAGCGGCTGCGCAGGCCGGTCGTAGTTGAATTCGGATTCCAGGCGCTTCTTGCGCTTGACCAGCGCATCCATCTCCTTCTTGAAATCCGCCGCCTCGATGCCGGAGATCTTGAACCATGCGTGCGAGTCATGCACCCGCTCATTGAACAGCGTGCACACCGCCGGCACCGGCGTGGGGTCGTCCCAGTATTTGTCGATGCGCTCCCATTCGACGCGCCGCTCCGAGTCAAAGCCGGGCACATACGCCGGGCTTTGCACCGCGCCTTCGCTCGACTGGCCGGAGCGGGAATCGCCCTTGTTCTTTTCCTGCCGCCACTTCTCGAAATCGCGCATCTCCCGCACGAAGCCTTCTTTCGCGCTGGTGTCCGCGCTGATCAGGTCGGCCTGGTCCTCGGCCGGGGCGCGCTGCGTGAAGTCGGCCTGCTCGATGCGCCCGGCCCAGAACTTGCGCCACAGAACGTACAAACGCCGTTGCTCGTCCATCACCTCGCGCAACGGCTCTTCCTTATGCTCGCACGCGTTCAGGTAGGCGTTGAATTCCTGGATCACCTCGGGCGCAATGCGAAACTGCTCCTTCACCGCCGGGCTGGCGAACTCCAGCTTCAGCGGCACGCCTTCCAGCCGCGCTTCGCGGTACATCACCGCCAGCACGATGCGCGAGAGCATGTCGCTGCCATCGGCCTCGGTGCCCTTACCCTGCTCGCACGGCAGATAGCCGCCGCCAATATCGGAGTGCACGCCGGGGCATACCCATTCGCGCGTCTGCGCCGGCAGCGCAGTGCCGCGGTGCGCCGAGTCCAGCGGAAAGCTGCGCCGGAACTCATGCGCCGAGACGATGTGCAGACAAGTAACCTCATCGGGAATGCGCAGCGAATTTTCCGCATCGGCCCAGGCCCCATGCCCGTCGGCGATCAGCGACGAAGAAGCGATCCCCACCGACGCCACGGTGTCGAACAGCCCCAGAAAATCAAAGGTCATCGGAAAGGAGCCCAGCGTGCGACCGGCATGGCCGCTGAGCTTGGCATCGAGCTCGCACAACTTGATAAACCAGTTGGTGAACACGCGCGCCTCGGCCGCACCGCGCGAGAAGCCGAACACGCTGACGTAAACGTTTTTCACCCGCCCCGGATCGACCACGCTGCACTGGTTGGTGGCCGGGTCGATCATGTGCTGGCGGATCGCCTTGTGCAGCTTGTTGAGCATCTCCGTGAGCATGAGAGAGTTGGTCTCTTCGGGGGTACTGGAGGGCCGGTCGGACGGGCTGGGGTTGACGATGTTGCTGTACTCCCAACCCAGGGTGAAGCGTTTGTAGAAGGTCTGTGCGTCCTCGGCCGAGAACAGCCCCACCCCTTTGCTGTTGGTGCAGTAGCGGAACACGGCGTTGAGCGTTTGCAGCAGCGCCCAGATGATGCGCCGCTCGCCATAGCGCGCCGTGGCGCGTCCGAGCGTGCGGTCGGCGCCTGTGCCGCTGTCGTCAACCATGGAAAAGGGCGTGCCCACGCCGGGGATGTAGATGCGAAAGAAGTTCTTGTAGTTGTCCGTCTCATGCGTCCATTCGGCCTCGGAGGCCGCTGGAATGCCTGGAACGCTCTGGCCGGGATAAGCGCCATACAGGCGCGCGACGTTGGAGTGGCTGCGGTCGTGCGCGTTGCTGCTGGTGTCGTAGTTGTTGGCGGTGCCGTCGAAGAACAGGCCCAGGAACAGGTTCACGTCGCAGGATTTGCCGGGCTGGCCGATGAGGCGGGCTTCACGGTCTTCGAATTTTGCAAGGTCTTGTTTGCCGTCCTCGCCAAAGAAAACATCTTTATCCTGCGGCGCCAAGTATGCTGTTTCGTCTACAGGCTGAATCAGTTTTACGCTCATGGTTTAATCTTCTGGAGGTAGTCGACTTTGTCCTGAGACTGTTTCAGGTATTTCTCATTTTGTTCGCGTTCATATGCGAGAAATTTCGGATCATCGGGGCCAGAGAATTTCTTTAGCTCTTCCGGAGGAGGGCCTGGGGCGTTTTTTTCTCTGTCAAGTAAATAATTCCATCGTCTCTGAAGGTGTTTCTGTGGATCAGTCCGAAGTGTTTCCACATTTTTTGTGTAAAGCCTCAAACTTGACAAAGCATCATCCATATACAACTGCCACCGCTGGCGCTGGTACTCAATCGAAGGCTTGGGCCAACCCTTGATCTTTCCGGGCCAGCCCTCGCCGTTGGGCCGGTACGCGGTGGAAACTACTCCAACCGTGCCATCCGGGTAGTTGATGAACCATACGTCCGCCGCTTGTTCGTAACGCGGAATGTCCACGATGAAACGCTGGCGCGGCAAGTAGTCCCGCGTCTTGGCGTCGAACACGTCCAGCAGCACCCCGGCCTGCAAGCCCGGATGCCAGGTCTTGGGCAGCGGATAGCAGCACAAAATACCCCCGGCGCTGTATGGGCCGATCATTTCCGAGGCAACGACCTTGTCACGGCCTTTCTCGTCTTTGCCCGCACTCGGGTCGAATAGCAGGTAGGTGATGTCCTGATCGGTGTAGTTCACCCCGCTGACGGATGCGCCCACAGTGTTTTCCGCGCCCAGCGGGCCCAGTGCGCAGGCGCTCAGCGTCCAAGCAGTAAACAGCAGGGCGGGAACGAAACGGGAATAGGTCATGCGACAAGTCATGAAAGGTCTCCGATTCTGTGAAAGCCAGCGCGCACATTTGGCGCGTGGATATTGAAGAAATTGTCGTAGTTCTCCGCATCGGCCCAGGCTCCGTGCCCGTCGGCGATCAGCGACGAAGAAGCGATCCCCACCGACGCCACGGTGTCGAACAGCCCCACCCCTTTGCTGTTGGTGCAGTAGCGGAACACGGCGTTGAGCGTTTGCAGCAGCGCCCAGATGATGCGCCGCTCGCCATAGCGCGCCGTGGCGCGTCCGAGC
>CAYTPC010000046.1:0-5834 GCA_964439605.1 uncultured Burkholderiaceae bacterium
CCCGCCGCGCGCGAAACGTTGCGGCTCGATGCGCCGATTCAGGTGCGCGGCGACGTCTCAAGCCAATTCCTGACCGCGCTGCTGCTGGCGCTGCCGCTGGCGGCCGATCGCGACATCACGATCGAAGTGACCGGCGAGCTGATCTCCAAGCCTTACGTCGAAATCACGCTGAATCTGCTCGCCCGCTTCGGCATCGCGGTACGGCGCGAACAGTGGCGGCGCTTCGTCATTCCCGCCGGCAGCCGCTACCAGTCACCGGGCTCGATCCACGTCGAGGCCGACGCTTCCTCGGCCAGCTACTTCATCGCACTGGGCGCGATCGCATCGCCCACGGCCGGTCATGACGGCATCCGCATCGAAGGCGTGGGAACCGGCTCGATCCAGGGTGACATCCGCTTCGCCGAAGCGGCGCGCGCCATGGGCGCCCAAATCGACAGCGGCGCGAACTGGCTGCACGTGCGCCGAGGCGCCTGGCCGCTGCGCGCGATCGACCTCGACTGCAACCCCATCCCCGACGCGGCGATGACGCTCGCGGTCATGGCGCTGTACGCCGACCGCCCCAGCGTGCTGCGCAACATCGCAAGCTGGCGCGTCAAGGAAACCGACCGCATCGACGCGATGGCCACCGAACTGCGCAAACTCGGCGCAACGGTGGAAACCGGGCCCGACTTCATCCGGGTGCACCCCCTGCCTCGAGACAGTTGGCGGCCGGCGCGCATCCACACCTATGACGACCATCGCATCGCGATGTGCTTCTCGCTCGCCGCCTTGAACCCGGCGGGTCTTCCGGTGCGCATCCTCGATCCGAAATGCGTCGCCAAAACCTTTCCCGGCTACTTCGAAACATTGTTCACGGTCGTCCAGCCGCGCAGCGTCCCGGTCATTTGCATTGATGGCCCCACCGCCTCGGGCAAGGGCACGCTCGCCGTGGAACTGGCGCGCCGTCTCGGGTATCACTTCCTCGATTCAGGCGCGCTGTACCGTGTGACCGGCCTGGCTGCCGACCGTGCCGGCATCGAGGTCGCCCCCTCGAACGAGGCGCGCATCGCCGAACTGGCGCGCACGCTGCCGCTGGTTTTCGATGCCGGCCGCGTGCTGCTGGCCGGTGAAGACATCACCGAAGCGATCCGCACCGAAGCCGCCGGCATGACGGCCTCGCGCGTTTCAGCGCTGCCGGCGGTACGCGCCGCATTGCTCGCGCTGCAACGCAGCTTCCGGCGCCTGCCCGGACTGGTGGCCGACGGACGCGATATGGGCACGGTGGTATTCACCGATGCACCGCTGAAGGTTTACCTCACGGCAAGCGTTGCCCAACGCGCGCAGCGGCGGCATAAGCAACTGATTTCCAAAGGAATTTCGGCTACACTAGAGAGTGTTTGCGCCGACTTGGAGGCGCGTGACGCCCGGGATTCTTTGCGCAGCGTCGCGCCCTTGAAGCCCGCGCAGGATGCGCGCCTTCTGGACAACTCCGCGCTCACGAGCGAGCAATCGATCGTGCAGGTGTTGCACTGGTGGGCGCAAGTGCAGCCTTTCGGGTCATCCTGAAAGGCTGGCCTGCAAGCGATTGCAGGCACGGGTCCGGCAGACTCCAGCCGCGCGACAGCGCATCGGTCTGGCCGGTTGTTCAACACCACAACCCGGGCTTCATGCCCACAACCGCCATCTCCAGCCATAAAAACAGCCGCAATGGTGCGTCTGGAAACCTGCGGGATTGGCAAGGAAACTCAATGTCTGAATCTTTTGCCGAACTCTTCGAAGAGTCCCTGAAACGTTCTGAAATGCGCTCCGGCGAGGTCATCACCGCCGAAGTCGTGCGCGTGGAACACAACCACGTCGTCGTCAACGCCGGTCTGAAATCCGAAGCCTATGTGCCAATCGAGGAATTCAAGAACGACAAGGGCGAACTCGAAGTCCAGGCCGGCGATTTCGTCTCCGTGGCCATTGGCAGCGTCGAAAACGGCTACGGCGACACCATCCTCTCGCGCGATACCGCCAAGCGCCTGGCCTCGTGGCTGGCGCTCGAAAAGGCGCTCGAATCCGGCGATTTCGTCACCGGCACGACCAGCGGCAAAGTCAAGGGCGGCCTCACGGTGCTGGTCAACGGCATCCGCGCCTTCCTGCCGGGCTCGCTGATCGACACCCGTCCGATCAAGGACCTGACTCCCTACGAAAACAAAACGATGGAGTTCAAGGTCATCAAGCTCGACCGCAAGCGCAACAACGTGGTGCTCTCGCGCCGCGCCGTGGTCGAAGCCAGCATGGGCGAAGAGCGCGCCAAGCTGATGGAAACCCTGAAAGAAGGCGCCATCGTGCACGGTGTGGTCAAGAACATCACCGAATACGGCGCATTCGTCGATCTGGGCGGCATCGACGGTCTGCTGCACATTACCGACATGGCCTGGCGCCGCGTGCGCCACCCCAGCGAAGTGGTGCAAGCCGGCCAGGAAATCACGGCCAAGATCCTCAAATTCGACACCGAAAAGAACCGCGTTTCGCTGGGCCTCAAGCAGATGGGCGACGATCCGTGGATGGGCGTGGCACGCCGCTACCCGCAAGGCACGCGCCTGTTCGGCAAGGTCACCAACATCGCCGACTACGGTGCCTTCGTCGAGCTGGAGCCCGGCATCGAGGGCCTGGTGCACGTCTCGGAAATGGACTGGACCAACAAGAACGTCGCGCCCAACAAGGTCGTCTCGCTCGGCGACGAAGTCGAGATCATGGTGCTCGAAATCGACGAGGACAAGCGCCGCATCAGCCTGGGCATGAAGCAATGCAGGCCCAACCCATGGGAAGAATTCGCGCAGAACGCCAAGCGCGGCGACCGCGTCAAGGGCCCGATCAAGTCGATCACCGACTTCGGCGTCTTCGTCGGCTTGGCCGCCGGTATCGACGGCCTGGTGCACCTGTCGGATCTCTCCTGGAACGAGCCTGGCGAAACCGCCGTGCGCAACTACAAGAAGGGCCAGGAAGTCGAAGCCATCGTGCTGGCCGTGGACGTGGACCGCGAGCGCATCAGCCTGGGCATCAAGCAGCTCGACAGCGATCCCTTCACGACCTTCACCTCGGTCAACGACAAGGGCCAGGTCGTCACCGGCAAAGTTAAGACGGTTGATGCGCGCGGCGCCGAAATTGATCTTGGCAACGACGTCATCGGCTACCTGCGCGCCAGCGAAATCTCCCGCGACCGCGTGGAAGACGCCCGTAACGTGCTCAAGGAAGGCGAGGAAGTCAGCGCGGTGGTCACCAACATCGACCGCAAGGCGCGCAACATCCAACTGTCGATCAAGCAGAAGGACATGGCTGACCAGCAGGAAGCAATGGCCACTCTGAATCAACAGGCCGCACGCGAAAACGTCGGCACCACCAGCCTGGGTGCGCTGCTGCGCGCCAAGCTCGACGGCAGCGATTCGAAGTAAATCTTCAGGCAAACCCACGTGACGCGGCGCCGCCGCGTCACTTGCCTCCTTCAACCGCCGTTTCCAGGTTCAATCTGCTTCATGACACGTTCCGACCTCGTCGAAGAACTCGCGGCGCGCTTCAAGCAATTGACGCACCGCGACGCCGAATCTGCCGTCAAGGCCATCCTTGACGCGATGAGCGACGCGCTGATGCAAGGCCACCGCATCGAGATTCGCGGCTTCGGCAGCTTCTCGGTGAGCCGCCGGCCGCCGCGCATCGGGCGCAACCCGCGCACCGGCGAAAGCGTGACGGTTCCCGAAAAGCGGGTGCCCCACTTCAAGCCGGGCAAGGCCCTGCGCGAAGCGGTGGACGCCCGCACGGTACAGTTCGGTGCACAGCCGGACCAGCCTGAGACGGAGTGAACCTGGGGTGACTCAAAAGTAGAATCGTCCTGCGGCATCGACAAGCGGGACGCATCCATGAAATACCTCATGTGGCTGCTCAAGGCAGCCATTTTTTTTACTCTGTTCGCTTTCGCGCTGAACAACCAGCACGACGCGACGGTGCACTTCTTTTTCGGAGCCTCCTGGCACGCGCCGCTAGTGCTGGTGGTTCTGGCCGCCTTCGCCAGCGGATTGGTCGTGGGCGCGCTGGGCATGCTGCCCGCTTGGTGGAAGCACCGCAGCGCCGCCCAGCCCGCTGCGGCCCAGCCGCCTGCGGCAAGCCCCGACAACGGACCATCGACCACCCCGGCACACCATGGACTTTGACCTGAGCTGGCTGCTGCTGGGCCTGCCGCTGGCCTTCGTGCTGGGCTGGCTGGCCTCGCGCCTCGACCTGCGCCAACTGCGCCTGGAAAACCGGCAGGCGCCCAAAGCCTACTTCCGGGGCCTGAACTTCCTGCTCAACGAGCAGCAAGACCAGGCCATCGATGCCTTCATCGAGGCGGTGCAGAACGACCCCGACACACAGGAGCTGCATTTCGCGCTCGGCAACCTGTTCCGGCGCCGCGGCGAATATCAGCGCGCGGTGCGGGTCCACGAACACCTGCTCTCGCGCGGGGACCTCTCGCGCGCCGACCGTGAACGCGCACAACATGCGCTCGCCCAGGATTTCCTGCAGGCCGGGCTGCTCGATCGCGCCGAAGCCGCGCTGCAAAAACTCGAAGGCACACGCTACCAGGACGAAGCGCGCCTGGCCCTGCTGGCGATTTACGAGCGTTCGCGCGAATGGAGCCAGGCCGCGGCGATCGCGCGCAAGCTCGATGAGACCGGACAGGCCAGCTACGCCACACGGCGCGCCCACCATCTTTGCGAACAGGCGGACGAACAGAGCGCGCAAGGCGCGCTCGACGAAGCCGCGCGGCTCCTGCGCGAAGCGGTCGCCGTGGCTCCACAAGCCCCTCGCCCGGCCATGGAAGTCGCCGCGCTCCAATTGCGCCAGGGCGAGCCGGGCAAAGCCCTCGACACCTTGATCGCCCTCGCCGAGATCGCTCCGCTGGCGCTCCCGCTGTACGCCGCCACGCTGCAACAGGCCAGCGTGGCCGCGCAGCGCACGGGCGAGGCGCTGGCGCTGCTGCAGCGCCGCTATGCCGCATCGCCATCGATCGACGTGCTCGAAGCCATCATCGCGTTAGGTGGTACGTTAGGCGGCACATTAGACGGCGCGTTAGATGACGCATTAGGCGGCGCACCGGCCGAAGGCGCCGCCGCCGGCAGCGGCGATACGCCGCACCCGCGCGACGGCTACATCGCCCACCTCGCACACCACCCTTCGCTTGTGGCGGCGGCGCGCTGGCTCGCCGGCGAACGCTTCGAGCACGAGCACATGCATCCGCCGGTGCAGCGCGTCATCGATCAGGCCACGCGCCCGCTGCTGCGCTACCGCTGTGCCGCCTGCGGCTTTGAAGCGCATCTGTACTTCTGGCACTGCCCCGGCTGCCAAGCCTGGGACAGCTACCCGCCCCGGCGCGTCGAAGAGTTGTAGAGCCTGCCCCGCAGCGGGATGCAATAGGTTTCGAGTGTTTTTTCCCGATACAAAATAGCGCAGACCTCGCGCCCAAACCCTTCCGAAAAAGCGTTTGCAGATCGTTCTATGAGGTCACTTGCTTTGTTTCGGAGTCCGTAAAACGGTGTTCCAGCAGCCTGCCAGGCGTGGAGCCATGAATGCAGGAGTTCATGGGTGAAAACATAGGGAAAATCCCTAGCATCTCCCCCGGATTCAACAAATCATTCCGTTTTCCAGAGCGCCGTAACATGGTAAAAACTGGTGGCTTTTTTGGCGTGCAACCACTGAACGATGAAAGGGAATTTCGATGAAAACAAAAACCATGAACGTGAAAACGCTTTCCGCCATGACCCTGGCATGCGCCCTATTGGGTGGATGCGGGGGGGGGGGGGAGGGGGCGTGTAACACAACAACAACACCGCTGCCCC
>CAYTPC010000047.1:0-5636 GCA_964439605.1 uncultured Burkholderiaceae bacterium
TTTACGTATCACCCGCTCCATCGTCATTCTGCGCGGAGCGAAGCGAAGTCGCAGAATCCAGACGCCGCATGGATTCCAACCATGCCGATCAAAGATTGCCTCTGGCCTTGAGGTCTGCCGCGAAGGTCGAGAGCGACATCACCAAGGTGCGTGGCGTGTCATCCAGTCTCACGCCGCCGTTCCCATTGTTTGCTGTCTAGTTAGCGATTGAACTTGTTCTGCAGGCATCAGGGCATTCTTCATAGAATGAGGGATTCGCAACTAGCTCACGAAGCAAATCAATGGAACATACTCTTGCGCCGCTGCCGTACGCGATCGATGCTCTGGCACCCGACTACTCGAAGGAAACCCTCGAATACCACCACGGCAAGCATCACAACGCCTACGTGGTGAACCTCAACAATCTGCAAAAGGGTACCGAGTTCGAGAACATGACGCTGGAGGAAATCGTCAAGAAATCCAGCGGTGGCATCTACAACAACGCGGCCCAGATCTGGAACCACGCTTTTTTCTGGAACTGCATGAAGCCGCAGGGCGGCGGTGCGCCCACGGGTGCGCTGGCCCAGGCGATTGAAGCCAAGTGGGGCAGCCTGGATGCCTTCAAGGAGGCCTTCGTGAAGTCGGCCGTCGGCAACTTCGGTTCGGGCTGGACCTGGCTGGTCAAGAAGCCCGACGGCAGCGTGGACATCGTCAATACCGGCGCCGCCGGCACGCCACTGACCACCGTCGACAAGGCGCTGCTGACGGTGGACGTGTGGGAGCACGCCTACTACATCGACTACCGTAACCTGCGCCAGAAGTACGTCGAGACCTTCCTGGCGAAGCTGGTCAACTGGGATTTCGCGGCGAAGAATTTCGCCTGATTTGGTCCTGGTGTTTGGGGGCCTCTGAATGGAGGTTCCCTTATCCAGTTCGGCGTGGCCGATGACCGAAACGGCGCTCGGCGTGTGATCAGCGTGCGGTCTGGAACGGCACGCCGCCGAGCTTGAAACCTTTTTTGATGCCCTTGCGCGCGAACCAGCCCTGGTTCATTTCGAGTACGTAGCGTACCGGCTCTTCGGAGCAGTGGCTTTCAACAGTTTGCGGCTGCATGTCGGCCAGATTGACGATCCGGCCATCGTCGGCGACGAATGCGGCGCTTAGCGGGATCAGGGTGTTTTTCATCCAGAAGCACTGGGTTCCCGGCCGAGCAAAGACGAACAGCATGCCTTCTTGCTGGGGCATCTGTTCGCGAAACATCAGTCCGGTCTGGTGTTCGTCAGGCGTGCGCGCCACTTGCGCGTCGATTTTGTATATCCCCGCTGACAGTTGAACCCGTTCGAGGTTGAGCTGAGGCGCGCCTTGGGCGAGTGCCGGGCGCGCGAACCAGCCGCACAGGGCGGTCAGGATCATCAAGGCAAAGTGCTTGGACATGATGAATGGGGCAGGGGGTAGGGGCCAAAACGGTGAAAAAATGCCCGCTCGGAAGGCGGGCATTTTCTCAACGATCGCCGCGAGCTTATTGAGCTTCGGCCTTTTTGGCGGCAGCCTTTTTGGCGCTGTGCTTCTTGTGCGCCTTGCTGGCGTGGGCCTTGTGCTTGGCGTGCGCGGCAGGCGCGGCGGCGGGCTGCTCTGCAGGAGCGGGTGCAGCCGCGGGGGCCTGGGCAAAGGCGCCGACGGCGAACAGGCTGGCGATGAGAGCAGCGGACAGTTTTTTCATAGGGTGATCTCCATGTGAAATGAAAGGAACTTCAATTGCACTACGACTGAAGTGCACTCGTATAACGCGGGGGACGGGTTCAGGTTGACTGGGTTGAGTAAAAAAATTATCGGATGTGCGGCCGGACCCTTGGGTGCTTGGGCCCCGGCGTCTACAGAGCGCCTCTCTACCCGCCGGCGCGGTTGTGTCTAGAATGCCACGACTATCCGCCGCGAGAGTTTCGCGGCGGGTGACAGTCCGGGGCGCTTGCATCGCTCCGGTCTCTCTCATGTTTATCCGGAGTCATCGTTCACATGTCGAACTATCAGCACATCAAAGTTCCGTCTCAAGGTCAGAAAATCACGGTTAATGCCGACAACTCACTCAATGTGCCCGACCAACCGATCATTCCCTACATCGAGGGCGACGGGACGGGCATGGACATCACGCCGGTGATGCTCAAGGTGGTCGATGCGGCGGTGGCCAAGGCTTATGGCAGCAAGCGCAAGATCCACTGGATGGAGGTCTACGCGGGCGAGAAGTCGACCAAGGTCTACGGCCCGGACGTATGGCTGCCCCAGGAAACGCTGGAGGTGGTGCGCGAGTACGTCGTTTCGATCAAAGGCCCGCTGACGACGCCGGTGGGCGGCGGCATCCGCTCACTGAACGTGGCGCTGCGCCAGGAGCTTGACCTGTACGTGTGCCTGCGTCCGGTGCAGTACTTCGCAGGGGTGCCCAGCCCGGTCAAAGAACCGCACAAAACCAACATGGTCATCTTCCGTGAGAACTCGGAAGACATCTACGCCGGCATCGAATTCGAGGCCGAAAGCGAAAAGGCCAAGAAACTCATCAAGATCCTGCAGGACGATTTCGGAGTCCAGAAGATCCGCTTCCCGAAGACTTCGGGCATCGGCGTCAAGCCGGTTTCGCGCGAAGGCACGCAGCGGCTGGTGCGCAAGGCCATCCAGTACGCGATCGACAACGACAAGCCCAGCGTGACGATCGTGCACAAGGGCAACATCATGAAGTTCACCGAAGGGGGCTTCCGTGACTGGGGGTACCAGCTCGCGGCCGCGGAATTCGGTGGCGAACTGATCGACGGCGGTCCGTGGATGAAGATCAAGAATCCGAAGAACGGCAAGGAAATCGTCATCAAGGACAGCATTGCCGATGCCTTCCTGCAGCAGATCTTGCTGCGCCCGGCCGAGTACAGCGTGATTGCCACGCTCAATCTGAACGGCGACTACATCTCCGACGCGCTGGCGGCCCAGGTGGGCGGCATCGGCATTGCCCCGGGCGCGAACCTGAGCGACACGGTTGCGATGTTCGAAGCCACGCACGGCACGGCGCCGAAGTACGCCGGCAAGGACTACGTCAACCCGGGCTCGGAAATCCTTTCGGCTGAGATGATGCTGCGCCACATGGGCTGGAAGGAAGCGGCCGATCTGATCATCAGTTCGATGGAAAAGTCGATCGCCAGCAAGAAGGTCACCTACGACTTCGCGCGCCTGATGGAAGGCGCCACGCAGGTGAGCTGCTCGGGGTTCGGCCAGGTGATGATCGACCATATGTAAAAGTTGCTCCACGGCATCGGCGGTATCGGGTAAGTCCCTGAACCCTTGATGAGGCAATGAGGCGACGCTGAGCAAGTGCTCGCGATGCCGCCGGGTGCCGTTGCGCTTTGTGCTTCGCGTTCTTGTTCGCATTCTTGGGTACGGCGATCACTGCGCTTTGGAGCGCGTTGGATTGCCGTTTTCAGGATGATTGTTTTTCTCAGAGAGGGCGGTGACCCATCCCATCATGAGAGGTTTTTTTGATTTTTCGGCGGCCAGCGTGGCCGAGTTGGCGCGTGACGATGCACAGCGCGCCTTGCGCGAGGACGCCGGTGATGGCGATTTGACGGCGGGCCTGGTGCCGGCTGGCACGCGCGCCACCGCTTACGTCATGGCGCGCGAAGCAGCCGTGCTGTGCGGCGCGCCCTGGGTGCAGGCGGTCGTGCACCAGCTCGACGCACAGGCGCAGATCCGCTGGCTGTGCAAGGAAGGCGAAATGTGTGCGCCCAATCAGACCGTGCTCGAAATGTCGGGCGATGCGCGGGCGCTGCTGACGGCTGAACGCACCGCGCTCAACTTTCTGCAACTGCTCAGCGCGGTGGCCACGCGTACCGCCAAATACGTGGCTGCGGCGCGGGGCTCGCGCGCGCAGATCGTGGATACGCGCAAGACTCTGCCGGGCTTGCGTCTGGCGCAGAAATACGCCGTGCGCACTGGCGGGGGCACCAATCACCGCATCGGGCTGTACGACGCGATCCTGATCAAGGAAAACCACATCGCGGCGGCAGGCGGAATCGCGCCTGCGCTGCGGGCGGCCGCGCGTGCCGGCAGCCAGGCCAGGTTCATCGAAATCGAGGTTGAAACACTGGACCAACTGGACGAGGCGCTGGAACACGGTGCGCGCATGATCCTGCTCGACAACATGGATTTGCCCATGCTGCGCGAGGCCGTGCGCCGCAACCAGGCCATGGACCCGGCGCATCGTGCGATGCTCGAAATCTCGGGCGGCGTCACGCTCGACAGCGTGCGTGCGCTGGCTGAAACCGGCGTGGATCGCATCTCGGTCGGCGCGTTGACCAAGGATGTCACGGCCGTGGATTTTTCGATGCGTTTTCAGGAGGATTGAATGACGGCCTCCGAGACGGTTTCGGTCGATTACGAGCAGCCCGGCGAGGCCGGCAGCGTTTGTTCCACGCGCCATGCATGGGCGCGCGTGCCCCGCGAGCCTGAGCCGGCCGAGCGTGAGGCGCTCAAGACACGCATCCGGCAACTGCTGCGCGAGCGCAACGCGGTGATGGTGTCGCACTATTACGTCCATCCCGATCTGCAGGATCTGGCCGAAGAAACCGGCGGCCTGGTCAGCGATTCGCTGGAGATGGCGCGCTTTGGCCGTAATCATGCGGCGCGCACGTTGATTGTCTGCGGCGTGCGCTTCATGGGCGAGACGGCCAAGATTCTTTCGCCCGAAAAGCGTGTGCTGATGCCGGATCTGGATGCCACGTGTTCGCTGGACCTGGGCTGTCCGGCAGACGATTTCATCGCTTTGTGCGATCGCAACCCCGACCGTACCGTGGTCGTCTATGCCAACACCAGCGCCGTCGTGAAGGCGCGCGCCGACTGGATGGTGACTTCGGGCTGCGCGCTGGACGTGGTGCGCGCGCTTTCGGCGCAAGGCAAGAAGATTCTCTGGGCGCCGGATCGCCACCTGGGTGATTACATCCAGCGGGAAACCGGCGCCGACATGCTGAGCTGGCACGGCGCCTGCATCGTCCATGACGAATTCAAGGCGCTGGAACTGGAGTTGCTGAAGAAGGAGCATCCGGCGGCGAAGGTGTTGGTGCACCCCGAGTCGCCGGCGGCGGTTATTGCGCTGGCTGACGTGGTGGGCTCAACTTCGGCGATTCTCGCGGCGGCGCAGCGGATGGAGGCGCCTGAATTCATCGTCGCCACCGACAAAGGCATGCTGCACAAGCTGCGCACGCTCAACCCCGGCAAGACCTTCATCGAAGCGCCTACTGCGGGCCAGAGTGCCACCTGCAAGAGTTGCGCGCACTGCCCCTGGATGGCCATGAACGGTCTGGCGGGGGTGGCGCACGCATTGGAAACGGGCGAGGGCGAGATTCACGTCGATCCGGCGCTGGGCCGGCGCGCCTTGGTCCCGATCGACCGCATGCTGGCATTCACGGCGGGTCTGCGCAATGGCGGTGCGCCTGGCGAGCTGATCGCGGGGCTTGGGGCGGCTTGACGCTCACCCCCAGGCTTCGCGCACTTCGTGTCGCTACGCCACCCCCCTCTCCGGGGGCAAACCCAGTGGCCCGGCCAAGCCGGGTCCACGGGATTCCTGGCCTTGGCCGCGCCAGTTTCATGTGCCGCTGGTCGCACGGCAGCGCGGTGGAGAGCTGAAG
>CAYTPC010000048.1:0-18363 GCA_964439605.1 uncultured Burkholderiaceae bacterium
TGGCGTACCGCCGTTCGCCGTGGCCGGCAATGACGGCTGGCAGGCTGAACAACTGAGCTACGGCCCGCTGCGCCGCGCCAACCTTTTTGCGCGGCTGTCATGGACGCACGAAGCGTGGGAGCCGTTCCTGGATGTGCTCTACATGCCGAGCGACCACGGCGCCGTCATTACCGCCGGCGTCACGTGGACCGGCGAGCGCGTGAAGCTGTTCTCAGGCATCCGCGCGTTTCGCGGCCCGTCCACCTCGCTGGCAGCCCAATTGCCGATCCGCACCTTGGCTTATGCGGGCTTGTCGGTGTCGTTTTGAGCCTGTTCGGGATCGGATACAAAGCGCGAGAGCGAGCAAAACCCGCATGCCCGCGCGGTGCGGCAGGAGCGTAGCCTGCAAAGGCTACCCCCTGTGCTGATCAATCAGATGATGATCACTTCTTGGCCGCAGCCGGCTTGGCGTCGGCGGCCGGGGCTGCATCGGCGGCGGGCGCCGCTTCTTCTTCCGCACGCGGCGACACGGCCGAAACCAGCACCGGATTATTGCCCTGGCCGTGGCTGACGAACTTCACGCCCTTGGGCAGTTTGATGTCGTTGATATGCACCGTGGCATTGTTCGCCAGGCCCGACAGATCGACTTCGATGAACTCGGGCAGGTCCGCCGGCAGGCAGGTGATTTCCAACTCGGTCATGACGTGGTTGACCAGGTTGTGGTGCAGCTTGACGGCTTCGGATTCTTCCTCGCCCTTGAAGTGCACGGGCACCTTCATCGTCAGGCGGGTCTTGGCGTCCACACGCTGAAAGTCCACGTGCTGCACCTGCGGCTTGAACGGATGGTATTGCACGTCGCGCAGCAGCACCTTGCTGACCTCGCCGCCCAGTTCCATTTCAAGAATGGAGGCGTGGAAGGCTTCCTTCTTGAGGGCATGCCACAGCGCGTTGTGATCGAGTTCGATCAGTTGCGGCTGGCCCTGGCCGCCGTAAACGATACCGGGCGTCTTGCCGGTGTTGCGCAGACGGCGGCTCGCACCCGTACCCTGCTTTGCACGCTCAAAAGCGACGAATTTCATATCAAACTCCTTGGGACGCCGACCGCGACCAGTGCGGCGCTGATTTCAAAAAAGAGGCTCCCGTCAAGGGAGCCCACGCTTTGCGCGGACCGTCAGAAAAGGGTTTCCTGGTCCGAAAACAAACTCATGACCGACTCACCCGTGGCGATGCGCTGGATCGTCTCGGCGATCAGCGGCGCTACCGTGAGCTGGCGGATCTTGCCGCACGCGCGCGCGGCCTCGGAAAGAGGAATGGTGTTGGTCACCACCACCTCGTCGAGCGCCGTGCCTTTGGCGATGCGATCGATCGCCGGGCCCGAAAAGATCGGATGCGTGCAGTAGGCATAAACGTTCTTCGCGCCGCGATCCTTGAGCACCTCGGCCGCTTTGACCAACGTGCCGGCGGTGTCGATCATGTCGTCCATGATCACGCAATTGCGGCCCTCGATTTCGCCGATCACGTTCATGACTTCGCTGACGTTGGCCTTGGGGCGGCGCTTGTCGATGATCGCGAGGTCGGTGTTCAACTGCTTGGCCAGCGCACGTGCGCGCACCACGCCGCCGACGTCGGGCGAGACCACGATGAGGTTTTCGTAGTTCTTCTGGCGCAGATCGCCCAGCAGGACCGGCGAGGCGTAGATGTTATCGACCGGAATGTCGAAAAAGCCCTGGATCTGGTCGGCGTGCAGGTCCATCGTGAGCACGCGGTCGATTCCTACGGTTTCGAGCAGGTTGGCCACGACCTTGGCCGAGATCGGCACGCGGCTCGAACGCGGGCGGCGGTCTTGGCGCGCGTAACCAAAGTAGGGGATCACGGCGCTGATCCGGTCGGCCGAGGCGCGTTTGAGCGCATCGACCATGATCAGCAGTTCCATGAGGTTGTCGTTGGTCGGCGCGCAGGTCGATTGCACGACGAACACGTCGCGGGCACGCACGTTCTGGCGCAGTTCGACGGTGACTTCCCCGTCGGAAAAGCGCCCTACGTGCGCCGAACCCAGCGTAATGCCCAAGTGGGCGGCGATTTCGGCAGCCAGAACGGGATTGGCGTTGCCGGTGAATACCATGAAATCAGGAGATTGAACCTGCATGAGAGCGTATCTCGGCAATTTGAATGACCCGTGAGCGGGTCGTCGAAACGATCAAATGTTTTGGCAGGGGAGGAAGGATTCGAACCCTCGTATGCTGGAATCAAAATCCAGTGCCTTAACCAACTTGGCGACTCCCCTACGCAGGCCGATGGCTCATTCTTTTTGAAACGAGCCGCCGGCCTGTTGACTGGCATTGCCCGCCCACCCGGCCAGTGGGTGCGCGGACAAATTCATGCATTGGCGAACTATCCACCCTTTTGGGGCGCCGGAAAGATCCGCTTCCTGCGATTCTGCTGCACAGCCAGTCCGTGGCGCCAGAGGCGCGAAAACCGCACTACCCGAGCCGGTCATCCGGGCTTGCAATCCCTTGGCGCCGAGCCAGTCGATGGCCTCGGTGACCGCTGGGCAAAGCCTTTGGGCAACCGGCTGCAAATCGTTGCGCCCGAAGCCGGAAATCTCCGGCACGCTGTCTGCAGCAAAGTCAGTAATTATAGCAGGCGCCGTGGCGCGTTGCAGGTCAGGCGCCCCAAAAATTGACTCGGTGGCCAATCCCGCGGCCGGTTTGACGACCGCGACGCCGAATCGCGGCAGCGTGATCGGCGTGATGCGCTCGCCCACGCCTTCGACCCAGGCATGGTGTCCATGCAGGAAAAAAGGCAGGTCGGCGCCCAGGGCAAGGCCGATGCGTGCCAGCGCCGCCAGCGGCAAGCGCAAATTCCACAGGCGGTTGAGCGCCAGCAGGCAGGTGGCGGCATCAGACGAGCCTCCACCCATGCCCGCTTGCAAAGGGATGGATTTGGCGATGGCGATGTGCGCGCCGCAGTCCGCCGGCGCATGGGCTTGCAGCGCGCGCGCGGCGCGCAGCACCAGATCGTCGGCGGGTAGCGCGTCCGTGAGGTCTTCGCGCGAAAGCCGCCCGCCGGTGCGCCGCTCCACGTGCAGCGTGTCGCACCAATCGATCAGCATGAACACCGACTGCAGCAGGTGATAGCCATCGGCGCGACGCCCGGTCACGTGCAGGAACAGGTTGAGCTTGGCGGGCGCCGGCAGGTCGTAGATTGCTTTCATGCGCTGTTGCGGAGAAACCGGCGCTCAGGGTTGTTCGAACACGACGCGCAGCTCCGCCGTGGGCAGCGGCGCATTGCGCTTGGCTTGCAGCCGGCCTTCGGATACTTGGCCAAGGTTGGCCGCCCAGCCGAGGGCGTGGCTTGGGCGGCCGTCCAGCCAGTCGAACAGTGCCTGGACCGGTATCGCGGTGCCCGTGGCCGCCTCGACGAGCGCATCGACCGAATTGAACGGCCGCGTGCCGCTGCTATCGCGCAGGATCGCGCCCTCGGGCGACCAGCGCAACTGCGCCAGCGTGTTGCCCAGCGGGGTGGTCAACGCAAGTTCGCCGCGGCGCGCGTCGCCGCGCAGGTCGAACGAGGCGAAGAAGTTCTGTTCCGGATCACTGTCCACGCGCAGTGACAGACGGCCGCTCCAGTGTGCGCGTGCGGCGCCCTGAACGCGAACCGAGGGACGGCGCGGGCTGGCGCAGCCCGCCGCAAACAACATGGCCAGCGCGGCCGCGCCCAAGACGGTGCGGCGTCTGAGCGCCTGCCCAAAGTCTTCTTTGGGTCCGGGCAAGCGCCTTTCCGGGAGGGCTTCAAGGCGCAGCGCGCCGCTCATAGCTTGACCTGCAGACGCTTGAGGGTTTCCTGCAGGACTTCGTTACCGGGGTCGGCTTGCCGCGCTTTTCTCCAGATGGCCAACGCCTGCTCGCGCTGGTTGTTGAACCACATGACTTCCCCCAGATGCGCGGCAATTTCCGGATCAGGCCGGCGTTTGTAGGTTTGCTCAAGAATGCGCGCGGCTTCGCCGAGATTGCCGAGCCGGTATTCAACCCAGCCCAGACTGTCGGCAATGAACGGATCATTGGGGGCAAGCGCCGCCGCCTTGCGAATCAGCTCGCGCGCCTGCGTCAGCCGGATATTGCGGTCGGCGAGCGAGTAGCCCAGCGCGTTGTAAGCCTGCGGCTCGTCGGGCTTGAGTTCGATTAACTGCAGCAGCAGCCGTTCCATCTCGTCGAAGCGGCCCAGTTTCTCGGCCATCATCGCCTGGTCATAGAGCAGATCGGGATTGGCGGGGGCACTGGCCCGGGCCTGCGCGATCATGTCGTAGGCGGCCTGGTATTGCCCAACTTCACGCAGAAGCTGCACTTCAGCCTGGAACTTCTCCCGCTTGCCGTCGGCGTCCAATGCCGGCAGCGCATGCACCATCTGGCGCGCTTGCTCAATCTGCCCCTGACGTGCGAGCAAAGTGGCGCGGCGGACCTGCACCTGGAAAGAGTCTTCGCTGTTGTCGATGCGCGCAAGCCAGGCGTCGGCGCCGGCGTAGTCTTTGCGGTGTTCGGCCAATTGCGCCAGCAGCATGTAGCCTTGTGTAAGAGCGCGCGTGCGCCGGGATTCGTCGATGTCTTTCTGCGCGGTGACGAGTTCGATGAAGTGCCGCAGCGTCTGTTCGGCGGCTTCGTCCTGGTGCGCTCGTACCTGCAGCCCGCCCAATAACAGCCAGGGCTCGAATTGCTGCGGATTTTCTTCGGTCATTGCCTTGAGTTGAATGGCCGCCTCGTCGTAGCGGGATGCCTCGGCCAGAACGCGCGCGTAGCCCATGCGGACGGCCGGGCGCACGCCCGGTCTCTCAAGGTAGCGTTTGACCAGCGGCTCGGCCAGCGGTTGATTCGGCCCGACGAGTTCAAGCGCGAGCAAGATCGGCGCCTCGGCCTCGGGGTTGGCGTCATGGCCTTTGATGGCGGCTTCGATTGCGCCCGACGTGTCGTCCCCCGCGAGCCGCACACGGCCGATCGCCGCCCAGGCCTGACCGGCGTTGGCCGGGTCGCGGATTTCGTCAACCAGCGCCTGCTCGACGACGGTGGCCGCCTTTTTTTTGTCGGGCGCGTGCGAATAGTGCCGTGCGATCACCTCCATCAGCGCGGGGCGTTCGAGTTTGGGCGTTGCCGCCAGTTCAGCGCGCAGCAGAGGGGTCGTCTCTTCGATGCGGCCCAGCGCCACGAGGATCTGCAGCTCGAAGCGCCGCGCGTCGCGCGAATCGGGCAGGGCCTCCTTCCAGGCGCGTGACGCGGCCAGCGCCGCGTCGCCCGAGCGCGACATCAATGCGATTTCGACCGCGCGCTGGAATAAGGCCGGATCGTGTGTCCGGCGCGCCGAGTCGAGAATCAGCGAAAAGCCTTCGCTCGGATCGCCATTGCGGATGTTGATCTCGCCGAGCAGCACTTCATAGAATAGTTCGGCCGTCATGGCCGATGCCTTCTTGGTTTTGTTGGCTTTTGCGCCGGGGCCGGTTTTCGCTTCGGTGGCCGGCAAGGTGGCCGGCGATTTGGCTGGCGCGCTCGCAGGCGCAGGCGGTTGCGCCTGTGCCGACAAGGCTGCCAGAGCGGCAAGAGCGGCGAGCGCCGGGCGGCATCGGCTGAGGGAAAGAATCATCAGATCATAATAATCCAAGCCTTTTGCGTCGTCTTGGGAACGTTTGAACTTTGAAACGGCCCGCGTGAGCCGCCGCATCGATTGCACCGCCGCTCATTTCCACATGCCCGAACTGCCCGAAGTTGAAATCACGCGTCGCGGGTTCGCCGATCGCATCGCAGGCGCGCGCATCACCTCCGTGCGTCTGGGCAAGCCGCTGCGCTGGCCGTTGGGCATTGCGCCCGAGACGCTCGCCGGGCGCGTCGTGCGCGCGGTGCGGCGGCGCGGCAAGTACCTTCTGCTGGATCTGGATGAGGGGCTGCTGCTCTTGCATCTGGGCATGTCGGGGCGCCTGCGTTTCCACCCGGCCGGGTTGCCTGCGGCAGGCCCGCACGATCACTTCGATCTGGTCACGAATCAGGGCGCGCTGCGCCTGAAAGATCCCCGCCGCTTCGGCGCCGTGGTCTACGCGCAGGACGAAGGCGCGGATATGGCGGCCAAGCTGCTTGGAGGGCTTGGCGTGGAGCCGCTGACGCCGGATTTTGACCTCGATGCCTTTCACGCGGCACTGCGCCGCCGCCATGCGCCCATCAAGCAGGCTCTTCTGGCTGGCGAGGTGGTCGTGGGCGTGGGCAACATCTATGCGTCCGAGGCGCTGTTCGCCGCCGGTATCCGGCCCACGCTGGCGGCCAATCGCATCAGCCGGCCACGGGCCGCGCGGCTGCACGCGGCGGTGCGTGAAGTGCTCACGCAGGCGCTTGCGCGCGGCGGCAGCACGCTGCGCGATTTCTCAAACGCCGACGGCGAGCTCGGCCATTTCCAGCTCGACGCGATGGTCTATGCCCGCGCCGGGCAGCCGTGCCGCGTCTGCGCCACGCCGATCCGCCAGTTGCGGCAAGGGCAGCGTTCGACCTTCTTTTGTCCCCGCTGCCAGAAAAATTGAGACGCTGAACACATGACCCTGGAGACGGCAGGTCTGCGCGCCCATTTCGCCAAGCAAATCATCGACTGGCAGCGCGTGCACGGACGCAGCGACCTGCCGTGGCAAAACACGCGCGATCCTTATCGGGTGTGGCTGTCCGAGGTCATGCTGCAGCAGACGCAAGTAAGCACCGTGCGCGACTACTTCCCGCGTTTTCTGGCTCGTTTTGCAGACGTGAACGCACTGGCGCGCGCTTCGCAAGATGAGGTTCTGGCGTTGTGGAGCGGCCTGGGCTATTACAGCCGCGCGCGCAACCTGCACCGTTGTGCGCAACAGGTGGCCGAGCGTTTCGGCGGCCGGTTTCCGCCAACCGCGGCCGCGCTGGCGACGCTGCCGGGCATTGGCCGCTCGACCGCTGCGGCAATCGCCGTTTTCTGCTTTGGCGAGCGTGCCGCCATTCTCGACGGCAACGTCAAGCGCGTACTTGCGCGCGTGCTGGGGTTCGACGCCGATCTGGGCACGGCCGCCAACACGCGCACGCTATGGGATGCCGCCACCGCATTGCTGCCCTTGGCCGAAGACGATGCACGCGCGATTGCCGATTACACGCAGGGGCTGATGGATCTCGGCGCCGGCGTATGCACGCCGCGCCGGCCGTCCTGCTCGAACTGCCCGGTGCGGGCGTTGTGCGCGGCCCATATGCAGGGTGCGCCGGAACGCTATCCGGTTCGCGTGCGACGCATGCGCCGTGGCGCGCAGGCGTTGTGGATGCTGATCGCACGCGATTCCCAAGGCCGTGTGTGGCTTGAAAAGCGCCCTGCGCACGGCATCTGGGCCGGTCTGTATTGCCTGCCGCTATTCGAGAACCGCAACGCGCTGGCCGATGCCGTGGCCGCCGTGTGCCCAGGAGGACTGTCGGACGGCGCCCCCTTCGTGCACGTGCTCACGCACAAGGATTTGCATCTGCACCCGGTTCTGGCCGAGGCACGCAGCGGAACCTTACTCACTCCGGGCGGCGCTTGGTTTGAACGCGAGGCATGGAGCGCGCTGGGCCTGCCGGCGCCAGTGCGCCGGCTTTTGGAGGCACAGGATTCGTCATGAACTTCGGGACGATTTTCGTTACAAGGTTTACGTGAAGAAGGGTGTACCCGCGTGGCATCGGAAGGAAAATGCCTCGCAGGTTCCTTTTTACGTAAGCCGTGTATCGCGAATCAGCCTCGAAAGGAAAGATCGACATGACCGTCAGCATCGCCAGCAATTCCGCGAAGATCGTTGTGACACAACGGCCGACTGCTTTTCGCCCGTACGTCTTTGGAACAGAGATGTCCTTCACTGGCGACAAGCTCATTGCGACCGGCGAGGTAACGCTCAACGGCGCTGCGGGCGACGACGCGTCGGGGTGGACTGCGGGATTCATCCAGGCCCAGTGGACCGAAACGAACTGGTGCTACTACCGCGGCTAGCACAATACGGACGGCAGCATTTTCATCCAGCGCGGACGCCCGCCGGCGCGCCCCATGCAGGCTTGCCGCGACTGCATCGACACGAGCCCAGTCAGCGACATTTTCTACAGTACCAGACCCGTAGACGGCGAAATCGCGAAGGGCAAGCCTGCTGGCTCGGCGTTTCCGCAGCGACTGACGCTCTTCCATGCCGACCAGCCGGGAGATGCGTGCATGCTCGTCGAGCGGAATTCACTCACCGGTAAACCGAACTATCTTGCCGAGGCACAGCTTGAATTCTTCTTCTGCACGGTTCTGAGCGTGCGCGATCCTAATGGGATCTTCCATCATCTCGCCTCGTTCTATTGGAATCAGAGATGGCGGGCGACTTTCAAGCCGTTGTCGTTTAGCGCCACGGACATCACGCCGGCGTTCCAGATCATGCCGATCGCGGCCGGTACCGGGGCCAGTGTGGGCACCATCATCCAGGGAGCGCCGACCGATCCGAGGTTCACGGGCGTGCTGACTTCCCCGCAGTCGCAAAGCTGTAACGATGTGTTCCGTGCTGCGAGCGCAGCCGTTGCCTTCGCCAGCTCTTTTAATCGCCACGAAAGCCGTGTATGGGCCTCCTTCGATGTGAGACGGTCATGAAGTTTTTTGGGGTCACTGCCGCCGCTTTCCTCCTCATCGCCGGAAGCTCTCACGCGCAGAGCGTGAGCATCCGTAACCTCCCGCCTCCGGGCGCCTTCGAGGTTGTCAGCGAAGGCGACGAAGTCTCGTTGTCATCCCGCGTGCAGGTGCAGCGCCTGATCAACGGAGCGTGGCAAAACGAGCCCTCCGACATCCGACTAGTGCAGTACTGCATTCCGCCACAGGTTCCACCCTGCGTCACGTTGCACGATGGCGAGCATCTGCGACCGCCGCCGTGGAACGGCCTCACCTGCGCCTCTCAGTGTCCTACGGGTTGCCGTGCAAACATCACGTTGCCGCCCGGAACGTTCCGCTTTGTCGTCACCTTGTGTTCGGGTGACAAGAGCTTCGCGGGACCAGCCTTCTACATGGAGGAGGAGCCGCGCAAGCCGGCACGACGAGCACGCCCAACACGGCGAAACTGATCAACCAGGCAAAACCCCAGCCCCGGTGAAATATCCAGCTTACCGGGCGTCGAGTTCGCGATGCCGCTTGAGCGTGATCCAGTGCGCGCTGAAATGCTCCGCCAGTTGCTCCGCGAAGAACACCGACCGGTGCTGGCCGCCGGTGCAGCCGATGGCGACCGTGACGTAACTGCGGTGATCGTTGGCCAGCGCATCAAGCCAGCGCTCAAGAAACTGTTCGATGTCGGTGCGCATGCGCGCGACGGCCTCATGCTGGTTCAGCCATTCGATCACAGGCGCGTCGCAGCCCGTGAGCGAGCGCAGAGCCTCCACGTAGTGCGGATTGGGCAGCATCCGCACGTCGAACACATAGTCGGCATCGAGCGGCACGCCGCGCTTGAATGCGAAGGATTCGAATACCAGCGTGAGCACACTCCGCGATACGGCGATCAGCCTTTTGACATAACTTTGCAGTTGGGCCGGCCGGATGATGCTGGTGTCGATGACGTTGATGCCTTCGCGCAACTCGGCCAAAAGCTCGCGTTCGAGTTCGATCGCCTGCACCAGCGCACGCTGCCGTGTCGGCGCGTCCGCGACCCAGTCCTGATGCGAGAGCGGGTGGCGGCGGCGGGTTTCGGAAAAGCGGCGCACCAGGGCATCGGTGGTTGCGTCAAGAAAAAGCGTGTGCGCCCTGAAGCCTTCCTCGCGCAGCGCATCCAACTGCCGCGGTACCTGCTGCAAAGAGGCGCCGCTGCGCACGTCCATCGCAACGGCGATGCGGGTGGCGTGCTGCTCACGCCGCAGCGCCACGAAGCGCCCGAGCAATTCCGGCGGCAGGTTGTCGGTGCAGGAATAGCCGGCGTCTTCGAGCGCATGCAGCGCGACCGACTTGCCCGAGCCCGACATGCCGGTGATCACGACCAGTTCCAAAGCCATCGAGCCGGTTTGGCCGCCGTGATTGTTTTGCGACGTGCTCACGCGTGCGCCTTCGCGGGCGGTTTGCCGCGCATTTCGCGGGCGTGAGCCAAGGTGGTGGGCGAGATGCGCTCGCCGCCGAACATGCGGGCGATTTCCCGGTCACGGGCCTCGTCGTCGAGCACGGCGACCTGGCTGCTGGTGTGCAGCGTGGCCGCGCCGTCTTCGCGGGACTGCGTCTTGCTGACGTGCAGATGATGGTCGGCGCATGCGGCAACTTGCGGCAGGTGCGTCACCGCGAGCACCTGCCGGTCGCGGCCAAGCTGGTGCATCAGCCGGCCCACCGTTTCGGCTACCGCGCCGCCGATGCCCGCATCGACCTCGTCGAAGATCAGTGTTTGCGCGCTGCCCAGCCGGCTCGTGGTCACCGCGATCGCCAGCGCGATCCGCGAGAGTTCGCCGCCGGAGGCAACTTTGCCGATCGGGCGCGGGCTGCTGCCCGGATGGCCGCTGACGAGGAAGGCGACGTCTTCGAGACCGTGGCGCGCGGGTTTGTCCAGCGGGTGCAGCACGGCTTCGAACCGGCCCCCTTGCATGCCCAGCCCCTGCATCGCTTCGGTGACCGCGCTTGCGATGCGCGGCGCGGCCTGCCGGCGCAGCCTGCCCAGGGCTTGCGCCGCCTTCATGTAGTCCTGCCGTGCCGCCTGCTCGGCGCGTTCGAGCGTTTCAAGATCGGAGGCCGCATCGAGCGCCTGTAACTCGCTGCGCCAGCCGGCCAGCAGTGCCGGCAACTCGGCTGGCGTGCGTTTGTAGCGCCGCGCCAGCGACATCCACAGCCCCATGCGTTCGTCGAGTTCAGCCAAACGCTGCGGATCGGCTTCCGCGCGGCGCAGGTAGACGTGCAGGCTGTGGGCGATGTCGGCGGCCTGCGCGATGCTCGCCGCCAGGATCTCGCCGAGGGCTTGGAATTCGGGTTCGATGTGCTGGCAGTCCCGCAGCAGCGCGCCGGCGCGGTTGAGCGCCGCGAGTGCGCCGCTTTCATCATCTTCGATTGCCGCACAGGCCCCATCCGCGGCATCGATCAGAGCCTGGGCGTTGGAAATGCGCGCATGCGCGGCCGAGAGTTCGTCCCATTCATCGGCTCCGGGCGCGAGCTTGGACACTTCGCCGATCTGCCACTGCAGCCGTTCGCGTTCGCGCTGCAGCGAATCCTGCGCGGCGCGCGCCGATTCGAGCGCATTCACCGCGGTTCGCCAGGCTTGCCACACCGATTCCAACGTGGCCGTATCGGCGCTGGCGTAAGCGTCGAGCAGTGCGCGCACCGAATCCGGGCGCGTCAGACTTTGCCAGGCGTGCTGTCCGTGGATGTCGAGCAGACGCTCGCCCAGTTCCCGCAGTTGCGCGGCGGTGGCGGGGCTGCCGTTGATCCAGCCGCGGCTTCGGCCTTGCAGATCGACCGTGCGGCGCAGCAGCAGCGTTTCACCGGCTTCGAAGCCGCCTTCTTCGAGCCAGGCGTCGAAGCGGGTATCGGCATCGAATTCGGCGCTCACGTCCAGCCGCTGCGCGCCTTCGCGCACCGCGCCGGCATCGGCGCGGCTGCCAAGGGCCAATTGCAGCGCATCGATCAGGATCGACTTGCCGGCGCCCGTTTCGCCAGTCAGCACGGTAAACCCTGAAGACAGCTCGATTTCGATCGAGCGCACGATCACGAAGTCGCACAAAATGATGCGCCGCAGTGCCATCTCAGTTGTCCACCGCGCTGCCGCGCGACCCGCAACACATGAAACTGGCGCCGCCAAGGCCAGAAATCCCGTGGCCCCGGCTTGGCCGGGCCACTGGGATTGCCCCCGGAGAGGGGGTTGGCGTAGCGACACGAAGTGCGCGAAGCCTGGGGGTGAGCGTCATCTCAGAAGCCTCCCCCGGCGTTCCAATGGAGCTTCTTGCGCAGCGTATCGAAATAGCTCCAGCCTTTGGGATGCAGAAACCGCACGCGAAACTGCGAGCGCCGCACCACGATGCGGTCACCGTGAACCAGGTCGGCCAGCGACTGCATATCGAAATTGACGCTGGCAGTGCGCCCACCCACCAACTCGATCGATACCTCTTCGTTGTCGGACAGCAGGACCGGCCGGTTCGACAAAGTGTGCGGCGCAATCGGCACCAGCACCCAGGCGGCGATGCCCGGATGCAGCACGGGTCCGCCGGCCGACAGTGCGTAGGCGGTCGAGCCGGTGGGCGTGGCCAGGATGATTCCGTCGGCGCGCTGGTTGGCGATCAGGTTCTCTCCAACCGAGACGCGCAGCTCGACCAGGCCCGAGGTGGCGCCGCGATGAACCACAACGTCGTTCATCGCCAAGGCGTCGCACACCCGCTCGCCGTTGCGCAACACATGCGCCTGCTGCAGGCTGCGCTCATCCTGTTCGAACTCGCCGGCGAGCATCGGAATGAGCGTCGCCTCATAGTGTTCGAGCGGAATGTCGGTGACAAATCCGAGCCGGCCGCGGTTGATGCCGATCAGCGGCACGCCGTAAGGCGCCAGTTGCCGGCCGATGCCCAGCATCGTGCCGTCACCGCCGACGACGAGCCCGAGATCGCATTGCTGGCCAATCTCTTCGACGCTGAGCGCCGGATAGTCGCGGATGCCCGCCTGACCAAGCGAGGCGCGTTCAACCACGACCTCGCAAGCTTGCGACTCGAGGAAAGCTGCGATCGCTTCGAGCACTTCGTCGTGCGCACCCGGACGTGCACCAGCCGGCTGGTACTTGCCGATAAGCGCGACGCGGCGAAAGCAGGAAGGCATACGCAGACCACGAGTTTCGAAACGGGAATGCACGCATGGTAGCCCATGCTCATACGCTTGCGGCTCGGGAAAGCGAGCGCCACCGCGAGAGCGCGTTCAGTGCCTGAGCATCAGCAGGGCAAGCGCGATGGCGGCGGCAATCACAAAGCCCCAGAACCACCGGCGGCGATTGCGCTCTTGCTGGGCCGGATCGGGATGACGCGCGCGCCTGCGCTGCGCCTCATAGGCCCTCTTTTCCTTGGCATGATCGGCTTTGACGTGATGATCGCGGTGCGGCATACCTTGCAACCTTCTTTCGCCGGTATTGTCCCGCAGGATGCAGCGATACGGCGCCAGACGCTTTTTGTCCCCGCGCAGACTGATTCAACATTACCCTAAAGCCCAGCCGGCGTGACGCCGGACACTCACTAGTGCTGCGTTCCACCAAAACCTTGACAAATGAAATCGATGGATTGGTTCGCCAGGCAAGGCGCAAACCGCAGCGATACCCAGTGGTATCGCGAGGATTTGCAACGCGGCATGGCGGACAAAGACACGATTTCATGTCAAGGTTTTGGTGGAACGCAGCACTAGAATCGTCGATCATGTTGGACGAACGCGCGAAGCTTCTGCTCAAAACACTGGTCGAGCGCCACATTGCGGACGGCCAGCCGGTGGGGTCGCGCACGCTATCGCGTGCGTCGGGACTGGAACTCTCACCGGCGACCATCCGCAACGTGATGGCCGATCTCGAAGAGATGGGACTGATCGCCAGCCCCCACACCTCGGCGGGCCGTATCCCAACCGTGCGCGGCTACCGCCTGTTCGTCGACACCATGCTGACGGCGCACCGCGAAGAACTGGTGACGCCGCCGCTCGCGCCCGACCAGCCGCAAAAAGTGATCGCCAATGCGGCCCATCTGTTGTCGAATCTTTCGCACTTCGTGGGTGTCGTTGCCATGCCGCGCCGCCCGGTGGTGTTTCGGCACATCGAGTTCCTTCAGTTGTCCGAGCGGCGCGTGCTGGTCATTCTGGTGACGCCCGACGGTGACGTGCAAAACCGGGTGATCTTTCCCGAAGGGGACTTCACCCAATCGCAATTGGTCGAGGCGGCCAACTACATCAACACGCACTATTCGGGCTTGTCGATCGAGCAGATGCGCGACCGCCTCCAGGCGGAGATCGATTCACTGCGCGGCCAGATCACCGAGTTGATGCGCGCGGCCGTTGAGCTCAGCTCCGACGTGCTGATCCGCGATGAAGACGAAGTGGTGGTCGCTGGCGAGCGCAACCTGTTGTCCGTGGCCGATTTTTCGAGCGACATGGGCCAGTTGCGGCGCACCTTCGAGTTGTTCGAGCAGAAGGCGCAGCTGATCCGGCTACTCGACGTTTCCAGCAAAGCCGAGGGCGTGCGCATCTTCATCGGTGGCGAGAGCCAGGTCGTGCCGTTCGAGGAGTTGTCCGTCATCAGCGCCAATTACGAGGTTGACGGCGAAGTGGTCGGCACGCTCGGCGTCATCGGGCCCACGCGCATGCCCTACGAGCGCATGATCCAGATCGTCGACATCACCTCGCGCTTGGTCAGCAACGCGCTGAGCCATCGCAAGTGACCCAGTGACCAAGTGACCCCCATAGAAAACCCCCATAGAATCACCGCAGGCGGGCCGTTAGCTCAGTTGGTTAGAGCAGCGGACTCATAATCCGTTGGTCGCAGGTTCAAGTCCTGCACGGCCTACCACCGCCAAAGTCAAAGGCAGCATGCGTGTGAGGGCTCCTCCGCTTTCAAAGGGCGCTTCAGATTCCCGCGTCCTTCAAGAATGAAGAAGCGCCGGAACTAGAATCCCTTTAGCACTCACTTTCCTTGATTCGGAGGTTTTATGCTGCCCTTATCTCGTCATCTTGTCCTGGCCGCATTGCTGGCGGCCACTGCGATAGTTCACTCTCAACCCTTGGACTACGACCACCAGGAAAGCTGGAAAGGTGTACTCGACAGGGCTCAATCGCCGATTGATATTCAAAGCGCCACGGTGCGCGCCGGTGACGGGCGCGAATCGCAGCGCATTCAGATTCTGAATCCGCGCGCTGAAATGAAGGTGGTCGATAACGGCCATGCCATTGAAGTCGAGGCAAAAGGCCCGGGCGCCACCATTCGTGGCCGCCACTTCGAGCTCACGCAGTTCCACTTCCATGCGACCAGCGAGCACACGATCGACGGCAAATTCTTTCCGCTGGAAGGGCATTTCGTTTTCAGGGCGACCAATGGCCGGCTGGCTGTGATTGGCGTGATGTTCCAGGAAGGCGCGGCCAACACCTTGGCTTCCCAAATACTGGACAAAGTCGGCAATGACAAAGGCTTTACCGCCAGCATCGCCCCCCTGTTGCCGCGCCGTATGGCCTACTACCATTACCTGGGATCGCTGACGACCCCGCCGCTGACCGAGAACGTGGAGTGGTACGTTCTTCGCCAGCCCGTCACACTTTCAGGCGCCCAACTGGAAGCCTTCAAGACGCGCTACAGCCATAACAACCGCACGGTCCAGCCGCTGAACGCCCGCCCGGTCATTGCCTACCCTCCCAAGCCTTGAAATCGCCTGGCAAACCCTCATGCCGCACTTTTCTTGCGAAGTGCGGCATGGCGTGCGGGGAAAGTACTCCCTAATCAAACGCACCGGCTCGACGTATGATGGCGCAAATAGTCGGCGCTTTCGCAAAAGTTCGAGCTGTCTTGATCCGCGAACGAAGCATTGCGCCGGATGAACAATCAACACCAAGGAGCAAGCGCCCATGATTCACATCGTCGCCATCATCACCGCCAAGCCTGGACAACGCGACAAGATCCTCGATGCCTACCGCGCCAACCGGCCGGCCGTGCTGGCCGAGGAAGGCTGCATTGAATACACCGCCGCGGTGGATGCCGCCGGCATGCCGGCCTCGCGCGGCAGCTTCGGGCCGGACACCTTCGTGGTGATTGAGAAATGGGCCTCGCAGGCCGCGCTCCAGGCCCATGCCGCCTCGCCGCACATGGCGGACTACAGCGCCAAGACCAAGGAGTTGACCGAGAAGCGCATGATTCATATTTTGGAGCCGGTTTCGGTTTAAGCTGCCGCGTCTGCAAAACCAAGCCGGAGAAAGTGATAGAATCCGTGATTCAGCGGCTGTAGCTCAGTTGGATAGAGTACTTGGCTACGAACCAAGGGGTCGTGGGTTCGAATCCTGCCAGCCGCGCCACTATTGAGAAGGGTTAGCACGTTAAAGCGTGCTAACCCTTTTTCTTTTGCTTCGGTCAATCCGTCCCAGCACGCAAGGCCGACAGGAAGCCGTTACAGCCCGGAATCTACGGCATCCTGGCTCCCCGCATCCAGCCGCTGCATGTTTTCGAGCATGCGCAGCAGGTAGTGCAGGGTATGCGCGAGATCGTTGATCGAAAAACCGTCGAGCGCCTGTTCGTAGTACCCCTGGATCTTGGGTAGCGCACGGTCGCGCCAGAGGGCGGCGCCTTCTGAAGTCATCGTGACGCGGCGCGAGCGGCGATCACGCCCGTCCGGACTGATCGTGACGTGCCCGGCTTGTTCCATGCGGCCCATCACCCCCGAAAGATTCTGCCGGCTCACCATCAGGTAGCGAGCCAGTTCACCCACGCTCATGCCGCCTTCAGCCTGGGGCCGGGAGAGCGCGCCCAATACGGCCCATTGTTGCGTCGTCAGCCCCTCGGCCTCGACTGCGCGCGATCCGGTTTTGTGCAACATATTGGCACATTGGTAAAGTCTGAAGAACAGCCTGTTGGCCAACTCCATACGCGCGGATTCAGTTTGTGTTTGATTCTCGTGAGTGTTATCCATGATGCGAGTCGGTATTTTGCTCTTGTCATCCTTCTTTTACACGCCTAATATAAGTCAATATATTGACATATAAAGCACAGTTTCAAAAAGCACGCAAAGGAACAGCATCATGCGCAGATTCGAAGGCCAGACAGTGGCCGTCACAGGCGGTGGAGGCGGCATCGGCGGAGCGATCTGCCGCCGTTTTGCCGCCGAGGGCGCAAAGGTGGCGGTGCTCGACCGCGACGAAGCGGCAGCCCGCCGCACCGCCGAAGCCATTGGTGCAGCCAGCGGCAAGGCGCTGGCGCTGGCGTGCGACATCACCGACCGCGCGGCGGTGGACGCTGCGGTGGCGGCCATCGGCCAGTCTTTCGGCCCGCTCGATGTGCTGGTCAATAACGCGGGCTGGGACGTGTTCGCGCCTTTCACCAAAACGACGCCAGCGCAATGGGATCGGCTGATCGCCATCAACCTGACCGGCGCGCTGCATATGCACCACGCGGTGCTGCCGGGCATGGTCGAGCGGCGCAAGGGGCGCATCGTCAACATTGCCTCGGATGCGGCGCGCGTGGGTTCTTCGGGCGAAGCGGTGTATGCGGCCTGCAAGGGCGGGCTGGTGGCCTTGTCCAAGACGCTCGCGCGCGAACACGCGCGCCACGGCATCACCGTGAACGTGGTGTGCCCGGGGCCGACCGATACGGCGCTGTTCGACGGATTCAAGCAAGGCGCCGGCAACCCCGAAAAGCTGGTGGAAGCCTTCACGCGCTCGATTCCGCTCGGGCGCATCGGCCAGCCGGATGACCTGCCCGGCGCGGTCCTGTTTTTTGCCAGCGCGGATGCCGCCTTCATCACGGGCCAGGTGCTCAGTGTCTCGGGCGGTCTGACGATGGCGGGGTGAAGCGGACACGACTTACGCAACATGGGTTCTTGCGAGGTGCCTTTCCCTTGGGCGCGACGCAGGTGCATCCTTGTTTGCCTAAGTCCTGGCGGAAATAACTCAAGGAGCATGCAAACCATGAAATTCGAAGACATTCTTTACGAAGTGCGCAACGGCGTGGCGTGGATCACCATCAACCGGCCCGACAAGATGAACGCCTTTCGCGGCACGACCTGTGACGAGCTCATCCAGGCGCTGAACAAGGCCGGCTACGACCGCGACGTGGGTTGTATCGTGCTGGCGGGCGCGGGCGATCGGGCCTTCTGCACCGGGGGCGACCAATCGGCGCACAACGGCAACTACGACGGGCGCGGCACCATCGGCCTGCCGATGGAGGAGTTGCACACCGCCATCCGCGACGTGCCCAAGCCCGTGATCGCCCGCGTGCAGGGCTACGCCATCGGCGGCGGTAACGTGCTGGCGACGATTTGCGACCTGACGATCTGCTCGGAGAAAGCGATCTTCGGCCAGGTCGGCCCCAAGATGGGTTCGGTCGATCCGGGCTACGGCACGGCTTTTCTGGCGCGCGTGGTGGGCGAGAAAAAAGCGCGCGAAATCTGGTACCTGAACAAACGCTACTCGGGCCAGGAAGCCGTGGCCATGGGCTTGGCCAACCTCTGCGTGCCGTCCGAAAAATTGGACGAAACCGTGCAGCAATGGGCCGAGGAAATCTGCGAGCGCAGCCCCACGGCCCTTGCCATTGCCAAACGCAGTTTCAACATGGACACGGCGCACCAGGCCGGCATCGCGGGCATGGGCATGTACGCGCTCAAGCTGTACTACGACACCGACGAATCGCGCGAAGGCGTGGCCGCGCTCAAGGAAAAGCGCAAGCCCGAGTTCCGCAAATACGCCAAGTAAGAAAGGCCG
>CAYTPC010000049.1:0-15720 GCA_964439605.1 uncultured Burkholderiaceae bacterium
GTGGCGGGATCGGCGATCATCGCCTTTTGTACCTCGCGCAATGCCGCCGAGCGGCCCTCGCCTTTGAGCAGGCGCTTATAGTAATTCACCATCAGCGCCCGTGTCTGGGCATCGTCCACCTTCCAGAGAGACACCAGTTGCGTCTGCGCTCCGGCAAGCACCAGCGCGCGGCGAAGCCCATACACCCCCTCGCCCTGCCGCACATCCCCCAATCCAGTCTCACAAGCCGAAAGCGCCACCAGTTGGGTGCCGCGCAAATCAAGCTGCGCCGCCTCGGCGGCGGTCAGGATGCCGTCGTCGCCCTCACCGGAGCGCCGCGCGTTGGCCCCGGCCAGAGCAAGCCCCGAGCGTAGCAGCGGGTTCTCGCCCAGCGGCAAGGGAGGCGCGCCGGAGTTAGAGTCGACTGGCCTGAGCGCCCCGGTTGCCGCCTCCTGATCTTTCAGGAAGAACCCGTGGGTGGCAATGTGCAGAATGCGCGGACCGTGCAGCCCCTTGAGCTTCCCCTCGGTGGCATGGGCTCCGGTGAGCGCGTTCCGCACATCGAGCTTGAGCAGCCTTCGTAGCGCCTCGGCCTCTTCAGCGGTGCCGGTCAGCGGCTTGAAGTCCAGGCCGCTGCGGTCCAGGTCGGGCGAACGGGGGAACGCATCGGAATCAATAGAAGGAAGGCTTGTACTCTGACGAAGGCTTGCACTCTGACCATAGTCCGGATTGGCCATCACTACGGGGCCGCCGCGCGCGGGTTCTGGCGACGCCATGGCCAACAAGTCACGGCCACTGGTGAGATAGGTCAGCTCAAAACGCTGCGTGAGGTACGCTCCGTTTCCATCGATGAGCGCCGCGAAGGGGATGGTGTTGAGCGCGCCGTCGGGAGACAAAAGCAGCCGATGGATGCCAGACAAAGAAGATTGCAGCGGCTCGATGAGTTTTCCGTAGAGTTGCCGCGCCGCTTCATCGTAGGGGGTGGTGAGCTTCCTATCGCTCAGCGCGGCGCCAAACTCGCGCACGAGCGCCTCGATATCTTGCGCAGCTCCCAAGTCGATTGCCACAGGCTCGCCTTCGCGCCGCAGCACATAGGCGATATAGCGCGGCGCATCCCATCGGGCCTGCTTGTCTTTTGCCTTGGGGTCAAACGGCCGGTAGCGAAACCATTCCACCAGCACCGCATCAGCCGGTAACCCTTGGCGCACGCCCTCAAGGGTGACCGGAGCCACGGCCTGGCGAAACGCGGCGCTGCGGGTGGAAAGTTCCTCTCCCAGCCGTTCCTGCTCGCGGGTCAGGCTGTCCCAACGGTCGCGGTAAGCTTCAAGAGAGAACTTGCCCAATCCGCCGTAGGTAAGAGTTGATAACTGCTGTGCCACCACAGCGAGATCATCAAACAGTTTCTGATCCTTGGGGTCGGCGTTGCGGCGCAGCAGTGCGACGCTATCGGCCACGGCATCGAGCACGCGGCCCTTGTATTGCAACACTGCCGTCAGCCCCAGCGTTTTGGCGCGTGGATCAGCCATCACAAGAGACAGCGACGCATTTGCATCGACATTGCCGCGACGTTGCTCAAGATAGGCCTGCTTCCGCGCCTCGTCGCCGCTGAACAGGAAGCGCGTGGTATTAATTTCATCAATACCCTGTGCGCGCTGTAACAGCGGCACGGCTTTCGTGTAGGCGCCGGTGGTGGCGTACAGCAAGGCGAGATTGTTCAGTGGGGTGGTGGTGTCGGGATGTTCGGGGCCAAGCACTTTTTCACGGATGGCGAGTGCGCGCGAATACAGCGGCTCGGCTTTCTCGTAGGCGCCGGTGGTGACGTACAGCCCGGCGAGATTGTTCAGTGAAGTGGCGGTGTCGGGATGCTCGGGACCAAGCACTTTTTCACGGATGGCGAGTGCGCGCGAATACAGTGGCTCGGATTTTGTATAGGCGCCGGTGGCGCGGTACAGCTCGGCGAGATTGTTCAGTGAGGTGGCGGTGTCGGGATGCTCGGGGCCAAGCACTTTTTCGCGGATGGCGAGCGCGCGTTGCGCAAGCGGGATGGCCTGTTGGTATCGCCCGGCCGCATAGTCCTGCAACACCTGATCGTTCAAGCTCCGCGCTTCGGCGAGATCCTCTTCTTGAGCGCTTGCCATAGGCGATGCTGAAAGCATGAACAAAAAGACCGCGCAGAGGCTCCACGTCTTGAGCCGACGGAAACTTTCATCCTTCATCAAGCTCTCCTTCAATCGCTTCGAGCCTGATCAATCAGCCCATGCGGCGCGCCTGGATCACCCACTCACCCCGATGACGACCCAACGCGGCCCTAATAAACCATGAACAGGCTCCCAGTCTCAGGGGTTTTCCATAGTTTGCGCGTAACTCTAAGTATCAGCTGCTGATTTGTCGCCTATGCGCCACCGATGTACGCGGTAACTATGTTTCCATTATTAGGTGGGGTGAACTTTCTCAAATGCAAAGGGCTGCAACATGAAAATTTCCTTTCCGCCCAAGCGCCACGGCTTGGGTCTTGTTCTCTGTGCCGGGGCGGTGCTCCTGGCATCTTGCGGCGGCAGCGATGACGACGGTGGCGGTGGCAGCACCAACCCCGGCGGCAACACCACCGGCGTCCTGGATATCCGAACCCTCAGCAACCGGGCCGACCTGATCAGCGGCGGCGATGCGCTGGTTACCATCACCCCATCGAATGGGGCGACACTGTCCGGCCTCAAGGTCGACGTGGACGGGCGCGACGTCACCAGCGCATTTACCATCGCCAACGGCACCGCGACCGGTCTGGTCACGGGCCTGGCCAACGGGGACAACGTGCTCAATGCGCGCGCCGACGGTCTTGCCCGGGCCGGCAGCCTGAAGATCACGAACACGCCGAACAATCTTCCGGTGCTCTCGGGCGCGTACGTCAAGCCCTTCTACTGCGCGCAGCCGGCGGCAACCGCCGTCAACGGCAACACACCGGCGCTGGCGGCCAGCGGCTTGTCCGGAACGCCGGACGCCGACTGCAATATCCCCACCGAATACAAGCTGTACTACAAGACGAATACGGCTGGCTGCACGTTCGGCCTGCCCGACCCGGTATGGAGGCCGGCTGCTGGCGCAACCGATCCGGGCACCGCACCGGCGCCCGCCGCAACCGCGTGCTTCAAGCCCTATGACCCGAAGGCGGCGCGCCCCACTGACATGGCTCAGACCACCACCGACGCGGGCAAGACCGTCGATTACATCGTGCGCGTGGAGCGCGGCACGATCAATCGCGGCATCTACGACATGGTCGCGCTGTTCGATCCCACGAAAGACTGGAAACCCACCGCGCCGCAAGCGGCGTGGAACGGCAAGGTGTGGTTCAACTTCGGTTCCAGCACCGGCCAGCCGCGCCGCCAGGTGCGTCCCCAGACCGCGTGGCCCTCGCTCAACGAGCAGATCGGGCGCGGCTACCTCGTCGCGGTAAACAGCATGACGGATTCAGACCGCAACTCCAACCGCGTGCTGATGGCCGAGACGGTCATGAGGATGAAGGAACACATCGCCGAAAGCTACGGTCCGGTCAAGTTCGCCATCGGCAGCGGCTGCTCGGGCGGCTCGATCAATTCGAACATGACTGCATCCATCATGCCCGGTCTGCTCGATGGCGTGATCACCAGTTGCACCTATCCGGATTCGGAATCGACCACGCTTGAGGTGAGCGACTGCTCGGTGCTGATCGAGGCCTACCAGAAGCCGGGAATGCTGAACCTGTGGAACAGCATGGGCCTGACGCAGGCGCAAATCAATGCACGCAAGGCGGCCATCAACGGCCACGTCGATCAGACCGCGTGCCACGGCTGGTACAACGCATTTGGCAGCAATAGCAAAGCGGGGGTGTACTTCAAGCGTTCTGTGTTAGCGGCGGACAACGACACCGGCGTCATCACGCAGGATGCCACTGCAACCAACAACTGCGAGTTGCCGAATACCGCCGTGTATGACCCGGCGCGCCCGGCTGAAACCAAAGACCTGCCGCGTTGCAGCGCCTGGGATTGGGCCAAGAACCTCTGGGGCCAGAGCACCGATCCGGCGGCATACAACGCGCCGCTCCATACGCGCGACAACGTTGGCGTCCAGTACGGCCTGAAGGCGTTGAAGGACGGCAAGATCACCGCCGAGGAGTTCGTGACCCTCAACGAGTTGGTCGGCGGCACCGATCGCGACTCGACGCCGCAAGCAGCGCGTACCGTCGCCGATGTCTCGGCGCTGGAAACCGCCTATCGCTCCGGCATCATGATGAGCGGCAAGCAACTCGCCAAGACAGCGATGATCGACCTGCGCGGCTGGGATGATTCGCAGCTCACCGCGCCGCCTGGCGCCGCGGTCTCCCTCGCCATCCACCACATTTGGTACAGCTTCGCGATTCGCGACCGGATCAAAGCAGAGGCCGGGGATGCAAACAACCAGGCACTGTGGCGCTTCTCGTGGCCCTCGCTGGCCGGCCCGGTCGCGTTGGGTACGTCCGGTCAGGCGCTGGCTAGCATGGATCAATGGCTTAGCACGCTCAAGGCCGACACCAGCAACAATCCGTTGGAGAAAAAGGTGCGCGACGCGAGGCCGGCCTCGGCGGCGGATTCCTGCTACTTGTACAACGGTACCTCCACGGACATCAGCGTGAAACTGACGGATATGGCGACTTGCGAAGCTGCTGATCCGTTCCTCAAGCCCTCGCTGTCTCCGCGTCAGGTTGCCGGCGGGCCTGCTTCGGAGGACATCCTCAAGTGCCAGCTCAAACCGCTCGATGCATCGGACTACCCGAAGAACACTTTCACACCGAGCCAATGGACCCGCTTGGCCAAGGTGTTCGCAAGCGGTGTCTGCAACTGGACCAAACCTGGCGTAGGCCAGCAGACGGCCGTCAGCCCGCTGACGTTCAAGGCCGGTCCCAACGGCGCGGCATTGCCGCCCGCACCGGTGTCGAACATGCACTAGGGCGGTTTCGATTCAGTCATGAACAGTCAGTGTGATGACGTCATTGCGCGCTCCGTCGCGGAATCCATGCGGCATCTGGATTCTGCGACTTCGCTTCGCTCCGCGCAGAATGACGATGGAGCGGGTGATACGTAAATACCTGAACGAAAAATGCCCTAACCCTGGAAACGGCAGTTAACCTGGTCCGGCATCGCTGGCCCAGGTTGGAGCACAACGAAGCAAGAACCGCCCCAAGCCGGCGCAACAGCTGGACGAGGCTTGTTCAGCCCTCGCCCCCCGCCTTACCCGCGCAGCAGCACCTTGAGCGCGTTCTGCAGACGGCGCGCATTGGCGGCGTCGTATGCCGACGCGAACACGGCGCCCACATCCTGGCCCCAGGTCTGCGCGGGCGCCGGATCACCGCGCCGCGTGAGCAGTTGGAGTTGCAGGGCGCGACGCGCCTCGAGTTGATCGGCGGGCGTCGGTACTCCGGCGGCCATTTCCAATCGCAGCAAGGCTTCAGCGGCAGTGCCCGATGGCGCCGCCGTCAGGGCGCTTGACCAGGCATTGCGTGCCGCCGGGCCGATCCCGCGGCCCAGTTCGTGTGTCGAAGGCAATTGGCCGGCATCGCGCCGCTCCCACGCGCCGATCAGTTGGGTCAGCGCCTCGCCATGCGCCTGGGCGGCGAGCTTGCGCAGCGCAAGCTGGGCATGTTCCATCGCTTCACGCTGCGCGCGGAACGCGGCGTCTCCCAAACGCGGGCCCCGCTCCACACGCTCAGGCCCAGGCCGCCCACGCTCCTGCGCGCGCCCTCCCCGGCTGTCGCCGCGATCACCCCGTCCCGCTCCCGCCCCCGCTCCTGCGCGGTCATTGCGGCGATCGCCGGGACGGCCCGCGCGCACCGGGGCTGCCTCGATTTTTTTCGCGCCGGGCCGGTCGTCCCCCCGAACCGCAATGACGGGCTTGGCCGGCGCTTTCGGCGCGGGCTTGTCGGCGGCATCCGGCGCGGCAGCTTCACCTGCCGCATCCTCGGCAGGAGCAGCAGCCGGTTCATCCGCAGCCGCCTGCGGGGTTTGATTTTTTTCGGCCTCGGCAGAAGAGGCCACATCTGCCTTGGGCGCCTCGTTGCGCATGGCGGCTTCAAGCGCCGCCAACGCCGCGCGGATCTTTTGCGCATCGCCTTGCGCATTGGCGGCTTCGAGCGCCTTCGAGGCTTCGAGTACGCGGCGATCGTGGTCGCTCGTCGCGGCGGCGGCTTTTTCACGCTCGGCGCTCTTGCGGCTGAAAGCCGCATCGATGGGCGCCCGGAATGCATCCCAGAGCTTTTGTTCCTGACGCCGCTCCAGCGGCACGCTCTGCGCCTCGGCCTGCCAGCGCTGCTGCAGCGTTTTGACGGCATCGATCCGCAGCACCGGCACGGCACTCAACTGCTGCGCCTCGGCAATCAGCGCCTGGCGGCGCTCGACGCTGGCTTTTTGCGCAGCCTCCATCGGCGCGCGCGCGGCCGCGATCGCTTCATTCCATTTGGGCAGCAGTTCGGCGAAAACTTTCTCGCCGACGTGCCCGGAATCACGCCAGCGATCAGCAAACTGATGCAGCGCGCGGTTGTATGCCTTGAGGTCGGCGCCGTCCACATGCGCCGCCGCCCAGGCTTTGACTTCCTCGATCAGCGCCTCGCGCGCGGCGCGGTGCGCGGCCGCATCGGCGCGCACTTTATCAAGCCAGGCTTCGACTACTTTGTGCGCCTCGTTGCAGGCTTCGTCGAAGCGTTTCCACAACGCATGATTGGGCAGGCCGCCGTGGTCGGCCTGTTTCCACTGTTCGCGCAGCGCGCGCAGGGTTTCCTGCATCTTGCGTCCGCCGAGCGCCTGGCCTTCGGGCCGATGCAACAGGGCTTCGGCCTTGGCCACCAGTTCTTCGCGCACTTTGTCGGCGCTCCAGCGTTGCCAGCCTTCGAGTTCGCCGGCCGCGACAAGCGCCGTATGAACTTGGTTTTCCAGCGAAGAATCGATCAGGCGGCCATGCTCCTTGAGCACCGCGCGCAACGCAGCGGCGGCGCCAACGCTGGCCTTGCCGTGCCCTTCGGCGGTTTCCTGCTCAAGCCTGGCAACGGCGGCGCGGACCGCCTCGTTGGCAGCGGCACGCTGCGCGGGATCGATCTTGGGTGCGGCACTTTCCTTGACCACGGCTTCCAGCGGCAGACCGCGCGCCGCGCGCAGTTCGTCGGCCCATACCGGCACCGGCGGCAGCGGCGCTTGCGGATCGGCCGCCGCCGCGACGGCCAGCGCCAGCGCGCTCTGGAAGGCGTCGCAGACCACGGCCAGTTGTGCCCGCGACGCATCGAGTTGCGGCGGAAAGCGCACGTCAAGGCTGGACCAGTTGGCGTCGGCGGCGATTTCGTCAACCTGCTGTTTCCAGTGTTCGACGTCGGCCACGAGCGCCGGACCGGCGGCCTGCGCATCCTGCCAGCCCTTGGTGGAGAGCACCTCGCAGCGTTGCACGAGCAGTACCGCCGCTTCGCGGTGCACCTGCACGCGGTGTTGCAGATCCTCGATACCTTTGATGCGTTCGGCCAGCCGTGTCTTGAGGGCGGCCAGCGGTTCGCGCGAGAGCGGCGCGCCTGCCTTGGCGGCATCGCGCTGCCATGCCATCGCATCGGCGATATTGAGCTTGGGCTGATCGAGCAGCGCCTGGGCCTTGGCGGCCCATTCGGCGGCAATGGTTTCCTGGTTTTTGGCGCGCCGGATTTCGTCGAGCCGCTCGCGCACTGGGCGCGCCGCGCCCTTGTCACGGCTACTGAGTTCCTTGAAGACTTCCTGCAATTGCTCGACGGCTGGATTAGCCGCCAGCCATTCACGGATACGCTGAGCGCGCTCGCCGGCCGTCGGCGCGGTGAAAGCACCGCCGGTTAGCGCATCAAGGGCCTGAAGATCATGGGACTTGGAAGAACTGGCAGTCACGGCACGGAAAGATTCGGTTGATAAATGAAATGAGGCGAGCAGGCCGGACCTTACCGGCACAACCTGCCATTCTCGCCCAGACTGGAAACGCCGCCGCCGCTCATCTCAGTTTCTCCACAGCGCATCACGCGACTCACGACGCATGAAACTGGCGCAGCTAAGCCCAGGAATCCCGTGGCACGGCTTGTCCGGGCCCCTCGGATTGCCCCCGGAGAGTGGGGCTGAGGGCCGCGGCTCCAAGCCTGCCTGCGCAGGCTTGGACGTGCCCGAAGAGCAGCCGCCTCTGGCGGCTGCCCGTCCGAGCCACACGAAGTGGGCGAGGCTGGGGGTGAACTTCACTTCAATCCAATTTTCAGCTCGGCGCCCGGCTTCCAATCGCTGCCTTGCGCCTCAGTCTGGACCGCTCCCAGGAATAGCCTTTCGCTCGAAAGCCCGCATTCGAGCAAGTAGTCGCGCACCGCCGCGCCGCGCGCGGTCCCGAGCTGGCGAATGTTTTCGTCATTGACCGGAATACTGGCCATCAGCAGGTTTTCCATATCCTTGACCGGCAGATCCTTGAGAAGCCCGACCATATTACGCGGTTTGGTGATGTCGGCGCGCTCATAGGCGACGCGCAGCAGTTCGGGGTACTCGCCATCGGTGACCGGCTCAACCTCATTGGCTTTCTTGCCCTCACGCGCCGCCTGGCGCCGCTTTTCGGCGAAAACGAGCTGGCGCAGGCCTTCGCGCTGGTAGGCGCTGCGTTCCTGTTCGAGGCTGGCGGTGCCGACCACCGTCACCTTGAGCGCCGCGCGCTCGTTGAGCGCCTTGGCCACTTTGTCGAGGTTTTCGCGCGCCTGGGCATCGAGCGCCGAAGACCCCGGCGCAAAGATGACGCTGTTCGAATCGACTGAACCGCTGCCGAGCCGGCCCGTGAGCAGGCGCAATGGCGAAGTCACCGCCTTCGCGATGAGATTGAAGATGCCCTTCCAGATCAGCGGGCCAATGCTGAACTGCGGATCGTTGATCGAGCCCGACACCGGCAGATCGATGTCGATCACGCCGTGGCTGTCGGCCAGTAACGCCACCGCCAGGCGCACCGGCAGCGTGCGCTGCGCACCAGGGACTTCTTCGCTGCCGAATTGGAGCTGGTTGAGCACCAGTTTGTTGGTTGCGGTGAGCCCGCCGTCAGGCCCGACCTTGTAACTGAGGTCCGCACTGAGCTTGCCGCGCTCGATGCCATAGCCGGTATAGCGTGCCGAATAAGGAGACAGCGGCGCCAATTCAAGATTGCGCATTCTGGCGCTGATGTCCAGTTCGAGCGGCTTGATCAGCGGATTGAGCTTGCCGGTAATTTCGAGTTCAGCCGTCTGCTGCACCTTGCCGCGCAATTCCAGATCAGCCATCAGAGGATGGCCGCTCTTGGGATTGGACGAAACGGCGCCGAATTTGCCGGTCAACTCGCGCAGATCAGCCGAATAGTTGGGCTTGATGAAGCGATCGGTGAAATCCACCTGGCCATTGACCACGCTGAGCGGGCCGAGGTTGATCCTGGGCGCCAGCGCGGCGCTCGCCTGCGGCGCGGGGCCAGCGGCCGGAGGATTGGGGGCCGGCCCTGCTCCGGTGGCGGCCGTGCCGCCGTCGCGGCTTTCGGACGTGGCGATGGCGGTGGCGGCGCCCTCATGCTGTTGCGTATCCAGGGATGGCTGCGGCGCCGATTCGGCGGCAACCGGCTCGACAGCATCGTGCGGGCGCTGCTGCACATAGTCCTGCAAGTGCAGATTGCCGGTTTCGTCAATCAGCAAGCGGGCGAAAAGATCGACCAGCGAGGTTTCCTGCACCCCCAGGAAAACCGGCCGCCCCGGCGCCATGCGAAAGCGCACGTGACGCAGACTCAGCGTCTTCCAACTCAGCAAGCGATTGCCACCTTGCTGCCGCGCGGTGGAAGCCGGCCCAATCAGGGGACTGTCGATCCGCAGATCTTCCAGCGCGGTATCGCCCGTCAGACGGATGTTCGTCCCCGTGCTTTCCTGCGCATAGCGCACGTCGCCGCGATAGTTCAAATAGGCGCGCCGCACGTCGATGTTGGGCGCTTCGGCGCTGTAGTAGGCCTTGAAGGCATGGACCGGTATCGCTTTCACGTCCAGTTGCCCTTCGGTGGACAGCGGCTTGAGGGCCAGCTTGCCGTTGTAGCTGAAGTGCCCCGGTTCAGCCCGTCGTCCGGCGCGCAACTGGCCGGGAAGTTCGGTCCGTCCGGCGCGCAACTGGCCGGAAACCTCGATCGGCAAAGCGGCGCTGCTGCCCGGCACGGTGATGTTGCGGGCCTTGATCGACAGCGCGGCCAATTCAACCGCCACCGGCTTCGGCCCGGCGCCGTCGGCATACGCCACCGCACCGCCTTCGATCGCGGCGCTGCCGATGGACAGCGCCCACGGCCTGTCCACCCCTTCGTCCACTTTCTTGTCCCCCGGGGCGCCGGCCGGCTCTTTCTTTGCCGCGGTCTTCAGCCAGCGCTCGTACATCCACTGCCCGTCCTTGTCGCGCTCGACCTGGAGTTTCGGGTTGACGGCTCGCACGCTCCCGGCCTCCAGCTTGCGGCCCTCCAGATCCAGCACGGCGTCGGCGATTTCGAAGCGCCCGATTCCGGCAAGCGCCGTCTTGCCCTGCGTCAGCGCCAGGTTGTCGGCCTGCACGCCCTTGGCCGTGGCCTTTAGAGAAGATGGCGTCCAGGCGACATCGACCTGCGCGCTGAGCTTGCCATCGAGCTTGGGCTCCAGAGTCTGCGCAAGATAGGGTCCCGCCGCCGACAACGGCAAGCCGTCGAGCTTGACGGCCGCGGTCACGGCCTGATCCGTGCCCTGCCCGTCGAAACGCAGCGCTGCGCCGGCAACGGACGCCTGGCCGCTGAACGTGGCGGGCTTGTCCATCGGCCAGCGCACATTGCCGGCTTGCAATTCGAGCTGGCTCACATCCAGCGCGGCTGCCGGCCGGACCGCAGCGTCACGCCATCGGATTTGTCCGCGGTGCACGCCGATCTTGTCGACCTGCACGTGCCAGGCCTGTTCTTTGCTCGCCTCGCCGACTGTCTTGGCTGCCGGCGAGTCCGGCTTGCGCGCCGGCTTGGCAACGGTGGCAGGGACGAGATTGAGCCGGCCGTCGGCGGCGCGCGAGACCGTCAGATTCGGCGCCGCCAACGCCACTTCGCCAAGATGGATCCGCCCTTCAAGCGGCCGCGTGTCCGCCAGTGCAATTTTCAGCGCCTCGAAAGCCAGCACGTCACGTCCCGACGCATCGGCCAGCTTCGCCTGCCGCACCTGTGCCGTGCCGCTCAGGCTCAGCCCGCCGCCATCGCCCTGCTGGAAATTGATGCCCAAATCAAGATCCAACACCCCCGCCAGCAGCTTGAAAGGCTGCCCAGCCGGGATGTAGTCCAGATAAGGCGCCAGGTCCAGCCCGGTGACGTGCACCCGCGCATCGGTCTTGCGCGATTCGGCGAAGGGCATGGTGTGCGCACTCGAATCGAACCGGCTGCCGTTGAGCGTAAAGGCCAGCTTGGGCTCGACCAGCACATCGAGCTTGGACTGGAGATTGCTCAGGAACGGAATGTTCAGTTCCAGGTTGCGTAGTTCGTGCTTACTTTTGACGGTCCGGTCTTCCACATCCGCCGCGCCGTCAACGACCGAAATGTTGTAGACCGCGAACTTGACTGGCGGGCTGTTGGGGTCATTGGACTCGGCCAGCCGCTGCAGCACGTCTTCGAAATCGAAATGGCCATCCGCCCCACGCACGATCCGGATGTGCGGCCGCTCGACCCGAACCGCATCAATCACTGGCGCCAGCCGCAGCACCGACTGAAAGTTAGCATCCGCATACAGTTTCCCGACCTCGGCTGCGAGCGGCTGCCGAGGGTCAGCCGCCGCGATGCGCAGATCGCCGATCGTCAGTTCGAGCGACCAAGGCTTGAAATCGAGCGTGCCAACCGTGACTTGCCGCCCCAGCTTGTCGCTTGCGATCTTCTCCAACTGGCTCTTGGCAATCGGCGGCACCGCCAGCCAAACCACCAGCCAGACCGCCAGCAGCGCGACAACGATCAGGGCGGCGCGGCGCACCCATTTGCTCTTGTATACCGAAACAGCGTCCATCATCGGCCAGTGTGCCCCAAATGACCCCATCCGCCCACCCAGTCAAGTAGAAAAAACACTGGAAAGAGAAAAAAACGGCATTCACCCTGAAAACGGCCAGTCGAACGCCGTTTACAAGGTAAATCATGTTTTCGATCGCAACATGGGCACATGGCTCGTCCCTGGTGAGGCCCCATCCAAAGATTTTTTTCACATAAAACAGTAGATTATTATTCTTGACCATATATTTCACGGTTTTTAGAATTCGTCTCATCTAATAACCTGACATCTGTACTCAGGTATTGATGGAGTTACTGCCGCCGCGTGTGTCTCAAGAGACCATCGGCGTGGCCAGATTGCCGCGCTGCACTGGTCGTCGTTTCACGGCGCAGACTCCAATCTCGGTCAATCAGACGGTTTCCGTGTTTCGTTTGGCCTTCAGCAACCACCACACGGAAATCAGATAGAAAGGAAAGAGCGATGAAGCAAGCATCAGCAAGCACGACGCAACGCCTCAAAACCATCTTCTCGGATACGTTTGAAGGCTTTTTTCAAATCACGCACAGCGGATTCGCGCTGATCGGCCTGGCCTTGGTCTCCGGGGTCCTGGCGCTGGTCGCGCACCCGGCCCTGCGCACCGCGAGCGAAGCCCAGCTCATGCACTGGCTGCAATCGCGCCACCCCGTTCCCGAGGCTGCGGCCGTGGCCTCGGTCTCGGCACTGCCCGCGCCGCTCGAACGCAGCGCCACCGTCGCCATCAGCCCGCAGGATCTGTCTAAATCACAGGCCTCGATCACCCAATGGCTGAGCAAGAAATACCGCGTCGCCCCTGAGCTGCTGTCGGCGCTCGTCGTCAAAGCCTTCGAGATCGGCCACAACACCAAGCTCGATCCAACCCTCATCCTGGCCGTCATGGCGGTGGAGTCGCGCTTCAACCCCTTCGCCCAAAGCCATGTCGGCGCCCAGGGCCTGATGCAGGTGATGACCCATCTGCACGGCGAGAAGTACGAAAGCGTGGGCGGCACCCTGACCGCGTTCGACCCGATCGCCAACCTGGACGTCGGCGTGAAGGTGCTGCAGGAATGCATCGCCAATGCCGGTTCGGTCGAAGGCGGCCTGCGCTACTACGTGGGCGCGGCCAACCTGCCGGACGACGGCGGCTATACCTCCAAAGTGCTGGCCGAGCGCGACCGCCTGCAAATAGTGGCCATGGGCGGCACGCCTGCGTCCGCTGCGCCCGCTGCTCCCGCCAGTACGCAACAGGCACGTGCCGCCGCCGAGCCCTCCTCGTCCGCCAAGGCGAAGGTGGCCGCCCCCGCACCACAAACGACCCCCGACCAGGCCGACGCATTCGAAGAGAAGATTGCACTGATCGCCGGGACCTCCTGATCCCTGATCGGCTCTCGGCTACACTCTGATTCGTACGCAACTGGCGATAGGCGCCGCCTTCCGTACCGCGGGCACGGCGCCAACGTGGGGCACCACGGGGAAGCGTACCGCTGGCCACGCGCCAGCGCCTTGCCGTTCGCCTGGGCAGCCCTTGTTCAAACACAGGGATCACCGCCGCAAAGGACTGCCATGTACCACCGCAACATTCTGGTCGAACAGACCGACCCCGAGCTTTTCGCCGTCATCCAGGCCGAAAACCAGCGTCAGGAAGAGCACATCGAACTGATCGCCAGTGAGAACTACGCCTCGCCCGCCGTCATGGCGGCGCAGGGCACGCAGCTGACCAACAAATACGCCGAGGGCTACCCCGGCAAACGTTATTACGGCGGCTGCGAGTTCGTCGACCAGGCCGAACAGCTCGCGATCGACCGCCTCAAGCAGCTTTTCGGCGCCGAGGCGGCCAACGTACAACCGCACTGCGGCGCCTCCGCCAATATCGCGGTGATGCTGGCCTTCCTCAAGCCCGGCGACACGATCATGGGCATGAGCCTGGCCGAAGGCGGCCACCTCACGCACGGCATGCCGCTCAACGTGAGCGGCAAATGGTTCAACGTGGTCAGCTACGGCCTGAACGCGCAAGAAGCGATCGACTACGACGCCATGGAGCGCAAAGCGCACGAGGCACGGCCCAAGCTCATCATCGCCGGCGCATCGGCTTATTCGCTGCGCATCGACTTCGAGCGTTTCGCCAAGGTCGCCAAGGACGTCGGGGCGATTTTCATGGTCGATATCGCGCACTACGCGGGCCTGGTCACCGCCGGCGTCTATCCGAACCCGGTTCCCTACGCCGACGTGGTGACTTCCACCACCCACAAGAGCCTGCGCGGCCCGCGCGGCGGCATCATCATGATGAAGGCGCAGCACGAGAAAGCGATCAACAGCGCCGTATTCCCCGGTCTGCAGGGCGGCCCGCTGATGCACGTGATCGCGGCCAAGGCAGTCGCCTTCAAGGAGGCGCTCGCGCCCGAATTCAAGAGCTACCAGCAACAAGTGGCGAAGAACGCCCAGGCCGTCGCCCGGACGCTGGCCGAACGGGGCCTGCGCATCGTCAGCGGCGGCACCGAAAGCCACATGATGCTGGTCGACCTGCGCGCCAAGGGCATCACCGGCAAGGAAGCCGAAGCCGTGCTGGGCCAGGCCCATATGACGATCAACAAGAACGCGATCCCCAATGATCCGGAAAAGCCGATGGTGACCAGCGGCGTGCGCATCGGCACCCCGGCCATGACCACGCGCGGCTTCAAGGAAGAAGAGGCGCGCCTGACCGCTCATCTGGTGGCCGACGTGCTCGACAACCCGCGCGATCCGGCCAACATCGAAGCGGTCCGCGCCAAAGTGCACGCGCTGACCAGCCGCTTTCCGGTGTACCGGTGAAAGGATACTCACCCCCAGCCTCGCCCACTTCGTGTGGCTCTGCACCCCCTCTCCGGGGGCAATCCCAGTGGCCCAGCAAAGCTGGTTCCACGGGATTCCTGGCCTTGGGCGTGCCAGTTTCATGCGTCGCGGGTCAGGCGGCAGCGCGGTAGAAAACTGAAATGATGGGAGTGGCTGCGCAAAATGTCCGTTTGTGCGGCCGACAGAAGACGCGCGTCATCGGAACCCGAATCCCTGACTCCATCCCGCGCCGGCGTGCCAGCAGACTCGGCAAGCGGCCGGAGCGCTTTCAATTCTGAACCGGAGCTGAAACGAAGGCCCACATGGAAAATCTGCCGCTCGCCAAGGCTTTCACGCTGATAGAACCAGGGCCGGTGGTGCTGGTCACCACGCACGACGGCCACAAGGACAACGTGATGACCATCACCTGGACCATGGTGCTGGATTTCGGGGCGTCCTTTGCCATCACCACCGGGCCGTGGAACCATTCGTATGCGGCGCTCAAGAAAACCAAGGAATGCGTAATCGCCATTCCCGCGGCGGACTTGCTCGACACCGCCGTCGGCATCGGCACATGCAGCGGGCATGACGTGGACAAGTTCGAGCGCTTCGGCCTGACGCGCGTGCAAGCCCAGCATGTGCGCGCGCCGCTGATCGTGCAATGCGTGGCGAATATCGAATGCCGGGTGGTCGAGATCATCGAGCGCCACAACATCGTCATCCTGCAAGGGCTGGCCGCTTATGTGGATGGCGCCCGCAAGGAACAGCGCCTGATCCACGCCATCGGCGACGGCACCTTCACCGTTGATGGGCGCAGGTTTGACCGCAAGGAAATGATGCGATCAAAACTGCCGGACGGGCTTTAACTCAAAGACTCGCGCACCGTCCGCGCCAGCGCGGCGATGGCGTGGTTGATTTGATCG
>CAYTPC010000050.1:0-16469 GCA_964439605.1 uncultured Burkholderiaceae bacterium
TGCACACCACCAGCTGGTACTGGGACCTGAACGACGCCAGCCGCAAATGGGCCGCGCGTTTCTTCGAAAAAACCAAGCGCATGCCCACCGACGTGCAGGCCGCCGACTACTCGGCCGCCACGAACTACCTGAAGGCCGTGCAAGCCGCCGGCACCACCGACGCCGACAAGGTCATGGCCCAGCTCAAGAGCATGAAGATCAACGACTTCTACGGCAAGGGCTACATCCGCGCCGACGGCAGCTTCATTCACGACATGTACCTGGTCGAAGCCAAGTCGCCCGCCGAGTCGAAAAAGCCCTGGGATTACCTGAAGGTGCTCGCCACCCTGCCGGGCGAACAGGTGTTCACCACCAAGGCCGAGACCAAGTGCGCGCTCTGGAAATAAAAGCCACGGCCGTGCATCGCGCGGTGGAAAACTGAGATCACCATAGCTTCATGAGCCTTTCTCTGCCTGCCTTGTTGAGCCAGCTCCTGCTGGGGCTGGTCAACGGGTCGTTCTACGCCATCCTGAGCCTTGGGCTCGCGGTCATCTTCGGCCTGCTCAACGTCATCAACTTCGCGCATGGCGCGCTGTTCATGATGGGCGCGGTGTCGACCTGGATGGCGATGAACTACTTCGGCGTCAACTACTGGGTGATGCTGATCGTCGCGCCGGTGATCGTCGGGCTGTTTGGTATCGTCATCGAGCGGCTGCTGATGCGCTGGATCTACAAGCTCGACCACCTCTACGGTTTGCTGCTCACGCTCGGCCTGACGCTGTTGATCGAAGGCGTGTTCCGCTCCGTCTATGGCGTGTCGGGCCTGCCTTATGACACGCCCGATTTGCTTGCGAACGCGACCGACCTCGGTTTCATGATGCTGCCCAACTACCGCGCCTGGGTCGTCGTTGCCTCGCTCGCGGTGTGTTTCTCGACCTGGTTCGTGATCGAGAAAACGCGCATCGGCGCCTACCTGCGCGCCGGCACCGAGAACCCGCGGCTGGTCGAGGCTTTCGGCGTGAATGTGCCGCTGATGATCACGCTGACCTACGGTTTCGGCGTCGCGCTTGCGGCCTTCGCGGGCGTACTCGCCGCGCCGGTGATCCAGCTTTCGCCGCTGATGGGGCAGAACCTCATCATCGTCGTGTTCGCGGTGGTGGTGATCGGCGGCATGGGCTCGATCATGGGCGCGATCCTCACCGGGCTTGGGCTCGGCGTCATCGAAGGGCTGACCAAGGTGTTCTACCCCGAGGCTTCGTCCACCGTGGTGTTCGTGATCATGGTGATCGTGCTGCTGTTGCGGCCCGCCGGCCTGTTCGGCAAAGAGAAGTAAGCCGCATGAAAAGAACATCCCCCGTCCTCTACCTGCTGCTTCTCGCGGCGCTGGTGGCGGCGCCGTTCGCCGGCGCCTACCCGGTGTTCATGATGAAGCTGATGTGCTTCGCGCTGTTCGCCTCGGCCTTCAACCTGCTGCTTGGCTATACGGGGCTGCTTTCGTTCGGCCATGCGGCTTTCCTCGGCGGCTCGGCCTACGTCGCGGGCCACGCGATGAAGGTCTGGGGCGTGACGCCCGAGATCGGCCTGATCCTCGGTACGCTCAGCGGCGCGCTGCTCGGCTGGGTCTTCGGTTTCCTGGCGATCCGCCGCCAGGGCATCTACTTCGCGATGATCACGCTCGCGCTCGCGCAGATGGTGTACTTCGCCGCGCTGCAAGCCAAGTTCACCGGCGGCGAGGATGGCCTGCAAAGCGTGCCGCGCGGCAAGCTGTTCGGCGTGATCGATCTCCAGAACGACCTCACGATGTACTACGTCGCGCTGGTGATCGTGGTCGCGGCCTTCCTGCTGATCGTGCGCGCCATTCATTCGCCTTTCGGGCAGGTGCTCAAGGGCATCAAGGAGAACGAGCCGCGCGCGCTCTCGCTGGGCTACGACGTGAACCGTTTCAAGCTGCTGGCTTTCGTCATTTCGGCGGCGTTGTCGGGGCTGGCCGGTTCGCTCAAGACGCTGGTCATGGGCTTCGCGACGCTGTCGGACGTGCATTGGAGCGCCTCGGGCCAGGTCATCCTGATGACGCTGGTGGGTGGCCTCGGCACGCTCTCGGGGCCGCTGGTCGGCGCGGCCGTGGTGGAGCTGCTCGAAAACAAAATCGGCGAATTCGGCAGCCTGTTGGCGCGCATCACGACCATCGATTGGTTCAACACGCTCGGCGAATCGGTCACGATCGTCACGGGCCTGATCTTCGTGATCTGCGTGCTGGCCTTCCGGCGCGGGGTGATGGGGGAGATCATTGCTTTCGTGGGCCGCCGAGGCAGCGCCGGCAAGCCGCGCGGCCTCGAATAGATCGTCGACGGGCCCTGAACAATTCACTGGTACGATCCTGCGCATGCTCGCGAAAGAAAACATACCGCCGTGTTCGGAAGATCCGGTAAATCCAGAGGGAACACCGGTTTCGGTGAGGATCCGCCAGCGCCTGATTGCGGCGCGGCGGCGCTTCAATGCGAACGACAATATCGCCGACTTCATTCAGCCCGGTGAACTCGAAGCTCTGCTCGATGAAGTCGAGGAGAAGATGCGCGGCGTGCTCGAGAGCCTGGTGATCGATACCGAAAGCGATCACAACACCGGCAACACCGCGCGGCGCGTGGCCAAGATGTACCTTGACGAGGTGTTCAAGGGCCGTTACCAGCCGGCGCCGGCGCTGACGAACTTTCCAAACGCCGAGCGCCTCAACGAGTTGATGATCGTGGGCCCGATTACCGTGCGCAGCGCCTGCTCGCATCACTTTTGCCCGATCATCGGCAAACTGTGGATCGGCGTGATGCCCAATGAGCACACCAACGTGGTCGGGCTGTCCAAGTACGCACGGTTGGCCGAGTGGGTGATGTGCCGTCCGCAGATCCAGGAAGAAGCGATCATTCAGCTCGCGGACCTCATTCAAGACAAGACGCGGCCCGATGGTCTGGCACTGGTCATCGAAGCCGAGCATTTCTGCATGCAGTGGCGCGGGGTCAAGGAGATGAATAGCAAAATGGTCAACTCCGTCATGCGTGGCGCCTTTCTCAAGGATGCTTCGTTGCGTCGCGAATTTCTGTCCTTGTTGCCCGGCCGTCACTGAGCATGAGTATGAGCGGGTGCTTTTTCTGCGTGGAAAAAGACCGCCGCGGTTGGAGCGGGCGCCATCTTTTCTGAGGTGTGCCGCTTTCCGCTTTCGCACTGATCCTGTTGGCCGGGGTAATCCACGCCGGCTGGAACATCGCTGCTAAGAAGGCCAATGGCGACACGCGCTTCGCTTTCCAGAGCAGCCTTTTCGGGTTGCTCGTGTGGGCGCCGGTGGGCCTCGTCCTGGGTTGGTATGTGGCGCGCCAGTGGAGCGCAGCGCAGTGGGGCTTGGTCGCGTTCAGCGGCGTGCTGCACGTGTTTTATTACGTGGTGCTGCTGCGGGGCTATCGCCAATCGGATCTCACGGTGGTCTATCCGCTGGCACGCGGTTCGGGGCCATTGCTGTCATCGCTGGTGGCGGTTCTTTTTCTCGGTGAATCTCTCTCGTGGGCGGGGCTGGCCGGTATTGCGGGTGTGGTTCTCGGGGTGTTCCTGATAGCCGGCGGGCCCGGCCTGTGGCGCAAATCGCATGACCCGATACAGCGCGAGCGTGTGTACAAAGGCGTGCGCTACGGGGTGTTGACCGGCGCCTTCATTGCCGCCTATACGGTTTGGGACGGTTATGGGGTCAAGGTACTCGCGATATCGCCGATCCTGCTCGACTATTTCGGCAACTTCGTGCGTGTCAGCCTGCTGGCGCCGGTGGTGCTGCGCGGTGGGCGTACCGCATTCGCCACGTGGCGCGCGCAGTGGAAATATGCCTTGGTGGTGGCGGTGATCAGCCCGATCTCTTACGTACTCGTGCTGTACGCGATCGAGCGGGCGCCGATCTCTCACGTGGCGCCAGCGCGCGAAGTATCGATGTTGTTCGCGGCGCTGATCGGCGGACACCTGCTGCGCGAGGGCGACAGGGTACTGCGCTTGATCGGCGCCGTTTTCATTGCCGCCGGCGTGGTCGCGCTTGCTCTGGGGTGACAGGCCCTAAGCCCACGTGGCGAGCAGGCGTTCTCGTACCGATTGAATATTGGAGCGCAGCGCATACAGCTCATCGGTGTACGACAGCGGCACGGTGATCCCGTCGACCGTGCGTTCCAATTCGTCGAGCTCATGGAGCAGCGCCTTGAGCTCGCCATTGCGCGTGTCCACGCGCTGTTCGATTTCGCGCAACTGGCCGTACCAGCGGAACACGCGCCTGCGCACCTGGAACCGGTAGACCGGCGGGATGATTCGCGACAGCGGCAGCATCAGCACCACCAGGCCGCCGATCACCAGCCACATGCGTTCCATCAGGTTGCTGGCCCAGAACGGCAGGTAGCGCTGCCAGAAAGATGGCCTGCCGTTGATGACGCGGTCGCCCTCGGCGCTGACCGGCAGTTCACTGGTGCGGGTGTTGGGAAAGTCGCGCGCGCGGTTGAAGTAGCCGCCGCGGCTGTGCAGCGACTGCGCGGCTTGCGCGAACAGTTGGCGCAGGGCCGGATGCGTCTGCTCGCGTGACAGCAGCGAGGTGGTGGTCGCCAGCAACGCCACGTCGCGTGGAGGCAGGTCGGCCGCGAGATCGACCACGCCGTGCGGCAGCGTCACTTCCGACAGAAAGTCGAAGCGCCGCACGTAAGCTTCGCCCGGATCGAAGTCCATCAGCGCGATGTCCGGCAAGCGCAGCAGGCGTTTCACCAGGGGCGATTGCGGGGCCGAGGCGAGCACGATGGCATCAACCAATCCGGCTTCCAGCGCAGCGGTGGCCGGCTCCGGTTCGAGATGAGAGAGCACGACCGCACCCTCGGCGTCGAGACGGTTGACGCGCAGCAGCCGGCCCATGATTGCGGGTACGCCGCTGCCTGGTTTGTCCACGTTCACACGCAAGCCCTTGAGTTGCGTCAGCCGCGTCAGCGGGCCGCTGCGGTGATTGATCTTGTGCTCAAGTTCGGCGCGATAGAACACCCACAGCGGTTCATAGAACAACGCGCCCAGCGAGAGCAGGCCGGCTTCTTCGTCCGCCGCCACGTCGGCGCTGCCGCCGCGCACGAAAGCCACGTCGGCTTCACCCTTGCGCAGCAGTTCCAGGTTGTTCAAAGAGCCGTCGGTGGGTTTGAGCACGACTTCAATGCCGTTGGCCTTGAGTGCGGCGGCGTAACGTTTGCCGAATTCGGCATAGGCGCTGCCGGCCGGGCCGGTGGCCATCGTCACGGTCTTTGGCGGCTGCGGGTCGATCCAGCGGTAGGCCAGTATCAGCAGTACGGCCACGATCAGCAGTGGCGGGCCGATCGAGATGAACAGGTCGCGGATCGAAAGCGCAACTAATTTGATGATTTTCGGCATGGCAGCGTCCGTCACGCAAGAGAGAAATCAGCGGCGCACGGCACGTGCAGTCCGTTCACGGTGACCGCACGCGCCTGGCGCACCGCCCGCACCGTGGCGCGCGCGACCGCTTCCGCGGCCATTGTGCCGAGCAGGGTCATGCCCACTGCCGTATCGGCCAGCGGCACGCGGCCGGTGGCCAGTGCGAACAGGGTGTCGCCATCGCTCATCGTGTGTACCGGATTGATCGCGCGTGCCAGGCCGTCGTGCGCAACGGTAGCCAGGCGGTTGGCCTGGGTCTTGGTCAGTTGCGCGTCGGTGGCGATCACGCCGATCGTGGTGTTCGTGCCGGCCAGCACCGGCTGCGGCAATTCGCCGCGCAATAGCGCGCTGGGCGCGTTGATCAGCGAGCGGCCATCGGCGCTGCGTGCGCCGGCGATGAGGGCGGCGGTGGCGGGATCGAATACGTCGCCCATTGCGTTGCAGGCGATCAGCGCCCCAACCGTGACGCCAGCCACCGTGACCGAGGCAGTGCCGATGCCGCCTTTCATCGCGCGTTCTATCCCGAATAATTTGCCGACGATCGCGCCGCTGCCGGCGCCGGCATTCCCTTCGGCCGGCGCCGCGCGCGAGGCAGCTTCGCAGGCCGCGTAGCCTGCCGCGGCGTCGGGGCGGATGCGTGCGTCGCCCAGCGGCAGATCGAATAGCACCGCCGCCGGCACCAGCGGCAGGGTGCCGAAGCGCACGTTGAGCCCGGCGCCGCGTTCTTCCAGCCAGCGCACCACGCCGTCGGCCGCCGCCAGTCCCCAGGCGCTGCCGCCGGCCAGCAGCACCGCATGCACCTGCTGTACCAGGTTGCCCGGCGCAAGCAGATCGGTTTCGCGTGTGCCTGGCGCCGCACCGCGCACGTCCACGCCGCATACCGCGCCTTCGCGCGTCAGTACCACGGTGCAGCCGGTGGGCCGGCGGGTGTCGGTGAAGTGGCCGACCTCGATGCCGGCCACGTCGGTCAGGGAACCTGCACTATCGTGCTGGAGGGTGGATACGACAGGTGGCGCGCAGGGGTCGCTGGACATGATGGCAGGTTATCGGGTTGCGGTTTTTCGGAAGATCAGCGCGCGGCCACCGGTTCCAATGATTCGATCATGAATACGCCGTCCACCTGGGTGGTGGTGAAGCGGATTTTGTCGCCCGGTTTCAATTCCGTGATCAGGGTTTTGTCACGGGCCCGGAAACTCATGGTCATCGGCCCCATGTTCAGGTTTTTGATTTGGCCGTGCCGCAGCGTGAGCGTGCCGGTTTTGAGGTCAACCTTGCGTACCTCGCCATCCACCGGCGGCAGCGCGGCCTGCGAAAAGGCCGCGCCGGCCAGCATGGCGAAAGCCAGTGCCGCGAGTGTTTTCTTGATGAGTCCTTGCATGGTTCAAGCTCCTTTCAGCAGTAACTCTGGTCCCGACCCCAAAAGAGACTTTGAACAGACTCCGAGGTTCATCGCATGGATTATTTGAGTTGCACCGTGATGCCATCGGTGCGCACCGTGATGTCACCAATCTCGTAGGTCTTGCGGCCGACGGTCAATTCTTCGGGGCGGAAGGTGTGCAGCGCTTCGCCTTCGAGCAGTTCACGGGCAACCACGGCGCCGATGCGCTGTAGCCGCTGCCCGGTCATGCCTTGCAGTTCGATATGTTCGACCGTTGGTTCCATGAGTCGCAGCGCGAGCGTGGATGGGTCGTAGCGCAGCGCGCTGCTGAGTGTGAGCGTGCCCACGGCCGGTTGTGCGAGCAGGGCGCTTTCTATCGTGACACCGGTTGTGATCGCGGCACGGTTGGCCTGCGCGTCGAGCCCGAGCCGCGGGTCGTGCAAGGTCACGCTGAACAATGCGCCGTGGCGTTGCGTGAGTGGAAAGCGTTTGTCGATCCGCGCCTGCAGCTCTTCACGCGAAGCGGTGTATTCGCTGGTGAAGAAATTGAAACCGGCCCCCGCGCCAGAGGCCGCGAAAAGGGCGCTGGCACCGAGCAGCCCCTGCAGCGCGGCCCGGCGCGAACGATGGAAAGACGAAAAGGAACGCATGAGGCGACAGCTTGCCATGAGCAGCAGACGTTACGCACTTGGATTACGCACTTATTACGCACTTTGGCGCGGTCGGTTGCACATACTTTTATAGCATGGACTGAATCGGCAGCCATGCGCGTTCGATTTCTTCGGTCAGCGCGATCAGTGCCGGTCCGTGCCGGTCGACGTCGTCATCGCTTTCCGGCCGGGCCGAGACGCTGAGGTTGACCGCATACAAGGTGCCGTCAGGGCCATGCACGATGCGCGCGATCGCGTGGATGCCCGGTGTGGCGTCGCTGCGGTAGTAGCCTGCCTGGCGGCCTTGCGCCAGCGCGAGCCCGATGCCGCGCCGCACCTCGGGCCAGCGCGCGCCGTATTTGGGCGCAATCGCCAAGAGCAGCAGCTCGCGGTCGGTCCGGGGCAGGGCAGCCAGGTAGGCCAGGCCGCCGGAGCATTTTTCGATCGCCAGGCTCGTGCCCGATGCGGCAATCCGGGTGATGGGCGCGTGGCCTTCACGCACGGTATCCAGGTAAACCATTCGCAGTCCATCGCGCGAACCCAGCCCGATGTTGACCTTTTCCGTCGTGGCGACCTTGCGCATCAGCGGCAGCGCAAGATTCAGCTCGGTCTTGCCGTAGCGAAACGCCAGGCTCAGGCTCAGGAACACCGGCGCCAGTTGATAAAGGCCGGAGTGCGGATCGTGGTTGAGGAACCCCGCCTTGACCAATGAATGCGTGAGCCGGCTCACCGTCGGGCGGGGCAGTTTGGTGCGCTTGGCCAGTTCGGCATTGCTCAAGCTCGGCGATCCGGGCAGGAACGCGCGCAGCAGCAGCAAACCCCGTTCGAGCGAGCGATTGCGCGGCGTGTTGCGTGTGAAGACGCCAGTCTTGCGCGTGATCGCGCGTGTCGAATCGGTGTGCACGGTCGGCGGCAAGGGTTTTCCCGAAATTAAGATGGATGGCGCGCCATTGATTTCGATTCTTGAAATTATGGCTTGGCGATCCGTAATCCGGTTACCGATACTGGGTCACCATGAATTTCGAACTCGATCCAGAACACCGGATGATCAAGGAACTGGTCGCGCGCTTCGTGCGCGAGCAGTTGCTTCCGCTCGAAGGCGCCGTGCTTGCGCGTGAGGCCGCCAGTGGCGATCTGCATTTGCTGCCCGAGGAACAGGCGCGTCTGGATGCCCTGTCCAAGGAACTCGGCCTGTGGGGGCTGGATGCTCCCGAGTCGCTTGGCGGAGCCGATCTGCCGACGGTGGCGATGGTCGGGATCAACGAGGAGTTGGGCAAAACCATCACGCCCTACATCCTGCCGCCCGATTCGCCCAATCTGCGCATGATGCTCGTGGCAGGCAGCCTCGAACAGCAAGAGCGTTATCTGGAGCCTTATGTGCGCGGCCAGACGGTGTCGGCGATCGCCGTTTCCGAACCGGGCGCCGGCGCCGATCCCGCCGGCATGCGTACGCGCGCCGAGCGCCAGGGCGATGACTGGGTGCTCAATGGCCGCAAGATCTGGGTCAGCAAGATGGACCGGGCCGACTGGACCATCGTGATGGCCGTCACCGATCGCGCCAAAGGGGCGCGCGGCGGAATTTCGGCCTTCATCGTTGAGCGCGATACGCCCGGCTTTCGGGTCGAGCGGCGCATCCCGATGATCGGCGGCCACCAGACCTTCGAGCTGGTTCTGGAGGATTGCCGGGTGCCTGCTTCCCAATTGCTCGGACGCGAGGGCGAAGGCTTTGCGCCGATGCAGGCGCGCCTGTCGAACCGGCGCCTGGAAATGGCCGCCGTCTGCGTGGGCCGCGCCCAGCGCGCGCTGGATATGTTGTGCGAGTACGCGCCGCAGCGGGAGACTTTTGGCGCTCCCCTGTCGCAGCGCCAGACGATCCAGTGGTGGGTAGCCGATGCGGCCACGCGCATCCATGCCTGCCGCCTCATGACCTACGAGGCGGCCGCGCGCGTCGATCGCGGCGAGCAGGCGCGCATGCAACTGTCGATGGTCAAGGTCTATGCCACCGAGATGGCCTGGGAGGTCGTCGACTACGTCATGCAGGCTTTTGGCGCCATGGGCATGACCAAGGAGCTTCCGCTGCAGCAGATGGCCAACGCCACGCGGCTGATGCGCATCTACGAGGGACCCAGCGAAGTGCATCGCTGGGTCGTCGCGCGCGAATTGCTCAGATTGCGCGGCTGAGAGCCTGTTTCCGATTCCGATCTATTCGAGGCTGTGAGTGGATCGCGGACAGGCCCTGAGCGCCGGCGGATGTCCGGCATTTCGAAGGTTCAGCGAAAAATGGAGATCAACATGCAAGGTGCACGGAATATTTGTTCGCTGCGTTCGCGCCGGCGCTTCATGGCCGTCGCGGCCGGACTGGGCGCAGCCGGCTTGGCCGCGCCCGCGCTGAGCCTGGCGCAAATCGGCGGGCGCGGGCCGATCCGCTTCATCGTGCCCTTCGGGCCGGGCAGCGGCACCGACACCACGGCGCGGGTGTTCGCCAAAGCCGTGGGCAATATCAGCGGCCTGCCGGTCACCGTCGAGAACAAGCCGGGCGCCAATGGCCTCATTGCCGTTCAGGCTGCGTTGAACGCGACACCGGATGGGCACGTCGTTTTCCTGGGCAGCAACACGACCTTGTCCACCAACGCGGCGCTGTATCGCTCGTTGTCCTATGACCCGGTGGCCGATTTCGCGCCGATCAGCGCGCTCACCAAAGGCAGTTGCGTGATCATCGTGCCGCCCCAGTCGCCGTATAAAACGGTGGGCGATCTGATCGCCGATGCCCGCAAGCGTCCGGGCGCGCTCAACAACGGATCGGGCTCGCCGTCTTACGAGCTGTATTCGGTCTGGTTCAACGAAATCAACAAAATCAAGACCGTCAACGTGGCGTACAAGGGCGCCAACGAAGTCATCACCGCCGTCGCGGGCGGGCAGGTCGATTACGCCATTACCGACTCCGGCGCCTCGATGGAACTGGTGCGTTCGGGCCGTGCGCGCGCGTTGTGCGTGGCGGCCGAGCGCCGCCTGAGCACGACGCTGCCCGACGTTCCCACCTGTGGCGAGGCCGGCGTGCCAGGCTTCATCGCTTTCAACTGGGTGGCCGCGGCGGTCCCGGCCAAAACCCCGGCTGCGGCCCTGAATCAGCTCAGAGACTGGTTTCGCAAGGCCAGTGAGCACCCCGACATCAAGGAATACTATGCCGCGCATCCGGCGGTGGAGTCGCTCGCATCCGATCCCGATACGATGCGCCGCTTTCAGCTCGAGGAAATCGAACGCTGGAAACGGCTGGCGAAGATTTCCGGTTTCCAGCTTCAGTGAAACCGGTTTTTCCGGGCGTGTGACGATCGTCACCTAGGTGACCGCCGCCCGCCTTTCCTCCTATTGCCCGGATCCGGGGTGTAAGGGTAGTCTTGGGGGAGTTGCTTTGGAGAATCCATGGATCGTCCGCACTACAAGTTCTGGCCCGAGCGCATGCCCCGCTCGATTACCGTTCCCGCCACCTCGCTGTGGCACAACCTGCAGGTCAGCGCCGCGCGTTTTCCCGACAAGGCGGCGCTGGTGTTCTTCGGCCGTGTGACTTCATACCGCGAACTCGCCCAGCAGGCCGAAGCGCTGGCCGGTACGCTGTACGCGCTGGGCGTGCGCCGGGGCGACCGGGTGCTGCTGAACATGCAGAACACGTCGCAACTGGTGGTTGCGCACTTCGCCATCCTGCGTGCCAACGCGGTGGTGGTGCCGGTCAATCCGATGAACAGGGCTGACGAGTTGCAGCACTACATCAGCGATTCGGACGCCAAGGTGGCCCTGACCACGGGCGATCTGGCCGGCGAACTTGCCAAGGCCAGCAATGCGCTGCCGGCCGAGCAGCGGCTGACGCATCTGATCGTGACGCAGTTCACCGATGCCTTCGACGCCGAAGCCGGTACTGAACAAGGCATGGCGCCGGCTTGGCGCGATTGGCTGCTCACGCGCCATCCGCTGCCCGCGCTTGAAGGCGGGCAGGTGATTCATTGGACCGATGCAATGGCCGCCGGTCACCCGGCGCCTGAGCACGTGGTCGGCGCCAACGACATGGCGCTGCTGCCCTATACCAGCGGCACCACGGGGCTGCCCAAGGGCTGTATCCATCACCATTGCGGTCCGATGCACAACGTAGTCGCCGGCGCGAGCATGGGGCCCGTGACGATGGAGATGATTTCGCTGGCGGTGGTCCCCATGTTCCACGTCACCGGCATGATCAGCATGATGCACACCTCGATCTACGCGGGGGCCTCGCTGGTCATCATGCCGCGCTGGGATCGCGACGTGGCCGGGCGGCTGATTTCGCAGTGGAAAGTTTCCAGCTGGGTCAACATTCCGACGATGGTCATCGACCTGCTGGGCAGCCCGAACTTTCGCGATTACGACTTGAGCAGCCTGGTGCGCATCGGCGGCGGCGGCGCGGCCATGCCGCAGGCGGTCGCGCAGCGGCTCGAAGATCAGTTCAAGCTGAAATCCCTCGAAGGCTACGGCCTGACCGAAACCGCCGCGACTTCGCACAACAACCCGGCCAGCCATCCGAAACAGCAGTGTCTGGGCATTCCCTTCATGAGCACCGATTCGCGCATCGTCGACCCGGAGACGCTGGAGGAGTTGCCGATAGGTGAATCGGGCGAGATCATCACGCACGGCCCCAGCGTGTTCAAGGGCTATTGGAAGCACCCCGAAGCCACGGCGGCGGCTTTCGTCGAATTCGAGGGCAAGCGTTTTTTCCGTACCGGCGACATGGGCCGCATGGATGAGGACGGCTACTTTTTCATGACCGACCGCCTCAAGCGCATGATCAACGCCAGCGGCTTCAAGGTCTGGCCCGCCGAGGTGGAACTGATGATGTTCCGCCATCCGGCGATCCAGGAAGCCTGCGTGATCGGTACGAACGATGCCTATCGCGGGGAATCGGTGAAAGCGGTGGTCGTGCTGCGCGTCACCCACAAAAACACCACGGCGCAAGAGATCATCGACTGGTGCCGTGAGCACATGGCGGCTTACAAGGTTCCGCGTGAGATCGAATTCGTCGATGCGCTGCCCAAGAGCGGCAGCGGCAAGGTGATGTGGCGGCTGTTGCAGGATTCCCAGCAGAAGGCGTCCGCGAAGAGCAGTTAACGCGGGTGGGCGGCGATCGTCACCTAGGCGCCCGCTGCCCGCCTTTCTTCCTATTGCCCGGAACCGGGGTGTGAGGGTAGCCTCGGGGGCGTTTTGGAGACCCTCATGGATCGTCCGCACTACAAATTCTGGCCTGAGAACCTGCCCCATTCGATTACCGTTCCCGCCACTTCGCTGTGGCACAACCTGCAGGTCAACGCCGTGCGTTTCCCCGACAAGGCGGCGCTGGTGTTCCTTGGCCGCACGACCTCATATCGCGAACTCGCCCAGCAGGCCGAAACACTGGCCGGCGCGCTGTACGCGCTGGGCGTGCGCCGGGGCGACCGGGTGCTGCTGAACATGCAGAACACGACGCAACTGGTGGTTGCGCATTTCGCCATCCTGCGCGCCAACGCGGTGGTGGTGCCGGTCAATCCGATGAACAGGGCCGATGAGTTGCAGCACTACATCAGCGATTCGGACGCCAAGGTGGCCCTGACCACGGGCGACCTGGCCGGTGAACTCGCCAAGGCCAGCAATGCGCTGCCGGCCGAGCAGCGGCTGACGCATCTGATCGTGACGCAGTTCACCGATGCCTTCGACGCCGAAGCCGGTCCGGAGCAAGGCATGGCGCCAGCCTGGCGCGATTGGCTGCTCACGCGCCATCCGCTGCCCGCGCTTGAAGGCGGGCAGGTGATCCATTGGACCGATGCGATGGCCGCCGGTCACCCGGCGCCCGAGCACGTGGTCGGCGCCAACGACATGGCGCTGCTGCCCTATACCAGCGGCACCACGGGGCTGCCCAAGGGTTGCGTCCATCACCATTCCAGCCTGATGCACAACGCGATGGCCAGCGCGTACATGGGCGCCACGACGATGGAGATGGTTTCGCTGGCGGTGGTGCCGATGTTCCACATCACCGGCATCGTCGGCATACTGCATGCCGCGATTTACGTCGGGGCCACGCAGATACTCATGCCGCGCTGGGATCGCGACGTGGCCGGGCGGCTGATTTCGCAATGGAAAGTTTCCACTTGGGTCAATATTCCAACGATGGTCATCGACCTGCTGGGCAGCCCGCACTTTCGCGATTACGACCTGAGCAGCCTGGTGCACATCGGCGGCGGCGGCGCGGCCATGCCGCAGGCGGTCGCACAGCGGCTGCAAGATGAATTCAAGCTGAAATACGTCGAAGGCTACGGCCTGACCGAAACCGCCGCGCCCTCGCACAACAACCCGCTGGACCATCCGAAGCAGCAGTGCCTGGGCATCCCCTTCATGAGCACCGATTCGCGCATCGTCGATCTGGATACTTTCCAGGAACTGCCGGTGGGCGAATCGGGCGAGATCATCACGCATGGCCCCGGCGTGTTCCAGGGCTATTGGAAGCGCCCCGAAGCCACGGCGGCGGCTTTCATCGAATTCGAAGGCAAGCGCTTCTTCCGTACCGGCGACATGGGCCGCATGGACGAAGACGGCTACTTTTTCATGACCGACCGCCTCAAGCGCATGATCAACGCCAGCGGCTTCAAGGTCTGGCCCGCCGAGGTGGAACTGATGATGTTCCGCCACCCGGCGATCCAGGAAGCCTGCGTGATCGGCACGCGCGATGCTTATCGCGGGGAATCGGTAAAGGCCGTGGTGGTGCTGCGTTCCTCGCACAAGAACACCACGGCGCAAGAGATCATCGACTGGTGCCGCGAGCACATGGCGGCTTACAAGGTTCCGCGCGAGATCGAATTCGTCGATGCGCTGCCCAAGAGCGGCAGCGGCAAGATAATGTGGCGGCTGTTGCAGGAGGCCGATGAGAAGGCGTCCGCGAAAGACAGTAAAAGCAGTCAAAGCAGTTGACGCAGGCGGGGCTTCCCCACGGATTGTCCGCAGCACAATATAAGAGCCTGTTCATCATCTATTCGGTCCCGAATAGATGATGAACAGGCTCTAAACCTAAGTAAATAAAGGAGATTACTGCCGATGAAAGCGATCTGGAACGGCGTCACCATCGCCGACAGCGACGATACGGTACTCGTCGAAGGCAACCACTATTTCCCCGCGAGTGCGCTCGACCGCACCTACGTCACTTTCAGCAACCACCGCAGCACCTGTCCGTGGAAGGGAACGGCGCACTACTACTCGCTGCTGGTGAACGGCGAACTCAACCCCGATGCGATCTGGTATTACCCCGATCCGAAACCCGAGGCCGAAATGGTGCGCGACCGCGTTGCGTTCTGGAAGGGAGTGAAAGTCCAGGCGTGAAGAAGTTCGCGCCGCCCGCGCTGTGACCTGATCCGGCGCTGCGCCCGATGCGCTGGGCCGGGATGGGGATGGCAATGCGGCACTTGCGCCCGTCGAGCCGGGCTCGGTTCTCTCAGGGTAATCGATAATTGCGGTAACGGGGTAGCCGGCGTTGGCCGTAGCCTGTAAATTGGGTAGTTGAAAATAACCACGGAAGGAAAGCGAGGCCACGCATGTTCAATCACATTCTGGTTCCAATCGATGGGTCCGAAACTTCAATGCTCGCGATCAGCAAGGCCAGCGGGCTGGCGCTGGCTTTCGGCAGCCGGATCACGATGATCCACGTGATCGACAACTATCCACTTATCGGTGCAGGCGCCGATTTCGCGCTCGGGCAGGATGAATACCTGAACGCCGCCACCGAGAGCGCCAACATGGCGCTCGCGCGCGGCGTCGCCACGCTGGCCGCCGAGGGGCTGCACAGCGATCAGCGCGTCATTGAGGGCCATGTCGTGCACGAGGCCATCGTCAATACCGCCAAGGCCGTCGGGGCCGACCTGATCGTGATGGGCTCGCATGGCCGGCACGGGCTGGAAAAGCTGCTGCTGGGCAGCGTGGCGCAGCGCGTATTGCAGGAAGCGCGGGTGCCGGTGCTGGTCGTCAGAAAGTGAGCCTGGCTGCCGCCATGTGCGCTGATGCGTGCATGGGGCAGGCTCGTATTTTGCGATATTGTTCAATAGTTGTTGTATAGTCAGTCGATGGAAGCCGAAACAGCCACTACTGTTTTTGAAGTCCTGGCTTCCGAGGCCCGGCTGGCCGTCTTTCGACTGCTGGTCAGGTGCGCGCCGGATGGCTTGGTTGCCGGCGACATTGCCCGGATGCTGGACATCCCCAAGACCAATCTTTCCTTCCACCTGAAAGCCCTGGTCCACGGCAAGCTTGCCAGCGTGGAACGCGAAGGCCGCAACACGCGCTACAAGGCCAACGTTCCCCTGATGCTGGAAACCATCGCCTACCTGATGGCGGAATGCTGCCTCGGCAACTGCGATCCGGCAGGGCAGGCTGCGCCGCGATCGCCATCAACCTGTTGTGAAAACCTGATCGCCTGAAAGGAAATTTCCATGAGCAACCCATCCAGCGAAGAAGTTCGTCAAACCGTGCGCGCCGGGTATGCGGCCATTGCCGCCGGGCAGCAGTCCTCGTGCTGCGGGGGCGGATCGGGCGGCGGGGGCGGATGCTGCAGCGGCCAGCGCGGTAACCAGGCTGACCCGGCGCGGCTGGCGCAGGCCGTAGGCTATGACGCGGAGAGCCTGGCCAACCTGCCAGCAGGCGCCAACATGGGTCTTTCGTGCGGCAATCCGCTCGCCATCGCCGCCTTGCAGGAGGGGCAAACCGTGCTCGATCTGGGTAGCGGCGGTGGCTTCGACGTGTTTCAGGCGGGCGCAAAAGTGAAAGCTGCGGGCCGCGTCATCGGCGTGGACATGACGCCCGAAATGCTCGCCGCGGCCCGCAACAACATCGCGCAATACCGGCAGCACACGGGTCTGGACAACGTGGAATTCCGCCTCGGCGAAATCGAAAACCTGCCCGTGCCCGACGCCAGCGTGGACGTGGTGCTCTCCAACTGCGTCATCAACCTCTCGCCGGACAAGCCCCAGGTCTGGCGCGAAATCTTCCGTGTGCTC
>CAYTPC010000051.1:0-15078 GCA_964439605.1 uncultured Burkholderiaceae bacterium
TCGCGCGCCGTGTACAGCGGGTTGACGTTGACCACCACATACCCCGCGCGCAGCGCCGCCGCCACCACCATCGGGTACTGCGGCACGTTGGGCAGCATGATGGCGATGCGATCACCCCGCGCCAGCCCCAGACTCTGGAAATACGCCGCCAGCGCGCGGCTGCCCGCGTCGATCGCGGCATAGCTCACGTCCGTGCCCATGAAGCTGTACGCCGGGCGATCGGCGTACTTGGCAAACCCCTCCCGCATCAACTCCGCCAGCGAGCGGTACCGCGCAGGCTCAAGATCGGCGGGCACGCCTTCAGGATACTGGCTCAGCCAGGGACGGTCGTTAGTCATTTGTATATGCCTCCAGTGAATATCTCAGATGTGGGAATCGTCTCTCCGCGCACGCTCCCAAACGTTACTGTCTCTGTTGCCAATGGCGCCTTGAAGTTGCCTCGATACTGCCGCGACAAGCACGGAAATGGCGGCGCTCTCATGAAGAATTTTTCATATGTGAATATTATTGATACATCCATAAATTCTGCTATCATTCCAATTTCAAGGTCACACGGGCGTGCACAAGTGTCCTTGGTGAACAACCGCCACAAACGGCACTCACGCGTGCACGCATATAAAAGGAGATGATATGTTCAAAAAGATGACGCTGGTCTTGGCCTTCATCGCAGCGATGGTTTCGTTGACCGCTCATGCCGCAGACCCTTTTCCGCAACGGCCAATCCACATGATCGTAGGCTTTGCCGCAGGGGGTCCAACCGACCAGGCCGCCCGCATCGTGGCAGAAGCCATGGGGAAAGTCCTTGGCCAGCCGGTCATCGTGGACAACAGGCCCGGCGCCAACAGCATGATCGCGGCACGCGCGCTGATCGCCAGCAAGCCTGATGGCTATACCATTTCGCTGGCGTCCAATGGCGTGCTCACGGTCGCTGGCGCACGATACAAAGCGCTGCCCTTCGACGTCAAAAAAGATTTCGTGCCGATTGGTTCCGTCGCGGGTTACTCGCACGTGCTGGTCATGCCCAAGCAACAATCGGTGCCTGATCTGAAAGCCTTGATCGCCAAGGGAAAGAGCAGTGCTCACCCACTGACAATTGCCTCTGTCGGCAATGTGGATGAATTGACTATTGCCCTGTTTCGCAAGCTCGCCGGCATTTCGTTCAGCATCATCCCGTACAAAGGTCAATCGGAGTCTCTCACTGACTTGCTTGCCGGGCGCGTGGACATGTCCTTTCTTGCGCCCGCCGTGGCGCAGTCGCTGATTGCCAACGGGAATCTGCATCCGATTGCCGTGTCGGGTGGTGCGCGCCTTCAAGGGCTACCCGATGTGCCAACCATGCAGCAAGCCGGCTTGCCTGGATTCAAGGTCGAAATCTGGAACGCGCTAATAGCCCCCGCAGGAACCGATCCGTCCGTCATCGCGGTTTTAGGCAAGAGTTTGCGCGATGCCTTGGCCGAACCTTCCGTGCAGAAACGACTCGCTGACAGCGGGCTGGTTGCCATCATCGATACGGCTGACGCCTTGAGTCAAAAGATCGATTCCGAGGGAGCGGAGTGGAAGTCTCTGGCCCGAGAAGAAGGCCTTCCCCTGCTGGATTGAAGCGATGACACAAAGCTATCCCGACATCAAGTTCTTTATCGACGGCGAATGGACCTTGGGCAGTCCGGCAACGACGAAGTTTCAAGAAATCATCAATCCTTCGGATGAATCGGTTCTTGGCCAGTTGCCCATCGCCACGCCATCGATCACAAGCGCGGCGCTTGCTGCCGCATACGCCGGTCAGGAAAAATGGCGCAACATCAATCCCGCTCGGCGGGCCGAGGTGGTATTTGGCGCCAGCCGGCTTTTGCGCGAACGTGTCGAGACCATCGCCTCACTGTCGGCCTGCGAACTTGGAACACCGATCAAGGATGCGCGCAACTATGTCCTGCGCGCCGCCGACATCCTCGAATGGGACGCTGCCGAAGGCCGCAGACTGTATGGCCGGGTTGTCCCATCCGATCCTGGCTTGCGCCAGATGGTGGTGCCTGAGCCCATTGGCGTCGTGGCTGCTTTCACCCCCTGGAATGCTCCGGTGCTCACGCCATGCCGCAAGATCGGCAGCGCGTTGGCGGCAGGCTGCTCGATCATCATGAAGGCCGCGGAAGAAACGCCTGCCTGTGCCATGGCCGTGGTGCAGGCCTTTGTTGATGCGGGAGCGCCGCCCGGCGTAATCGGACTTCTGTTCGGAGATCCCGGGCGGGTTTCCGAACAATTGATCGCGGCACCCCAAGTGCGCATGGTGACCTTCACCGGGTCGGTGCCGATAGGCAAGCATCTTGCACAACTGGCCGCCCGCGAGATGAAGCCCGTGCTGATGGAGTTGGGAGGACATGCTCCTGTCATCGTCTGCGAGGATGCCGACATCGAACAAGCCGTTGCGCGCTGCGTGCCAGCAAAGTTCCGCAATGGCGGTCAGGCCTGCATTGCGCCGACTCGCTTTTTTGTGCATGACGCGGTGTACCAGCGCTTTGCATCCGCGCTGGTGGACGCCACAAAATCGCTCAAGATTGGTGCGCCTTTCGATGACGATGTGGCTGTGGGTCCCCTTGCAAATCCCAGGCGTCTGAACGCAGTCGATGCGTTGGTTCGCGATGCCGTCGCCCGCGGCGCTCGCCTGCTGTGCGGAGGCCATCACATCAATAAGCCCGGCTATTTCTTTGAACCCACCGTTCTGGCCGATATTCCGCATGATGCTCGCGTGCTAAACGAAGAGCCCTTTGGTCCTATCGCTTGCCTGATGACTTACAAGGACCTCCACGAAGTCGTACGACACGCCAACGCACTGCCTTACGGCCTTGCTGGCTACGTTTTTACGCGCGATGCAGCGCGTGCTGATTTTCTTTCGCGTGCGCTGGAATGCGGCGCGGTCGCCATCAATCATCTGACCGTCTCTACCACGGGGATACCTTTTGGTGGCGTCAAGGAAAGCGGCTATGGGCGGGAAGGCGGCACGGAAGGCGTGCGCAGTTATACCGTGGCCAAAACCATCACGCATTCACACGTTTGAACAACCTGAAAACAGGAGACACCATGACTTCATCCCGGAAAACCTGGTTCATCACTGGCTGCGACTCAGGCATGGGATATGCCGTCGCCCAGACCGTGCTCGAACGCGGCGACATCGTCGTGCTGACGGCACGCGATACCCGCAATATCGACCCATTGCTGCGCGCGCATCCAGAGACCGCGCACGGCTATACGCTGGATGTAACGGATACGGTACGCATCGGCGAGGTCGTCGACACGGCGCTCAAGGTGACCGGCGGGATCGACGTTCTGTTCAACAACGCCGGTTTTGGACTACTTGGAGCAGCGGAGGAAAGCTCTGCCGACGAATATCGTCCGATGTTCGAGGTCAATTTTTTCGGACTGGCAGAAGTGACCAAGGCACTGCTACCGCACATGCGCCAACGTGGCAGCGGCCACATCTTCAATACCTCTTCACTCGGCGGTTACGCCGCATCGGCTGGTTTTGCTTTTTATGCCGCCAGCAAATTCGCAGTGGAAGGCTTTTCAGATGCGCTAGCCCAGGAAGTGGCCGCCTTCGGGATCAAGGTGGTCATTCTGGAACCGGGGTCATTTCGCACGCGCTTTGCCGGTGCGTCACTGAAGAAACCTGCGCATCGCATTGATGCCTATCATGAAACAGCGGTTCGTACAACGCGGGAACGCATGGCGCAGCGCGACGGCGCCCAACCCAACGATCCCATGCGCCTGGGCGTGGTGCTTTACCGCCTCTCCCGAATGAACGATCTGCCATTGCGCCTTCCGCTCGGAGAAGATGCCGTGGCACGCGTGAGCACCAAAGTGGCTTCGACCGCAGCGGAACTAGAAGCATGGAAAAAAATCGCCCTATCGGTCGGATTTGATGCGCCACCACTATAACCAACCATCAGGATGCCGACTGACTGGAATCTAGAATTACAGGCACAGTCATGGCAATGACGCTGGTTGATCAAGAACATAACCAGCTCGAAATCAGGAGACAACGATATGCATTCACAATGGAAAAATGCGCTCGCCGCCATCTTACTGGGCGCAGCAGGACTCACAGCGCATGCAGCAGATTATCCTTCGGAAGGCCCGGTTCGAATAGTTATCGGCTTCACGCCTGGCAATGTGATCGATACCACGGCCCGTATCGTGGCCGAGGCACTGACGGCTCGGCTGAAACAAACCTTCATTGTCGACAACCGCAGCGGGGCCAATGGCATGATCGCGGCGCGCGCTGTGGCCCAGGCCAAACCGGATGGCTATACCTTGCTGGTAAGCAATTCCAGCTCGATCACGGTCAATCAGTTTTTGTTCAAAGATACCCAGTTCGACTCCACGCGTGATCTTTCTCCGATTACGATGATGATTTCCGTGCCTTTCGTGCTGGTCATCAATCCGGATAACCCGAAAATGAAAGGCATCACCGATCTCAAATCACTCGTCGAGTATGCGCGCCAGCATCCAGGTGCATTGAGCTACGGATCCGCCGGCACCGGTAACCTGATGCACTTGGCGAGCGCCCAATTGGCGACCGCCTCCGGCGTCAACATGGTTCACGTTCCCTATCGGGGTGCCGGACCGGCAGAGCAAGCTCTGATGAGCAAGGACATCGACTTCGTTTTCGATACCTTGTCCAGTGTTTCCTATGTCAAGTCCGGAAAATTCAAGGCATTGGCTGTATCGACTGCTCAACGCTGGTATGACTTGCTCGACGTTCCCACCGTGGCCGAACAGGGCTATCCTGGCTTCGATATTGGTTTCTGGATAGGTCTTTTGGGCCCGGCAAGCATGCCGCCAGATATCGTGAATCTGCTCAATCGCGAAGTGGCCGAGGCAATCCGAGATCCCAAGGTCAAGGAACGGTTGTTGCAGCAAGGACGTCCGGAAGGGATCAGTGTCGAAGAATTTAAGAAGAAGATCGCGACCGAGATCAAGGAGAACGCCGAGTTGATTAAGACCGCGAACATCCATGTCGAGTGACCTGAACTTCCCGGCAGAACGCGCCGGACGCCTTGGGTTTGTGCAAGCATTTGATGACACGCAATGGCGTCAAGCAAGATCATGAAAATGGCAGAAAGCGGTCTGAAAGCCCTCCCGGATCGCCCACTGCAACCCCTGCATGAGTATCTGCGCATGCACGCCCGCGAGCACGGCGATCGCACGGCTTGCATCTGGTACGGCGCTCGCATCAGCTATGGCGAACTGGACCGCGCCAGTGATGCTTTCGCCGCGCGGCTGCAAGCCATCGGCGTGCGCAAGGGCGATCCGGTGGTGCTGTTCCTGAACAACTGTCCGCAGTATCTGGTCGCGCATTACGGCATCCAGAAAATCGGCGCCATCGTCTGCCCGAGCGGACCGCTGAATAAAGAGCACGAGCTGGCCTATCAAATCAGCGACCTTGGAGCGCGTGTGATTGTCGCCGCCGCGCCGCTGCTGCCGGTGGTGCGCAAGGTGCGCGCGCAATCCCTTCTGGAACACGTGTTCGTGGTCCATTACGCCGATCTGTTGCCGGCGCAACCAGAAATCGACCTGCCCGACGAATTACAGGCGGCACGCGCCGAGCCGCGCGAGATGCCAGAAGACTGTGAAGATTTTCTGACCGTGACGCGCGCCGATGCGCGCCCCGTTCCGGTTGCGCTCTCGCTCGACGATGTGGCGCTGATGACTTACACCTCCGGCACGACCGGCCTACCCAAGGGCGCGATGCTCAGTTATGGCAATGCGCTGTTCAAAACACGCGTATCCGCCTACTGCAAGTATGTGCAGGCAGAAGACGTATTGCTGTCGATCGCACCGCTGTATCACATCGCCGGAATGCTGATGGGCGTGAACGTGCCGGTGCTGATGGGCGCCACCGCCGTGTTACTGCACCGCTTCGACGCACGCGCCGTCGCGCAAGCCATCGCGCGTTACCGCGTCAGTTGCTGGTACAGCGTCGCGCCGATGAATGTCGCCATGATGCAGTTGCCCGACATCGCCGGCTTCGATTTGAGCAGCCTGCGCACCAATCCGGTCATCAGCTTCGGTATCACATTTACCGAGGAACTAGCCAAACAATGGCAGCGCTTGGCCCCCGGCTGCGCCTGCTTCGAGTCTGGCTACGGCCTGAGCGAAACGCACACTTGCGACATCTACATGCCGGCAGATGCGGTGCGCTGGGGCACGGTCGGCATCGCGGCGCCGGGGGTTGAAATTCGCATCCTCGCTCCCGATGGCCGCGAAATGCCACCGGATCAGCCTGGCGAAATAGTGCTGCGCAGCCCCGGCAACTTCAAGGGCTACTGGAACAAACCCGAAGCGACCGCCGCCACGCTGCGCGAAGGATGGGTACATACGGGAGACATGGGCAAGCTGGATGCCGATGGCTATCTGAGCTTTCTCGGACGCATCAAGGAGATGATCAAGGTTTCCGGCTACAGCGTGTTTCCAGAGGAAGTCGAGTCCATTTTGATGCGGCATCCGGCAGTGGCGCAAGCGGCTGTCATCGGCGTGCCGGATGTGGAAAAGGGCGAAGTGGTAAAGGCTTTCATCGTTGGCAAACCAGGTGCTGATATCGACGCCGATGCGCTCATAACTTGGGCACGCCAAAACATGGCGCCCTACAAGGCTCCCAGAACGGTACGCATCATCGATGCGCTGCCATCAACAGGAGCAGGGAAAGTGCTGCGACGAACGCTCAAGGAAGTTGATTGAGCAATTGCCTCATTTTTTGGAGGGCGCATGTCCCAAACGCATAGCTCTGAAGTTCATAAACCGATGTTCAAAAAGGTTCTTGTCGCCAACCGGGGCGAAATCGCCGTCCGCATCGTGCGCGCATTGCGCGACCAGGATATCGTCAGCGTGGCCCTTCATGCCCAGGACGATGCGCAAGCCCTGCATGTGCGCTTGGCCGATCGAGTCGTCGCGCTGCAAGCTGCCGGTCCCGCCGCCTATCTGGATATCGCCGCGCTGGTCGCCATCGCCCGGCGCGAAGGCTGCGATGCGATCCACCCTGGCTATGGTTTCCTGAGCGAGCGCGCCGATTTTGCGCAAGCCTGCGCCGACGCGGGCATCGTTTTCATTGGTCCCACGCCAGAGCAGCTTGCGTTGTTCGGCGACAAGGCGCGCGCCCGCGCGCTGGCCATGCAATGCGAGGTGCCGCTGATGCCCGGCAGCGCGGGTGCGGTCACACTGGAACAAGCACAGGCATTTTTCAGCGCCCAAACCGGACATGGCACCGATGCAGGAGTCATGGTCAAGGCCATCGGCGGCGGCGGCGGGCGCGGAATGCGCGCCGTGCTGCGCATTGAAGACTTGCCCGATGCGCACGCGCGCTGCGTCTCCGAGGCGCGCGCGGCCTTCGGTGTCGATGGCGTCTATGTCGAGCGCCTGATGCCTCATGCGCGCCACATCGAGATTCAGGTAATTGGTGACGGCCGCGCGGTGGCCAGCCTGGGCGAGCGCGAGTGCACCTTACAACGGCGCTTTCAGAAACTGGTCGAGATCGCTCCCAGCCCAGTGCTGCCCGCGCAACTGCGCGAATCGGTCACGCAAGCTGCACTGCGCATGGCGCGGGCGGTGGGTTATCGTGGACTTGGCACTTTTGAGTTTCTGGTAGATGAAAACGCCAACGATCTACCCTTCGTTTTCATTGAAGCCAATCCGCGCCTGCAAGTCGAGCACACCGTGACCGAAGCCGTCACCGGACTTGATCTGGTGCAATTGCAAATCGGCATTGCCGCCGGATGCACGCTAGCCGAGCTTGACATCGCTGCCGACCGGATTGCCGTGCAGCGCGGCTTTGCGATTCAGTGGCGCATCAACGCCGAAACGCTTGATGTTCACGGTCAGGCACGCCCTTCCAGCGGTACGCTGACGCGCTTTGATCTGCCTTCTGGTCCCGGAGTGCGTGTCGATACGCAAGGCTACGCGGGCCTGACTCCTTCACCTCATTACGACACGCTGCTGGCCAAGCTGGTGGTGCAGCACGCCAGCACCGATTTCGCCGACGCGCTACGGCGTTCGGCGCGCGCACTCGAAGAGTGTCACATCGAAGGCGTGGCGACAAATTTGACATTGTTGCGCGCAATCGCCGCGCGACCCGAATTCGCGCGCCAGTCGGTGCACACGCGCTTTGTCGAAGAGAACCTGGACGATCTGCTGTCGAGCGCCGCAAAGCTCGAATGTGCTGCGCCGCAAAACACCGCCCCAGTGGCTGCAACGAACAAGCGCACGCACGACGACGAACCTGACGACGGCACCTTGCGCGTACGAGCGCTGATGCCGGCACGCCTGGTGCAATTCGAGGTTGAAGTGGGCGACATCGTGCCAGCTGGCGCACAACTTGGCGTGCTCGAAGCAATGAAAATGGAACACCTGCTGCACGCGCCAGTGGCCGGCCGGGTTACCGCGCTGCTTGCCAAGCCGGGGGAATACCTAGTGGAAGGGCAGGCGCTGTTAAAGCTGGAAGCAGTCGATGCGCAATCGGCGCCGACCGGTCTGACGCATGCCATCGACCTGAACGCGATCCGCCCCGACCTGCAGCGGGTGATTGACCGCCATGCCTTCACACTCGACGTTAACCGCGCGGATGCCGTTGCCAAGCGACACGCTCAAGGCGGACGCACCGCGCGCGAGAACATTGCCGATCTGTGCGAACTGGACGAACCGTGCAACTCGCACGGCACGCCAGCCGGCAGCCATTTCGACGAATATGGCGCGCTCGCCATTGCTGCCCAAACGCGCCGCCGCGCTCTCGCCGACCTCATCGCCAACACACCCGCTGACGGTATGGTGACCGGCATCGGCAGCGTCAACGCCAAGCTGTTCGGCGCGGAGAAATCGCGCTGCGTCATCATGGCCTACGACTACACCGTGCTGGCCGGCACGCAAGGCTTGCGCAATCACCAGAAGACCGATCGCATGCTTGGCATCGCGCGCCAGCTACGGCTGCCGGTGGTGTTGTTCGCCGAAGGCGGCGGCGGGCGCTCCGGTGACATCGACAAGACTAGGCTTGCTGGCCTGAATAACCACACTTTCAGCCAGTTTGCCGCACTATCGGGCAAAGTGCCGGTGGTTGGCATCGCACATGGGCGTTGCTTCGCAGGCAACGCGGCGCTGCTGGGCTGTGCTGACGTCATCATTGCCACCGAAACCAGCAACATCGGAATGGGCGGTCCGGCAATGATCGAAGGCGGCGGGCTGGGCACTTTCGCGCCAGAACAGATTGGGCCGAGCGCGGTACAGTCGGCCAACGGTGTGATCGACGTGCTGGTCAAGAACGAGGCTCAAGCGGTCGCAGCCGCCAAGCAATACCTGTCGTACTTCCAAGGCGCCACGCGGGACTGGCAGTGCGCCGATCAGCGTGCGTTGCGCCATGTGGTGCCTGAAAACCGCCTGCGCGTGTACGACGTACGCGCTGCGCTGCGCGGCATCGCCGACACCGGCTCGGTACTTGAACTGCGCCCAGGTTTCGGCGTAGGCATCGTCACGGCGCTCGTGCGCATCGAAGGCCGTCCATTCGGAATACTGGCCAACAACCCGCACCACCTTGGCGGAGCGATCGACGCCGATGCCGCTGACAAGGCCTCGCGTTTCATCCACCTATGCAACGTGCATGGCCTACCATTGGTCGCGCTGTGCGATACGCCGGGCTTCATGGTCGGCCCTGAAGTCGAAACCAAAGCCCAGGTACGCCATGTCAGTCGCATGTTCCTCGCAGGGTCGCACTTGCGCGTGCCCTACTTCACCGTGGTGTTGCGCAAGGGTTATGGCTTGGGCGCGATGGCGATGGCCGCTGGCAGCTTCGACGCACCGGTGTTTACGGTCTCGTGGCCGACGGGCGAATTCGGCGGCATGGGACTGGAAGGCGAGGTGCGGCTTGGGTTTCGCAAGGAATTGGAAGCCGTTCCAGAAGGCTCTGAACGCGATGCCTTATTCAATAAACTGGTCGCGCAGAAATACACCGACGGCGCAGCCATCACGATAGCGCAGGCGATCGAAATCGATGCTGTTATCGATCCTGCCGACACACGTGCCTGGCTCGCGCGCGGGCTGACTTCCGCCACAGCCTGGACCCACAAGTCAAATGAGGAAATAACGCCGTTCGTGGATGCGTGGTAACACGCCGCCCCCGTAAATCCTTTTTCTGTTGACTTGAATCCGCTGGCTGAAGCTTGCGCTTCATGATAAATGAGAAATCATGTTTTATCGAAAAACAAAAATCACAGATCAAGCAGCGGCAGATTGGCTTCTTTGACGACCACCTGCCAATGCGTGATCTCCCGTTCGATGCGTTGTGTCAGCACCTCGGCAGAGCCGATCTGAACGTGCTGCCCAGTGAAAGCCAGCTTCGCCTGAATATCTGGCATTTCCTGCACCTTGCGCAGCACGCCCGCAAGCTTCGTCACAATTTCTGGTGTCATGCCTGCCGGCGCGACGAGGCAGTTCCAAATATCCATCTCGAAATCCCTGAAATTGGGCAGCCCACTGTCCTTGATCGTCTTGATCTTGTTGAGGGCATCCGTTCCGCCAGGAGCAGTCAGTGCAATCGCCTTTACTTTTTTGCCTTCAACGAGCGGCATGGCCACATTGGGTGCGAGCAGGGCGAAATCGAGGCGGTTGCTGACCAAATCACTGACCACGGCGGAGTCGCCACGATAGGAAATCCGGGTAATCGGAATCCCCGCCAACTCTTGCAACCATGCGATTGTCAAATCATTCGCATGACTTACCGAAGCGCCATTGAGCCCGGCTTTCTTCTCTTTCCCTGCTTTCAGAAACGATGGGAAGTCCGTGACCGGGCTGGATTCCGGCACGACCAGAATGTGAGGGTAACTTACGGCAGATCCGATAAGGGTGAAGTCGCGCTTGACATCGTAGGGCAACTTGGCGTAGCGAACGGGAGCCAAAGTAAAAGTGCCATTGGTGGCCAGCAGTATCGAATACCCGTCCGGCTTGCTGTGCAGCAGTTCGGTCACTGCCAGCAAGCCGTTCGCTCCGGGACGGTTCTCGACGGTCACCGGTTGCCCAAGTTGCTTGCCCATCGCCTCCGCGATCATGCGCGCCGCACTGTCCGTCGGTCCGCCTGCGGCAAAGCCTACCAACATCCTGATTGGGCGACTGGGAAAGTCGCTCTGTGCCGCAGCCAGTTCCGAGCCGAAACCTCCCAACCCGACAAGCGAGCCGGCCAGCAGCCGCTTTGACATTTCACGTCTGTTCATTAGTGTCTCCAATTCATAAAAGTGCTTGTGCGGCCACGATACTAGCCCCAGATGTCAAATCTTACCCAAGCTTTATGAATTTTACAACTGTGTATACAAAATTTACAAGCATAAATATGATAGGCTTCGCCCTTGGGCAACAAACCCACCACAAACTGTACGAGGTAAGTTGATATGGTTGGAGACTTCAGACTGCCTCCGCTCAAAGAAGGTCCGGAACTAACCGCCCTCCGGCAGGAGGTTAGGTCATTCCTGAAACAAGAAGCAGACGCTGGTCGCTTCGCGCCCAGTGCACTGGGGTGGGCAGCGTTTGATCCCGCCTTCAGCGAACGACTGGCGGCCCGCGGATGGATCGGCATGACGTGGCCCAAAACCTATGGAGGCCATGAGCGCACGCCAATCGAGCGGCACGTGGTCACAGAGGAGCTGTTGTCGGCAGGCGCGCCAGTACGCGCGCACTGGGTAGCCGACCGGCAAAGTGGTCCTCTGCTGCTAAAGTTTGGCACAGAAGATCAGCGCCGCCGCTACCTGCCGGAAATTGCCGCGGGCCGCCGTTTCTTCTGCATCGGCATGAGCGAGGCTGATTCCGGCTCCGACCTGGCGTCGATCCGGACCAAGGCTACCCAAGTGAATGGCGGCTGGCGTATTGACGGCGCCAAGATCTGGACCAGCAACGCCCATCGAGTCCACACGGTCATCCTCTTCGCACGAACCGGCCCTGCCGGGGAGAACCGTCACGAAGGCGTCTCGCAATTCCTTGTGGACCTTGATCAGCCAGGCATTACCGTGCGCCCTATCGTGAATATGGCAGGCGAACATGACTTCAACGAAGTTGTGTTCGACGACGTGTTCGTGCCCGACACGCAGGTAGTTGGCCGCATCGGCAATGGCTGGAATCAAGTCACCAGCGAACTCGTGTACGAGCGCAGCGGCCCCGATCGCTGGCTCAGCACCTACCAGTTGCTGCCCCATCTGGTGGACAAGACCGCAGCCATGGACAGCCAGGCAGCGCGCCAAGGCGTTGGCCGCCTCGTGGCCCACCTCTGGACCATGCACCACATGTCGCTCTCGATCGCTGGCTTGGTAGCAGAGGGTGTCCATCCGCAAACCGAAGCTGCGCTGGTCAAAGAGCTTGGCACGCAGTTCGAGCGCGAAATCCCCGATACCGCGCGCCTGCTGGTGCCGGAGTCGATGCGAGCCGAGTTCCCGGGGAGCGATCCCTTCGAGGCTGCGTTGCGCTACACGACGCTGTATGCACCGGCGCTCACCATTCGCGGCGGGACCGTGGAAATTCTTCGAGGAATCATTGCCAAGAGCCTGGGGATGCGATGAACGAGATGAATCAACTTTTGAAAGATAGCGCAGGACGACTGTTTGGCAATTTGTGCGATCGTGCACAAATCGCACAAGCGGAAACGGGCCAATGGCCAGCTTCGCTTTGGGACGCCACCCTTGCGGCGGGTCTGATTGATGCGATCGACCCGGAAAGCGATGGCACGACGCTGCTGGCATTGCCAACACTGGCCGTGATCGTGCGCGCGCTGGGCGAGTTCGCGGTGCCACTGCCAGTAGCGGAAACGCTTCTGGCGCAACGCCAACTTGCGCTGTGCGGGCTATCCATTCCGGATGGACCGTTGACGGTGGCCCCTTCTTGCGGTCATGCAAAACTGGAGCAGCGCGACGGGCGCTGGTTCCTTTCGGCCAATCTGCGGCGGGTGCCTTGGGGCCGTGATGCGCGCGCCATCGTAATCGAGGCACGGCATGACGAGAACGTCATGCTGGTATGCCTGCACGGCCTCAAGCCAACGCGGCTGGGCATGAGCCTAGCCAACGAACCCCGCGATGACTTCTCGCTTACGAATCACCCCGTTCCAGCTGAATGCATTGCTCATCGTGCGGTGATGTCCCGCCGCCTGGATCGGGAAAGCGCGTTGTTTCGCACGCTCCAGATCACGGGCGCTTTGGGCCGTATTCTCGGCATGACGGTTCAGTACAGCATGGAACGAGTCCAGTTTGGCCGCGCCATTGCCAAGTTTCAGGCGGTACAGCATCAGGTCGCGACCATGGCAACCCATGCAGCCGCGGCAGCGGCAGCGGCCGAGGCTGCCGTGAACAGCGCGCAAGAGCGAACCGCCGAGTTCGAGATCATGGCAGCCAAGCTGCGCGCCAGCGAAGCGGCTGGCGCATGCTGCCGTGTGGCCCATCAGGTTCACGGAGCCATGGGTTTTACTCACGAACATGCGCTGCACACTTTCACGCGCCGTCTGATGAGTTGGCGCGACGAATTCGGCTCCGAAATGCAATGCGCGGAATGGATCGGCGAGCAAATCCAGCACATCGGAGGTGCGAACCTTTGGAGCTACGTCAGTACTCCTCAACTTCACGCAAATGCCGCTGGCATTGGAACGGAGCGCCATGCATGATCTCGACTTGATGTTCTCACCGACCGCGATAGCTGTCGTCGGTGCCAGCGAAGGCGCAGAAAAAATTGGCGGCAAGGTTCTGGCGACCTTGATGCGGCACGGCTTTACGGGTCAAATCTACCCGGTCAATCCGACGCGAGCGGAAATCGCGGGCTTGAAAACCTACCCGAGCGTGCGCGCCATACCGGGCCATGTTGACTTGGTACTGATTGCCATTCCAGCGCCCATGGTGCCGGACTGTTTGCAGGAGTGCGCGGACAAGGGCATACGGATGGCCGTCATCTTCAGCTCCGGGTTCAAGGACGCCGGCGAGGAAGGCGCTCGCCTGGAGCGACGCCTAAATGAAATCAGCCGCGCAACCGGTATCCGCATCAGCGGCCCCAACGCCGAGGGCTTCTACAACATCGCCGCCAGTGTGGCGGCCACCTTCAGCCCCGCTATCAACATCGACAAGGGCGAGGATGGACGAGTCGACCGGATCGACATCATTGCCCAGAGCGGCGGCTTAGGTTTTGCGTTCTTCAACCGTGGCCGGCGGGCCGATATGAGCTTCGGTCACATCGTAAGTGTCGGCAATCAGGTGGATTTGGAAATTGCCGAGTACCTGGAGCATTTGGTTGAGCAGCCCCAAACGCGCGTGTTGATGATGTACGTGGAGTCGCTCAAAAATCCAGCACGCTTCCTGCGAGCGGCGGAAAGAGCGGCGGATCTTGGCAAACCGATCGTGATGGTGAAGGTAGGCCGCTCCAAGGCTGGCCAACGCGCGGCCCAATCGCACACTGGCGCGATCGCTGGATCGACGCAGGTGGCAGACGCCGTGTTTGCCCACCATGGCATTGTGATGGCGGACGATCAGGACCGGCTGCTGGACACGGCCGCCGGCTTCGCCCGTCACCCACTGCCCAAAGGCAACCGCGTCGCCATCGTCTCGGCCTCTGGCGGCACTGCCGTTTGGCTGGCCGACGCCTGCGAAGCTGCTGGACTTGAACTGCCAGAGATTGATAGTGAGCGCCAGGCGCGCATTGCCGAATTCATTCCGGCTTACGGTTCGTCCAATAACCCTGTGGACATCACGGCGCAGGGCGCAGACGGATATGCCCGCTCGCTTGCGATCCTGGCCGAAGCGCCTTACATAGATGCCATCATCCTGGCTGCCACCTTCGCACACGAGCGCAGGCTCATCAACGAAGGCGCGGCCATCGCAGAAATCGCCGGAAAAACAAGCAAGCCGGTTTTCCTGTACAGCTACACCCTGCCATCGGAAAAATCGCTGGCCATGATGCGGGAGCTGGGCCTGCACTGCTACACGTCGCTGCAGGGCTGCGTTCACGCGCTCAAGAGCATGTGGCAGTACCAGCAGTTTCAGTTATCGCGCGCATCCCGCAGAGCGCCGGCCCGCAATCCGGAACAGATGCCGC
>CAYTPC010000052.1:0-15793 GCA_964439605.1 uncultured Burkholderiaceae bacterium
GGTGAACACCCGCGCCACGCCCAATTCGCGCAATGCGTCGGCGCTGCTGTGGCCCGGGCCGCCGGGACTGAAGCCGAACACGGTCGCGCCGGCTGCGATGCCCGAGGCGGCGCCGGTTAGCGTGTCCTCGATCACCACGCAACGCGCGGGCGGCACGCCAACGGCGGCGGCGGCCGCGAGATACACGTCGGGCGCCGGCTTGGAGCGCGGCATGTCGTGCCCGCTGAAGACACGGCCATCGAAATAATCCAAAAGCCCAACCTTGCGCAGTTGCAGTTCGACCTTGTTTTTATCGGCGCCCGAGGCACAGGCAATACGGCCGCCCAGCGCCGCGTGCAGCGCGCGCACCGCATCGCCGGCGCCTTCGATTTCCACGAGGTCGCGCGCGAGTGCCTCGTTGCGCCGGGCCCAGAACGATTGCAGCCACTGCTCGGTAACAGGCCGGCCGGTACGCCGCTCAATCAGGTCCGCCTGGCTTTTGACCGCCTTGCCGACGAACAGACGCATGCACTCCTCAAGACTGAGCGTCCAGCCCTGCTCTTGGAGCATGTCGCGCAGCACACGGTGCGTGATCGGCTCGGAATCGACCAGCACGCCGTCGCAATCGAACAGGACGGCGTCAAAGGCAATGGGCGAATCGACGGCTGCCATGCTTTGATTCGTTTACGCCGCCGTGGAACACACATCCGGGCACGCCCATTCACACGGATTGCGCGGATGGGTTCAGCGGTTCAGCGGCGCCTTCCGATTTCGTCGGATAGCGCGCGCTGAATGAGCAGCTTCTGCACGTCCGAGGTGCCTTCGTAAATCTGGCACACCCGCACGTCGCGGTAGATGCGTTCGAGCGGAAAGTCCTGCACGTAGCCGTAGCCGCCCAGCGTCTGGATCGCGGCGCTGCACACGCGCTCGGCCATTTCGCTGGCAAAGAGCTTGGCCATGGCGGCTTCCTTCAGGCATGGCTGGCCTGCGTCGCGCAACGCGGCGGCGTGCCAGACGAGCTGGCGCGCCGCTTCAAGCTGCGTGGCACATTCGGCCAGACGAAAGCCGACGGCCTGCTGATCAAAGATGGCGCCGCCGAAAGCCTGGCGCTCTTTCGCGTAGGCCAGCGCGACTTCGAAGGCGCTGCGAGCCATGCCGATACTTTGCGCGGCGATGCCGATGCGTCCGCCTTCGAGCGCGCCAAGCGCAATTTTGTAGCCCTCGCCTTCCTGGCCGATCAGATTCCCGGCCGGAATGCGGCAGGCATCGAAGCGGATCTGCGCGGTGTCGCTGCTGTGCTGGCCCAGCTTGTCTTCCAGCCGGGCGACGACGTAGCCGGGCGTCCCGGTGGGCACCACAAAGGCGCTCATGCCACGCTTGCCGGCGGCTTTGTCGGTTACGGCGATCACGATCGCCACCTGCCCATTCTTGCCGCTGGTGATGAACTGCTTGACGCCATCGATCACATAGGCGTCGCCTTCCTTGCGCGCGATCGTGCGCAGGCTCGATGCATCACTGCCGGCCTGCGGCTCCGTCAGGCAGAAAGCGCCAAGCATCTTGCCCTGGGCAAGCGGCTCCAGCCATTTCTTCTGTTGCGCGGCGTTGCCGTAGCGCATGAGGATGGCATTGACCGGACAGTTGGTCACGCTGATCGCGGTGCTGGTGCCGCCGTCGCCGGCGGCGATTTCCTCCAGCACCAGCGCGAGCGTGAGGTAATCAAGCCCGGCGCCGCCGTATTCCTCGGGCACGCAAATGCCGTAGGCGCCCAGCGCGGCAAGCCCCTGGTGCGCCTCGTGCGGGAAGATGCGCTCCCGGTCCCACCGCGCCGCATGGGGCCAGAGCTCTTCTCGCGCAAACGCGCGCACCGCGTCGCGGATCGCTTCCTGGTCGCGGGTCAGCAGCATCGTTCAGACGAGTTCGATCGCCACGGCGGTGCCCTCGCCGCCGCCAATGCACAGCGTCGCGATGCCGCGCTTTGCGCCGCGCTCCTTGAGCGAATGGATCAGCGTCACCATGATGCGCGCCCCACTGGCGCCGATCGGGTGGCCCAGCGCGCAGGCGCCGCCGTGAATGTTGACCACCTCGTGCGCGACGCCCAGCTCTTTCATCAGCGCCATCGGCACCACCGCGAATGCCTCGTTGACTTCCCACAAATCGACATCCTTGACGCTCCAGCCGGTGCGGGCCAGGAGTTTCTGGGTCGCCCCGACGGGAGCGGTGGTGAACCATTCGGGCTGCTGCGAGTGGGTCGCATGGCCGACGATGCGCGCGATCGGCTTGGCGCCGATCTTCTTGGCATACGACTCGGTCGCGAGCACGAGCGCCGCGGCGCCGTCGTTGATCGACGAACTTGAGGCCGCCGTGATGGTGCCGCCATCCTTCTTGAACGCAGGCTTGAGCGTCGGGATCTTGTCGAGCTTGATCTTGCCCGGCCCTTCGTCGATTTCGATCACCGCTTCGCCGGTGCGGCTCTTGACGGTGACCGGCGCGATTTCGGCCTTGAACGAACCATCGCGGATGGCCTGCTGCGCGCGCTGCACGCTGGCGACCGCGAAGGCATCCTGCTGCTCGCGCGTGAACTGGTACTTGGCGGCGCAGTCTTCACCGAAAGTTCCCATCGAGCGCCCGGGCTGGTAAGCGTCTTCGAGTCCGTCGATCATCATGTGGTCGAAGACACGGTCGTGTCCCATGCGGTAGCCGCCACGGCCCTTGAGCAGCAGGTAGGGCGCATTGGTCATGCTTTCCATGCCGCCGGCCACCATGACGTCGTGCGTGCCGGCCAGCAGCATGTCATAGGCGAACATGGCCGCCTTCATGCCCGAACCGCACATCTTGCTGAGCGTGACGGCGCCCGCGCTATCGGGCAGCCCGCCCTTGTACGCAGCCTGGCGCGCCGGCGCTTGGCCCTGGCCGGCCATCAGGCAGTTGCCGAACAGCAGTTCGCCCACTTGGGCCGGGGCGATGCCGGCGCGCTCGATGGCCGCCTTGATCGCAACGCCGCCAAGATCGTGCGCGGACAAAGCAGCGAAATCTCCCTGGAATGCGCCCATGGGCGTGCGTGCGGCACCCAAGATAACGATGGATTCAGTCATGGTTGGTCTCCTTGGAAAGGTGAGGGATGAATGGATGTAAGTGGGGGGTGAAGGGAAGTGAAGGAATTCAGGCGTTTTGCACGGGAAGGTCTTGATGGAAACGCCGCGCTTCATCGTAGGGGAACACGTCGAGTATTTGCCCGGCGCGAATGCGCTCCTTGTGGCTCTGCCAGAAAGCCGAGTCGAGCAGATCGGCATGGTGCGCCATAAAGACGTCGCGCACCACGTCGTTGCCCAGCAGGAAAGGGCCGAAAGTTTCGGGGAATACGTCCTTCGGACCCACCGAGTACCAGATTTCGCCGCTCATTTCGTCTTCCTCGTTGCGAGGCGCGGGCACCTTGCGGAAGTTGCAGTCCGTCAGGTATTCGATCTCGTCGTAGTCGTAGAACACGACCTTGCCGCCGCGCGTGATGCCGAAATTCTTCCACAGCATGTCGCCGGGGAAAATGTTGGCGGCCACCATGTCCTTGATCGCGTTGCCGTATTCGATCACCGCGCGCTCAAGCTGCTCGCGCGCACGCTGGGCCTGCATTGGGTTATCGGCGGCATTGTCGAGCTGGTCGAACATCTCCTGCAGGTAGATGTTCAGCGGAATCATCCGCCGTTCGATGTAGACGTGCTTGAGCACGACCTCTTTCTCGCCGGTGCCGCTGCGATCATCGATTTCGAGCTGGCTCGGCGCGTATTTCTTGATCTCCTCGATCAGCTCGGGCTCGAAGCGGTCGAGCGGAAAGGCGACCTCGCTGTATTCGAGCGTATCGGCCATGCGGCCCACGCGGTCGTGCTGCTTGACCATCAGGTACTTGGCTTTGATCTGCTCGCGCGTGGTGTCTTTCTGCGGCGGATAGAAGTCCTTGATCACCTTGAACACGAATGGGAACGAAGGCAGGTCGAATACCAGCATCACCATCCCCTTGATGCCGGGCGCGATACGGAATTTGTCGCTCGAATAATTCAGATGCGAGAGAAAGTCGCGGTAGAAAAGCGTCTTGCCCTGCTTGGCCAGACCGAGCGCGTTGTAGATCTCGGCGCGGGGCTTGCGCGGCATCAGCGAGCGCAGGAACTGCACGTAGGCCGAGGGTACTTCCATATCGACCATGAAGTAGGCCCGCGCAAAGCTGAACAGCATCTGCAACTCGTCCTCGCCGAACAGCACCGCATCGACATAGAAGCACCCTTGGGCATCGTGCAGGATCGGCAGCGCAAACGGCAGCTCGACGAACCCGTTGATGATCTTGCCGACCACGTAGGCGCCCTTGTTCCGGTAGAACAGCCCTGAGAGAACCTGTACCTGGAAGTTGGCGCGCAGCTTCACGTGGTGAAAGCTCCCGAGGATCGCGCTCGCCACGCGTTCGGCATCGCGCTGAAGGTGCGCCCAGCGGCCCTGCAGCCGGAAATCTTCGAGCATGCGCCGTACTGAATCGATCAGCGTCTCGCGCGACGGATAGTAGGGCCTATAAGTCGGCGCATTGCGCGATTCGAGATATTCGGTACTGATCGCCGGGCGCACGAAAATGAAATCGTTCATGTAATGCGCGCGGTGCAGGATCTTCGTGGTCACCGAATTGAAGAAGCTCTCGGCCAGTTCGGGCTGGTGGTGATTGACGAGCAGACCGATGAAATGCAGCTTGATCTGGTACCAGACACCCGGCGGCTGCTCGCCGGCCTTGAACTCTTTGGCAAGCCGCGCCACCGCCTCGGCCACGCGCAAATCGTAGAACTCGATGCGTTCACGCTGCGCGCGCTGCTGGCCATGCCAGTCAGCCGTTTCGAAGCGATGCTTGGCGCGCGCCGATTCGGCACGAAACAACCGATAGTGGCGATTGAATCCATCGACGATCGCTTTGGCAATTTCGAATGCCTGCGGCGAATCCAGACGCTGCGGGAGCACCACGAAATCTCCCCTGTCCGTCGCCGGACCCCGTGTACTGATGCGCTCCACTTCTTAGGCGCTCCACTTAGCCTGAATACGCCCGAGCGCATCGCGGTACAACGGATCGAGCATCTGGGTGCTGCCGACCGTTATCTCCAAATCGTTGAGCAGGCCGTCGTGCACGCCGAAGGTCCAGCCGTGAACGTGCACCTTCTGCCCTCTGCCCCAGGCGTCGAGCATCACCGTGCTTACACAGACATTGACCACCTGCTCAACCACGTTGAGTTCGCACAGCGCATTGGCCCGCGCGCTTTCCGGTATTGATTCGAGCAGCGCCTTGTGGTGGTCACGCACATCCTGGATATGGCGCAGCCAGTTATCCGCCAGACCGATACGGGCGCCTTCGAGCGCGGCCTGCACGCCCGAACAGCCGTAGTGGCCGGTCACCATGATGTGCTCGACCTTGAGCCGCTCGACGGCGAACTGAATCCCCGACAGTGCATTGAGATCCGCATGCACGACGATATTGCCCACGTTACGGTGCACGAACACCTCGCCCGGTTCGAGCCCGGTGATCTGGTTGGCCGGCACGCGGCTGTCGGAGCAACCGATCCACATGTAGCGCGGTGTCTGCTGCTTGACCAGGCTGGCGAAAAAGCCGGGCCGGTCACGCTCCATCTGGGCGGCCCAGGTGCGGTTGTGGGCGAAGAGATCACTAAGACGTTCTGGCACGGCGTTCTCAAAGATCGGTCAATAACGTGGAAACACACCCAGGCGGCGCGTCGTCTCAGGCGGCTTGCGCCGGGGAGCGCAGTGTGAATCTCAAACGAGTGAGACCCTGCACACTATATTACCCGCTGTATTACCCGCTGGCACCCTCCCCCCTTTCCCAACCGCCGCGCGACGATGAGCGCCTGTTGAGAATGCGACAGCAAGCCGATCGCGCGCTCTCTACAATGCTCGCTCTTATTGCGACGTTTATACAAACGTTGACCGTACATGGATCTCCTCGAACAACAACTTCATTACCCACTGGGCGAGACACTTCCCGAAGCAGGCCGCAGCATTGAAGTGCTGCCCGGTGTGCGCTGGGTGCGCATGCCCTTGCCTTTCGCACTGAACCACATCAATCTCTGGCTGCTGCGCGATGAAATCGACGGCCGCGAAGGTTGGACCATCGTCGACTGCTGTATCTCGCACAAGGAGTCGCGCGCACTGTGGGAGCAGATCTTCGCCAACGAACTGCAGGGCCTTCCGGTGCTGCGCGTGATCGTCACGCACATGCACCCGGACCACATTGGCCTGTCGCACTGGCTGTGCCAACGCTGGAACGCGCCGCTGTGGATCAGCGCCACCGATTACTTCATGGCGCGCACGCTGTGCAGCCCCGACGACAGCACCGCCAGTGCCGCCGGAGCCGCCGGCGGCAACGTCGCGGCGGATTTTTTCCTCAAGCACGGGCTGACGACCCCCGACGTCATAGCCAAGATCCGGGCGCGCACCAACTACTACACCAACCTCGTGCCCTCCGTTCCCGACGAATTCATGCGCATGCTCGATGGCGATGTCATCCGCATCGGTGGACGCAACTGGCGCTGCATCAGCGGCTATGGCCATGCGCCCGAGCACATGGCGCTGTATTGCCCGGAACTCAACGCACTGATCGGCGGCGACATGATGCTGCCGCGCATCTCCACCAACGTGAGCGTGCATGCGGACGAGCCCGAAGCGAATCCGCTGCGGCTGTTTCTGGACAGCATCGCGCGCTTTCGCACGCTGCCGGTCGACGCGCTGGGCCTGCCTTCGCACGGCAAACCCTTCACCGGCATTCACCGCCGCATCGAACAGCTCGAAGAACACCACCGCGACCGGCTGGCCGACCTGATGACCGCCTGCGCCATACGCCCCCAGAGCGCCGCTGAAACAATGCCGATTCTGTTCAAGCGCCCGCTGGACGTGCACCAAACCACTTTCGCAATGGGCGAAACCGTCGCCCACCTGCACCTTCTGTGGTTCGGCGGGCAATTGCGCCGCACGCGCGGCGACGACGGCATCTACCGCTTCGGCTTGGCCGACGCAGCGACCTGAGGGCCTGTTCATCGTCTTTCCGGGCTGGCACCTTGGCGACGGCGCGGCGGCTGGCGGTGAATTAAATTAGCCGTCCGATCAACCACACGCTGGCCAGGAAAGCACATGGACATCCAAAAACTCTTCTCCCTCCAAGGCCGCACGGCGCTCATCACCGGCGGCTCGCGCGGCATCGGCCGCATGATTGCCGAAGGCTTCGTCAGCGCCGGTGCGCGCGTCTACATCTCGGCGCGCAAGGCGCAGGCCTGCGATGAAACCGCCCGCGAGCTTTCCGCCCAGGGGCACTGCGTCTCGCTGCCGGCCGACGTTTCCACCGTCGAAGGCGCAAAGGCGCTTGCAGCCGCCTATGCCCAACACGAAAAAACGCTCGACATCCTGGTCAACAATGCCGGCGCCGCCTGGGGCGCGCCCTATGAAGAATTTCCCGAAAGCGGATGGGACAAAGTGGTTGACCTCAACATGAAGGCGCCCTTCTTCCTGACCCAGACGCTCACGCCGATGCTGCGCGCCGCGGCCACCGATCACCTCGCGAAAGTGATCAACATCGCCTCGATCGACGGCGTTTCGGTCAATCCGCTCGAAACCTACTCCTATGCCGCGAGCAAGGCCGGGCTGATCCACCTGACCCGCCGCATGGCGCTGCGGCTCGCGCGAGAGCGCATCGTGGTCAGCGCGATCGCGCCTGGCGCCTTCCCGTCGAGCATGAACAAAGATGCGCGCGACCATGCGGACCGCACCAAGGAACGCATCCCGGCTGGCCGCATCGGCGAGCCCGAAGACATGGCCGCCGCCGCGATTTACCTCGCCTCGCGCGCGGGCGATTACGTGATGGGCTCGACACTCATCGTCGACGGCGGCGTGGCGTACGCGCGCTGAGAGCGCGTTTTCGATCTCCGGCGGCTTGCGTTAGATGCAGCGCGGCCACGCGCCGCGTCACTCCAAGCCTTCCTCCACCAATTCAGCCGCACGCAGCAGCGCGCGCGCCTTGGCTTCGGTTTCTTTCCATTCCAGTTCAGGCACCGAATCGGCGACGACGCCGGCGGCCGCCTGCACGTGCAGCGTCTGTTCCTTGACGATGCCGGTGCGGATCGCGATGGCCAGGTCCATGTCGCCGGCAAAGCTGATGTAGCCGCAGGCGCCGCCGTAGATACCGCGCTTGATGGGTTCGAGCTGATCGATCAGCTCCATCGCATGCACCTTTGGCGCGCCGGTGAGCGTGCCCGCCGGGAAGGTGGCTTTGAGAACGTCGATCGCGCTCATGCCTTCGCGCAGCAGCCCCTCGACGTTGCTGACGATGTGCATCACGTGGCTATAGCGTTCCACCGCGAAGGCTTCGGTCACCTTGACCGTGCCAATTTGGGCGATGCGGCCAATGTCGTTGCGCGCAAGGTCGATCAGCATGACGTGCTCGGCGCGTTCTTTCGGATCGTTGACCAGTTCCACCTCGGCCGCCTTGTCCAATTCGATCGAGGTGCCGCGCGGGCGCGTTCCGGCCAGCGGGCGGATGGTGATTTTCTGCGCGCCTTCATCGGTGCGCTCCTGACGCACCAGAATCTCGGGCGACGCGCCCACCACCTGGAAATTACCGAAGTCGTAGTAGTACATGTACGGCGACGGATTGAGCGAACGCAGCGCGCGGTACAGCGATAGCGGCGATTCGGTGTAGCGTTTGCTGATGCGCTGGCCTACCTGCACCTGCATGAAATCGCCCGCCGCAATCAGTTCCTTGGCGCGTTCGACTGCCGCGAGGTAATCGGCCTTGGCAAAACTGCGTTGCGCAGGATGCGCCTGCGTGGGCTGCAACGCGGGTACGCCAACGGAGTACTTCAGTTGCTCGCGCAGATGACGCAGACGCCGCTTGGCCTTGGCATAAGCTTCAGGCAGCGCCGGATCGGCATAGACGATCAGATACAGCCGGCCCGAGAGGTTGTCGATGACCGCCACCTCCTCGCACTGCAGCAGCATGATGTCCGGGCAGTCCAGCGTGTCGGGCGGGCAGCTTTTTTCGAGCTTGCGCTCGATATGGCGCACCACGTCGTAACCGAAATACCCGGCCAGCCCGCCGCAAAAGCGCGGCAGGCCCGGGCGCAGCGCGACTTTGAAACGCTTCTGGTACGCCGCGATGAAGTCCAGCGGGTTGCCCAGCGCCGTTTCCACCACCTGGCCATCGGTGACGACCTCGGTTCGCGCCGCATCGCCAAAGCCGCTGGAGCGCAGCAGCGTGCGCGCGGGCAGGCCGATGAAGCTGTAGCGGCCGAAGCGTTCGCCGCCGACGACGGATTCAAGCAGGAAGCTGTACTTTCCACCATCGCCCGTGTGCGCGAGCTTCAGATAAAGCGACAGCGGCGTTTCGAGGTCGGCGAAAGCTTCGGCAATCAGCGGGATGCGGTTGTAGCCCTGCACTGCAAGGCTTTTGAATTCAAGTTCAGTAATCACGGGTTGGATCTCCAACGGCGTACCGGGCTGCCCGGCGGTTCAATTCACGATCTGGCCCCTTCGTGCGCCGCACCGGGACCGCAGGTGCGCGGCATGCGCCGCGCCGTTCAAGAAAGTATGTCCGCAGGCATGCGCCAAGGCCAAGCTCCCCGGCCGGCCCGACCTGTTTGGATGAGGTGGTGAATGAACATCGGGGTGAGTCTATCCGAGATGCCGGCGTTGGCTCCGGATCGGCCCGGAACCCGGAGACTCAGGAACGCGCTACCGTATCAAAACTGATCGCGGGCATCACGCCATCGGCAGGCACATACAGCCGGTACAGATCTTCTTCCTCGCAGCGAATGCGCTTCGCCAGAAGCTGGCCGATATGGGCCAGTTCATCCGCGAAAGAGGCCCGCAACTGGGCGTGCGACTGCAGGTAAATTTCCTCGTACCGCACCATGAATTCGATCACCGCCTTGGCGATGCCATCCATCTCATGGCGAAACCCCTGCACCACCTCGAAGCCGCGCGGGTTATGCACCAGCTTGTGCTCCAAGTAGATGTAAAGACGGATCTTTTCGCTGAGCACATGCTCCTGAAAGCCGACCAGAAAACGCTTGAGCATTTCGGTTGTGGCTTCCAGCTCTCCATACCAGAACGCTTCATCGATGGCGCTGAACAGCCCCAGCAAACGGCGGTGATCTTCTTTGTACTGCGCAATGAGTTCCGGGTCGTACACGATGCGCGTGCCCGGCGCATAAATGTCCGATGGGCCCGCCACGGCGCCGGAAGATGCATCGGAGGGTGCGCGGCACGCATCCTCCTTTTTGCCGGCCTTTTCTGTCCCAAGGAGACGACGCACCCATCCCATGGTGTTCCCGTTCTTCATTTATCTAATGAAATAATGTTTTCTATTCGTAACCGAATATCAAGTTAAAAATTGATACTCATCAATGGATTAACCCAGGCAGGACCAAAGACAAAGAGTCGACCGGCCGGCCGGGCTCAGGCTTCTATCTGGGGAATCGATAGCACGGAGGCGAGTTCCGCCAGCGAATCAACGAAGCCGTCGGCATCGGCGCCGCGCACCGGCTCACCGTGGTTATAGCCATAGCTTACGAGCAGCACCGGGCAGCCGGCGGCGCGCGCGGCCTGCGCATCGTTGCTTGAATCACCGACCATCAGCGTGCGCGCAGGCTGCGTACCCAGCGCCTCGCAAGTCTTGCGCAACGGCAGCGGATCGGGTTTCTTGCGCTCGAAGGCATCGCCGCCGAACACGTGTTCGAAAAAAGATGCGAGCCCCTTGGCTTCGAGCAACGTGACGGCAAAGGCGGTCGGTTTGTTGGTCAGGCAGGCCAGAGGCAGTCCGCGCATACGCAGTGCATGCAGTCCCTCGCGCACGCCGGGATAGACCGTTGCGTGCTCCCCATTGACCGCGTGGTAATGCCGCTGGTAAAGCGGCCATGCGCGCGCGCTCAGTGCCGCGCCGGGGGCGCTGCCGCACACATGGGCGAGCACCGATTCGATCAGGTACTCCGAACCCTTGCCGACCCTGGATGCGACCACATCAGGCGTCACCCGCGGCAGCGCAAGCTCGTCGAGCATGCGGTTGAGCGCAACGGTGAAGTCGCCCAGGGTATCGATCATCGTGCCATCCAGATCGATGATGACGGCATCCAGGCCAGGAGGTAAACATAAAGTCATGGGGGCCGCATCGTACGCGATCCAATCGCCGCGTCCGGCCCGGAAAAGACCTCGAACAGGCGCTCAGGTGCTCAAGCGTTCTGCCCGCCCAGGCCGAGATAGGTCTGGACGATCCGCTGGTCGTGCAGCAGATCACGCGCCGAGCCTTCCAGCGCGACGGCGCCGGTTTCAAGCACGTAGCCGCGATCGGCTACTTGCAGCGCGGCGCGCGCATTCTGCTCCACGAGCAGAACCGACACCCCTTGCGCACGCAGCGACGCCACCACGTGCAGCACCTCGCGCACGATACGCGGCGCCAGCCCCAGCGAGGGTTCATCGAGCATCAGAAGACGCGGACGCGCCATCAGCGCACGGCCGATCGCAAGCATCTGCCGTTCACCGCCGGAGAGCGTATTGGCCAGTTGCCCAGTGCGCTCGCGCAAGCGCGGAAAAATCGCGAACACTTCTTCCATCCGCGCCCGCTGGTCGCGCTGGCCCCTGCGCCAACGGTAAAAGCCGCCGAGCAGCAGGTTGTCGGCCACCGACATTTCGCCAAACAGCTCGCGCCGCTCGGGCACCAGCGCGACGCCGCGCGCCACCATGTCCTCGACGTTGGGCCGCACCAGCAGTTCGCCGGCAAAGCGCAACTGCCCACGCGAAGGCAGCAGCCCCATCGCAGCCGACAACAAGGTGGTCTTGCCAGCGCCGTTGGGGCCGATGACGGTGACGATCTCCCCTTCATCCACATGCAGCGCAACGCCGTGCAGCGCCTCGACCGCGCCGTAAGCGACGTGAAAGTCGCGCAATTCGAACAACGCCCTCATACCGCCGCTCCGGCCAGTTCGTCGTCGCTGCCGCCAAGATAGGCGTCGAGCACGCGCGGATCGGCCTGCACCTGCGCCGGCGTGCCTTCGGCGATGACGGCGCCGAATTCAAGCACGGTGATGCGGTCGGCAAGGTTCATGACGAACTCCATATCGTGCTCAACGATCAGGATGCCGAGCCCTTCGGCGCGCAACTGCCGCAGCAGATCGGCAAGCGCCTGCTTTTCGAGACGGCGCAGGCCGGCGGCCGGTTCATCGAGCAGCAGCGCCACCGGCTGGCCCGCCAGCGCACGCGCGATTTCAACCACGCGCTGCTGCCCCAGCGGCAGCGCGCCGGCGAGCGTGCCGGCCTGCCCGGCCAGGCCGCAGCGTTCGATTTGCGCGCGCGCCTGCCCCAGCAGGACTGCTTCCTCGGCGCGGTCACGCCGCAGCATCGCCGCGAGCCAGCCTTTGCGCCCGCGGCGATGCGCGCCGAGCGCAACGTTGTCAAGCACGCTGCGCGTGGGCAGCAGCCGCACGTGCTGGAAGGTGCGTGCGAGCCCACGCGCCGCGAAAGCGCGCGCAGGCTGACCGTTCATCACTTCCCCGAGCAGACGCACCCTGCCCTCGCTCGGATCGTCCACGCCCGAAATCATGTTGAAGAAGGTGCTCTTGCCGGCGCCATTGGGGCCGATGAGCGCATGCACCTCGCCGGCCTTGAGCGTCATCGTCACCGCATCGTTGGCAACCAGGCCGCCGAAGCGTTTGGTCACGCGCTCGGTTTCCAGCAGCAAGCTGCCGCGCGACGGCAAGGGCTGCTGCCCGAGCACCGCGTGCGCCTTGGGCGCCGATGGCGCGTCGGGCCGCAACCAGCGCGCACCCAGGCGCGCCACGGCAGGCCACAAGCCGTCGGCAAAGCGCTGCAGCACCAGCAGCATCAGCAGACCGAACACGATCACCTCGAAATTGCCGCTCGCGCCCAGCAGGTGCGGCAACAGATCCTGCAATTTTTGCTTGACCAGCGTGATCAGCGTCGCGCCCAACACCGCCCCCCACAGGTGGCCCGAACCGCCGACCACCGCCATGAACAGGTATTCGATGCCGATATTGAGATTGAAGGGCGTCGGATTGACGAAGCGCTGCATGTGCGCATAAAGCCAGCCCGAGACCGCTGCCAGCAGCGCCGCGAACACGAACACCTTGATGCGCTGGCGCGCGGTATCCACGCCCATCGACTCGGCCATCACGCGGCCCGACTTGAGCGCGCGGATCGCGCGGCCCTCACGCGAATCGAGCAGGTTGTGCAGCGCCCACAGCGCAAGCAGCAACACGCCCCAGATCACCGGCCCGAGTGCGCGCGGCGACGCCAGCGAAACACCGGCCACCGTGAGCGGCGGCAACCCGCCCATGCCGGTCTGGCCGCCGAGGAATTGAATGTTGCCGAACAGGTAATACAGGCTCAGGCCCCACGCAATGGTGCCCAGCGGAAGATAGTGGCCCGACAGCTTGAGCGTGATCGCGCCCAGCCCCCAGGCGATGACGAAAGTCAGCGCCAGGCCGAATGCGAGCCCGGCCCAGGGCATCAGAACCGCCGGCATCCAGCCGCCGAGCAGCTCTTGCGCCTGTGGCGCCGTGCACACCCAGGCCGTGGCGTAAGCGCCGATCGCGACGAAAGCCGCCTGTCCAAAGGAAGTCATGCCGCCAATGCCGGTGAGCATCACCAGCCCTGCCGTCACGAGCGAATACAGCGCAATATTGCTGAGGACGGCCACGGTAAATTCGGGCAGCCAGGGCCACGCAAGCGCGAACGCGACGACGCACAACAAGATGAGGCGGCGGCGCGTCATGATGCCTTCATTCTTCTTCATCCTCGACATGACGGCTCTGGAGCGAGCGCCACCACAGCACCGGAATAATCAGCGTAAACACCAGCACTTCCTTGAAGGCGCTGGCCCAGAAAGACGAGAAGGCTTCGAGCAGCCCAACGATCAGCGCGCCGATCAGCGCGAGCGGGTAGCTGGCGAGCCCGCCGATGATCGCGGCGACGAACCCCTTCAGGCCGATGAGAAAGCCGGTGTCGTAATACACGGTGGTGATCGGTGCGATCAGCAGGCCGCCCACGGCGCCGATCAACCCGGCCAGCGCGAAGCTCAGGTCGCCCGCCAGGCCGGTGGGGATGCCCATGAGCTGCGCGCCGATGCGGTTCATCGCGGTCGCGCGCAGCGCCTTGCCAGCGATGGTGCGGCCGAAAAACAAGAACATTCCGGCCACCAGCGCCAGCACCACGCCCACCACGACCAGCGACTGGCCGCTGACCATCATGCCGCCCCAATCGAAACGCGCCTCGGAAAAAGCCGGCGTGCGCGACCCCTCGGCGCCGAAAAACAGCAGCCCGATCCCGACCAGCACGCCATGCAGCGCAACCGAGGCAATCAGCAAAATCAGCACCGAAGCCTGGGCCATCGGCCGGTAGACCAGCCGGTACAGCAGCGGCCCGAGCGGCACGATCAACAACAGCGTGGTCAGCGCCTGCAGCAGCATCGACGTGGGCCGCACGACGAGCACCATCAGCGCCGCGAGCCCGGGCAACACAACAGCCCAACTCAACGCGGGCAGCCACGACACCATCGCGCCGCGCCGCCAGCGCCATAGTTCCAGCGCCAGCGTCACACCCGCCAAAGCCAGCAGCAGCCACAGCGTGCCAGGCACGCGCCCGGCGGCCAGCGCCGCCATCGACAGCGCGCCAAAAGCGACCAGCTCGCCCTGCGGAATGAAGATCACGCGCGTAACCGAAAACACCAGCACCAGCGCGAACGCCATCAGCGCATAGACCGAACCATTGACGATGCCGTCTTGCGTCAGCAGCAGAGCGATTTGCGAATCCATGTGAAAAAAAGCAGCCGCAGGCACAGCCCAGGTGGATATTTATGCGTCCGTGTCAACGTTCGGCAGATTACGCCTTTCCATGGCTCGGCATGTGAAGGAAAACACCCCAGTTGCTCCACCGCACGACGCATGAAACTGGCGCAGCCAAGCCCAGGAATCCCGCGGCCCGGCTTGACCGGGCCGCTGGGATTGCCCCCAGAGAGGGGGTTGGCGTAGCGACACGAAGTGCGCGAAGCCTGGGGGTGAGTTCACTTCAGGGCAGATATTTCCAAGCGCCGTTTTGGATCGTGACCATCACGCGTGCGCGCTCGTCGAAGCCGACGTGATCGGTCGGACTCATGTTGAACACACCCTGCGCACCGGCCGCCTCCTTGACGTTTTCCAGCGCATCGCGCAACGCGACACGAAAGGCCGGCGTGCCCGGCTGCGCCTTCTTGAGCGCGACCGGAACCGCCGCTTCGAGCAGAACGCCCGCATCCCAGGCGTGCGCGCCGAAAGTAGACACCGTGCCCTTGCCGTAAGCGGCTTCGTAGGCTTTCACGTACAACAGCGCCGATTTCTTGACCGGATGGCTGTCGGGCAACTGCTCGGCCACCAGAACCGGGCCCGCCGGCAGGAAGGTGCCTTCGACGTCTTTGCCGCCCACGCGCAAGAAGTCGGCGTTGGCCACGCCGTGCGTCTGGTAGTAGTGGCCGGCGTAGCCGCGCTCCTTGAGCGTCTTCTGCGGCAGCGCGGCGGGCGTTCCGGAAGCGCCAACCAGCACCGCATCAGGCTTGGCCGACATGATCTTGAGCACCTGCCCGGTCACCGAAGTGTCGGTGCGGCCGTAGCGCTCGTTGGCGACGATCTTGAGCTTCTTGGCCTCGGCGGCCTTGGCGAAGCTCTCGTACCAGCCCTCGCCGTAAGCGTCGGAAAAGCCGATGAAGCCCACGGTTTTGACCCCCGCCGCGGCCATGTGCGTGGCGATCGCC